>NZ_CP060635.1:3348241-3648982 GCF_014337215.1 Wansuia hejianensis | reverse complement strand
CAGCACACTTGAAAGTCCGCCCACTTGTAATAAGAATCTAAAAGGCTGGAAAACCACAGGTCCAGTTCCTCCATCCGGAAATCCTGGACGAATTTACGAACCTCCTCCGTATCCATGTTACAATAGGTCATCTGTACGCGGATCTGCTCCAGCTTTTGCTGCAGTCCGTAGACATATGCATAACACTTCGCCTGAGCCAGGTGAACAGGCACCGGCTCCTCTAACTGCTCCAGATTCTGGTAAACCCCTTTGATCTCATCAATCACAGTCCCCTTCTGGTCAGTAAAAATACCGTCGGCACGCCCCTCCACGATCAGGATAAAATTCTCATATTCTTTTTCAAAGCGCAAAGGTACCTCCGCCTGATAACCGCCCCCCATGCGCTTCTGAAGCTTCCTGTGTATCCTGCTCCCCTGCTGCATGGCCTCCTTGTCAGCCCAGCCTCCTCCCCTGTTATCCAGATCGCCGCTGCGCAGCAGAAATTCCACCAGAGAACGGACAGAAATCCTTTCTCTCTTTTTTTCTCCTTTCCTGTCCGCCACCTCCGGCTCACCTCCAATCGGCTGATTGATTGCTCCCCCGGCCGGTCCCGCCCGAGAAGCCCATCCCTATTAACAGAAAAAGCTGCTGCAGATCACTCTGCAGCAGCATCACAAAATCACATCACATACCTGTCTGTCCCCGTTCAGGCTTCCATCGCGGAAAACCGCTTTAAGGTACGGTTAAAATCCGGATTGGTGCCATAACACTGAACAGTCAGCGCCTGGCTCAGGTCCATGCTGAGTATGCCGAGAATGGACTTGGCGTCGATGATTACACGGTTATAAAAAATATCAATGTCGAAATCACATCTAGAAGCGGCGTCAACAAACTCTTCAACTTCTTCTGCATCATGAAACCTGACTTTCATTTTCGTCTCAGACATATCAATCATCCTTTCCAAATACTTCTATAAAAGCTGTGAACAATTGTCCTCTTTTCATTTTTCTTTTACGGTAGTATCTCACTTTTTGGCAGGAATTGTCAATCGACGAATCGACGAAAATATTGTGAAATCGTTCTCATATTTGTGCAAACCGCTGTAAAATCAGCAGAAAATTTTTGTAAAATCCTATTTTTTCAGGGACGCTGCAGCGTTCTCCAGATATTCATTTAAGACTTCCGCAAACCGTCCTTCGTCGGCTGCTTTTGCATATTCGGTCTGGATCGGCATCTTGCCCAGAACCTCCAGATCCATAGATGCCGCTATTTCATCGATGTGGCTCTCACCGAACACATAGATCCTCTTGCCGCAGTCCGGGCATTCCACATAGCTGTAATTTTCCACAATCCCCAGCACTGGAACCTTCATCATCTGGGCCATCTTGTAAGCCTTCGTCACAATCATCTTCACAAGATCCTGAGGTGAAGTCACAATCACGACACCCTCCACCGGCAGTGACTGGAACACCGTCAGCGGAACGTCGCCTGTTCCCGGAGGCATGTCCACAAACAGATAATCCAGCTCGCCCCAGACCACATCTGTCCAGAACTGCTTCACCATATTGGCAATGATCGGGCCTCGCCAGATTACAGGCTCTTCCTCACCCGGCAGCAGCAGATTGATGGACATCACCTTAATGCCGTTGGCCGTCAGCGGCGGATAAATCCCATTGTCATCCACCTGGGCAGGGCCCTGCAGCCCAAACATACGGGGAATTGACGGACCGGTAATATCGGCATCCAGAATCCCAACCCTGTAGCCCTTCGCCGCCATGGCATTGGCCAGGGACGCGGTTACCAGAGATTTCCCCACGCCTCCCTTGCCGCTCACCACGCCGATCACATGGCCGATGCTGGAATAGCTGTTCAGCTCCGCCCGGAAATTCGGCTTTTCTCTGCTGGGACAGCCCTCACAGCTCTCCTTTGTACACGTTTCATTGCTGCATTCCTTTTCCATTTCAAATGTCTCCCTTGATATTATCTCTTATTTAATAAACTGATCGATTGCTTTGTTCAATTCGTCCAGCGCTTCCGTATCGCCGCTCTCCACCGCATCCACTATGCAGTGGGCGATATGGTCATGCAGGATCACCTTACCGGTGTTATTAATGGCTGCCTTCACCGCTGACAGCTGGATCAACACCTCGCTGCAGTCACGCCCGCTCTCCACCATGCGCTTAATGGATTCCAGATGGCCGATTGCGCGGGAAATCCGGTTTAATACCGCCTTTGTATTCTGATGCGTATGCGCGTGGGTGTGCTCATGGGTATGTTCCACCACCGTACCGTCTTCCAGCACATGGGTGTGTTTCTCCGTTGATAAATGCTCCATTGTATTCCGCATCCTTTCTATTCAGAAAAAGTATACCGCTGGTGGATTCCCGAAGTTATGATATCGAATACCATCGTACCGTCCGGGCGCACCGTTTTCTCATAAGTCATTTCTTTATCCTTAAATTTATCCCGGATATAAGTTTCCGGATCATCGGTTTCAATTTCTTCTATAAACACATCCCGCATCTGATTGTTCGGGCACTGATTAAAGATCTCCCAAACTGCTTCGTATGTTTTCATAATCCTGCCCTCCTCTGAAAATTCTTCCATTCAGATAACGCTATTATACCCCATTTTCCATAAAACTCAAGCAAATCTTCCATTCGCTCTTCAGTTTTTCCAGATTCCAAGCTGCATTCGCCGGACTGGTGGACGGGAGCTTCACCGCCTCGCGCCCAGTCAAAGGATAGAGATATTTCCTATATAACTGATAAGAGGTGCCACCGTTGCAAAAAATACAACGAATTGGAGCCGCCTCCAATATTCTGCCGATCTCGTTGGGCACGACCTCACGAATGCTGCTGTCGCTGGAACCCGTAATCACACAGGAGGCGATTACATCCCAGACGGCGATGTGGCGTTGCAGAAGAAACGCCTTTTTCTCTTCTGTCGTTACCGGCACCTCTGAATCAGTGATACCGGCCAGCACTTTCCAGAAACGGTTCTGGGGATGGCCGTAGAAAAAACCGGCTTCTCTGGATTTTACCGATGGAAAGCTGCCCAAGATCAGTATTCTGGAAGCACTGTCGAACACCGGCTCTATGGTATGTACCTGATTCTCAGGATGGTTCTTCTTCATCAAATTCGACAATCGTATAATACCCCCTGCTGGTCTGATTGATTTCCCTGACAATTCCCTTCGTGGACTTCAGCCGTTCATAGGCCTGGTAATTCCTGCTCATGGCGATGGCCGGCACGATCGTATAATAATAAGAAGTCGGAAGAGCACTTTCCGTCACTGTAATTTCCTGCCCCGCCTCTAAGAGCCCGTGACGCTCCATTTTAAATTCCATGGTCCGCACAGGATCACATCCTTTCTTTTAAATCTTTGTCTTTCAGTATAGCACAAAATATATATTTTCGGAACAAAAAAGGCGGTAATCCGCCAATTATGTAATGCTAGAGACAATTTCAGAATAGCCGGAAAAACCCTCCCGCCAGGCCCGGCTGTCTACGCCAGGGCCTGACGGGAGGGTTTTTCGTGCAGATTTCCACCCACTTCCACCTCACCGCAAACTGAATTATTTACCAGGCTGTCCATCCTCCGTCTACTACCACATTCGC
Organism: Wansuia hejianensis; assembly: GCF_014337215.1. Taxonomy (NCBI): domain Bacteria; kingdom Bacillati; phylum Bacillota; class Clostridia; order Lachnospirales; family Lachnospiraceae; genus Wansuia; species Wansuia hejianensis. The sequence goes on along the minus strand of NZ_CP060635.1, from coordinate 3,645,382 downwards.
ACCAGTAGTAAAAGAAGCCGCATCCGAGGCCAGATAGACAAATGCTCCGGCGATCTCCTCCGGACGGCCTACGCGTCCAAGCATGGTTTTCTTAGACATTTCTTTCATGAAATCTTCCGGCGGATTTTTCCTCGCATCCGGGAACGGCCCAGGTGTCACGCAATTAGTCCGGATTCCATAAGATGCCAGATGAGCGGCGCAATAGCGGGTAAACTGTGCTACTGCTGCTTTTGCCGCGCCGTAATTCGGCGGATTATTCTGTCCGCTGTCCCCGTAGATCCTGTAATCTGGTGATACCAGGCCATACATGGAACAGGTATTTACAATCGCGCTGTTTTCGTTCTTTTTCAGATAGGGGATCGCTGCCTGGGTCGCACGGAACACATAGCCAATGCAGCCGTCAAACATGCTGTTCCAATCCTCATAGCTCATTGTCTCTAAATTTCCGGCTCTTCCATAGCAGGCAATATTCAACAGCGTATTGAACCCGCCAAATTCTGAAATACAGGTGTCATATGCCGCCTTGATTTCATCAGTGCTTTCCAGATTACACTGAAAGCAAACACAATTGGGATTCTCCCTCAGATCCTGAATGTAAGGTTCGCTCCATTCCGGGAATACGTCCGCTACAACTACCTTTGCCCCCTCGTTCAGAAACGCCCGTGTTATAGCGCTTCCCAGATACCCTGCGCCGCCGAAAATGACGACTTTTTTCTGCTTCATTTCAAAAATACTTCCCATTTCCTGCCTCCTCTGTTTTGTGGGTGAACATCCTCATACAGATCACTCATCGTACCTACATGTTACTCTATTGCGCCCGCGGAAACAATAATTAGAACAGACGGATATGCCTTTTTTTTGTCCCTTTTGGACTATCCAGCAATCCCCTTTTTGACAATTAGCAGAAAGAGCGCTATACTTTAAAAAAAGCGGATTAAGGAGGAGCTTGATTTATGGAACGTGTTGAACTGGATATCCGATATGAAAATTCACATTTTACAATTCTATGTAAAAATTCCCCTACAGACGCCCCCGCTTCTTATGTGCAATATCTGCATACCCACCGGCTGAGTGAGCTTCACGGCATTATTTCCGGACAGGGAATTCTACATACAAATAACGGGCAGCATTTGTTAAAGCCTGGCGACTGTCTGCTCATAGGCCCATTTGTTCCCCATTATTTCAGCCTGGACCCGGGAAGCACGCTGGTGCGTCTGGAAGCGTATATCCGAGCAGACGGCAGCGATCCGGCAGATCTGTACTCATCGATCATCAACCGGTCGGATGTGCGCATCTGGTCCCTGGATGATGCCGCCTTTTCCTATTTCCGCCAGGCAGTCGAAGAGCTGTCTGCATGCCGGGCCGGATATCTGGAAGCAGCTTCCGCCTACCTGACTCTGCTTCTTACAGAGCTGCTGCGGCAGAATAATTCCTACCTCTCCTCATCGGACCAGAAGGAAAGCAAATCCACGCTGGAATTCCAGATTGCAGCACAGATCGATGTGTTCTTCTCAGAAAATTACAATCAGCCGGTGACGATTGATGACCTTTCAGAATATCTAAATGTCAGTTCCAGACAAGCCCAGAGGCTGGTATACCGATACTGCGGCACCACCTTCCGCCAGAAAATCATTTTTATCCGCATGGAATTTGCCAAACGGTATCTGGAAGAGACAAAGCTTCCCATCGCACAGATTTCAGAGCTTATCGGGTATGAATATCCCAGCAGCTTCTGCAAAGCCTTTTACAAACAGCTGGGCCTGACCCCGGACAGTTACCGCAGACAGGTTCACGAGAGTATAAACGCATAATCAAGAGGCTGCTGCAAAATATATCCTTCCTGCAAGAACTACACTTGCAGGAATTCATATTTTGCGGCAGCCTCTTTTCAATCATCCGGCTTCCCGGTAAGAATCAGTGATGGAACAGACGGATTCCTGTGAAGGCCATTGCCATTCCATATTTATTGCAGCATTCGATCACTGCATCATCACGCACGGAACCTCCTGGCTCTGCTACGTACTGCACACCGCTCTTATGCGCTCTTTCGATATTGTCGGAGAAGGGGAAGAAGGCGTCTGAACCAAGTGTCACGCCTGTCATCTGATCCAGCCAGGCACGTTTTTCCTCTCTCGTGAAAACCTCTGGCTTCTCCTTGAAGATCTTCTGCCATGCGCCGTCAGCCAGAACATCCATGTACTCCTCGCCGATATAAACATCAATCGCGTTATCCCTGTCCGCACGGCGGATGCCGTCTACGAAGGGCAGGTTCAGCACCTTCGGGCACTGGCGCAGCCACCAGTTGTCGGCCTTCTGCCCGGCAAGGCGGGTACAGTGAACCCTTGACTGCTGTCCGGCGCCAACGCCGATCGCCTGTCCATCTTTGACAAAGCAGACAGAATTAGACTGAGTATATTTCAGGGTAATCAGGGAGATCTTCAGATCTCTCAGCGCTTCCGCAGGAATGTCTTTCTTCTCTGTCACTACATTGGACAGGAACGCATCATCAATCACCAGTTCCTGCCTGCCCTGCTCAAAGGTAACGCCAAACACTTCTTTGTGTTCCAGAGGCGCGGGCACATAATTCTCATCGATCTGGATTACACAATAATTGCCGTTTTTCTTGCTTTTGAGAATCTCTAATGCTTCATCGGTATATCCAGGCGCGATCACTCCGTCCGAAACCTCTCTTTTAATCAGAGAAGCCGTGTCTTTATCACATATATCTGACAGAGAAACAAAATCACCAAAGGAAGACATCCTGTCAGCGCCTCTTGCTCTCGCATAGGCACATGCCAGCGGTGAAAGCTCGCCCATATCATCCACCCAGTAAATCTTCTTCAGAACATCGCTCATGGGAAGGCCTACGGCGGCTCCTGCAGGAGACACATGCTTAAAGGAGGTCGCCGCCGGAAGTCCTGTGGCTTTCTCCAATTCACGCACCAGCTGCCAGCCGTTGAACGCATCCAGAAAATTGATATATCCGGGCCGTCCGGAGAGCACCTGAATGGGCAAGTCGCCGCCGTCCGCCACATAGATCCGGGACGGCTTCTGGTTGGGGTTACATCCATATTTTAATTCCAGTTCCTTCATGAAAATTCCTCCTCAGCAATTTTTATTAACAATTTTAGTCTCATATTTACCGGTTGCAATATCGATATAGCGGACGAATAGGGATACTTTGTTGTCCTCATTCAGGCTGTCCCACAGCATATCTGTAAAAGCGCCGATCTCATCAGGAATGGCCACCAGCTTCGGCTCGCCCTCAAAGCTCGGCAGCGGGTTACCGTCATGCATATAGGTATGGATAAAATGCCCTTCCCCGGCCACACACTCATTATATGCAAAAGTAAAGCGGTTGCACTGTGCCGGATTACCGTTGTTGCTCTTCAGAATCGAAAGGGCATAGCTGAAGGTTCCGTTCTCCACATGCAAAATGCCGGAAATCCTCGGCGTATAATTGGGAGCGTCAGGCTCAAATTCACGGATGCGCAGAGACTGTTCAAAGGTCAGCTGTTTGTCCATTCCCTCATAAATCGTATCCGTCTGATCCCCATTCGTCACAATTGTCTTATTGCCCAAAACGCGCACCGGCGCATAAATGATCAGGCTCGGGTCTGTCAGCTTCGAGGGGTCAAATGCCTGCGTGCGGATGCCCTCGCCATCTTCCACAAACACACGGTTTCTGCTGTTTTCACTTCTGCCCATGATAAAATAAGCAGTTACGGCTGATTTCCCATCCCCGGACCGTCCGATCACGATACCTCTTCCGGGATAAGAATTACTCTTCAGATCCTGTTCCAGTGATAACATTTCCATGAACTCTTCTCCTTTTCTCACTTGTTAACGGGTTTAAAAAAAGACCATACACACTCCAAGCAGATATGCCCAGACGGTCGGCCTCAAATCATTATACTTCCTGTGGTCAATTCCACTTCCGTCAGTCGTATAATTCAATTTTACCTTAACATCTTCCTCCAAAAATGTCAACAAGATTTTCCTTTTATCTCATCGTCCTATCCGGACAAAAGCCGCCGATTTATGTCTGAAAAGCATATTGACTTCATCTTTGTATCCTGTATAGTGAGAGTAGGATATTATTCCGGAAAATATAAGAAAACGAGGTGTCACTATGTCCAATCAATTTCCACTCGGAGACAAAGAACTGAAAATCGGTATCCTCGGCATGTCTGAGGGCAACGCGCATCCCTTCTCCTGGAGCGCCATGTACAACAATTACAACAAAGAAGAAATGGACAAATGGACGAGGGAGCTGTATCCCACAATTCCTGCATATCTGGGCAAGCAGCCGTCTGAGACTCTGGCGATCCCGGGCGCTCACATCACTCACATCTGCTTTACAGGCTATGCCGACAGGAAGATGGCTGAGAACTGCGCGCGCGCTTCACTCATTCCCAATGTGGTGGATAAGCCGGAAGACATGATCGGCGAAGTCGATGCCGTTATCTGTGCCACCGATATCGGCGCTGAGCACATCGAGCGCTGCCGTCCTTTCCTGGAAGCAGGGCTGCCCATGTTCATCGATAAACCTCTGGTTGATAATGAAGAAGATCTGAAGACATTTGTAAAATGGCGTGATGAGGGAGCACATTTCATATCTTCCTCCTCCATGCGCTACAGCAAGGCTATGGAGCCCTTCTATGAGAACCACTACGAGTTCGGCAAGCTCCGCTACATCTGCAGCCCCATGGCCAAAAAATGGGAAACCTACGGAATTCACGCGGTTGAAGGCATGTTTAACCTGCTGGGACGGGGATTCGATTCCGTGCAGAACACCGGAACCTATGAGAGCACCATGGTCCATCTCCACCACGAGAGTGGCTGTTATGTGGACATTCCCATGGGAATCGGTATGGCCGGACTTGGAATCATGATTCTGGGTGAAGGCGGCTCCACCTTGGTCAAGGATGGCGACTCCTATTACGCATTCAAGAAACAGATGGACAACTTTGTGCACTATCTGCGCACCGGGGAAGAACCTTGCCCGTTCGAGGATACAATCGAGATGATGAAGATTATCATCGCCGGAATCCGCAGCCGTGAAGAAGGCGGAAGAAAAGTAATGCTTTCTGAAATCAAAGAACGGTAAACCTCAGACCCCGGACGAAAATCAGGAGATAAATTATGAATATTCTTGACAAATTTTCACTGGCCGGTAAGCACGCTCTTGTGACTTATCCGGAATATACTTACGGCACAGAGATCGCTGCCGGACTGGCCGCTGCAGGCGCAGCCGTCTATCTGGCAGGCCCGGATCAGGAAGCCCTTGACCAGGCGGCGGCAGACATGCAGGCTGCAGGCGTTTCCGCTGCCGGCACCTTTATCTACTCTCAGGAGACAGAGGCTGCCGCTGCCGCGCTGGCTGCGTCAGTAAAAGCCGCCCTTCCTTCTCTGGACATCTTCGTGGACAACAGCTCCGGCCTTCAGCTGGAGGGGTGGAGCCATTCTTTTGAGGAGATTTACAATAATCTGCGCATCACACAGATGGGCATGATGCTGACAGTCAAGCATTTGGGAGAAATCATGGCAGAGCAGGGGCACGGTTCGATGATTTTTGTGTCCGACTATGCGGCTCTGGTAGGCTGTGATCCTCAGAACTACAAAGACTGCCCGGAATATGCCCCAAAGGATTTTTCAGTAGATTACTGCTTTGTCAAGGGCAGCTATGTCAATTACGCAAGGCAGGCCGCCGGTTACCTGGGCGCTCATAACTGCCGCTGCAACTGTATCGCCTATGGCCCGCTGGCAGGCACCAAGCCTGAGGCGTTTGAAAAAGCCTTTATTCGTCACTCGCACATTAAACGTCTCGCCAACGGCGATGACGTTGCACAGGCAGCCGTTTTCTTCGCCTCTGACGCGTCGGAGTTCATCACGGGCACAACGCTGGCAGTGGACGGCGGCTACACGGCGAAATAGGAGGCGCATCTATGAATACATTTGATTTATTTTCTTTAAAAGGAAAGACGGCCCTGATCACCGGCGGCCGCGCCATGTACGGTAAGGGCGCGACGCTGGCTCTGGCAGACGCCGGCGCAGATATCTATCTGGCCAGCCACTCCATCGAATCCGCACAGGAATTCGTCGAAGAGCTGAAACGCGAAAAGGGCGTAAAGGTAGAAGCTATCCCCTTCGAGCAGGGTGACATCGACAGCATCCGCAATCTGGTGGATACCGTCATACAGAAAGCCGGACGCATAGACGTATTCATCAACTGCAGCCGCATTCTTCCCCAGGGGGACGGCGGTGTCGGCTGGTTTCAGGATGAGAAGCAGATGGACGAAGGCGTCCGTGTCAACACCGCGGCATCCCTTTACATGACCACCCTGGTAGGCGATCAGATGATCCGGCAGCACAGCGGTTCTATTGTCACCTTCGGTTCCATGATGGGCCTGATCGGCGTGGAGGAGCATAATTACGACGGCAATCCCGGCATGGCTGCCGGAACCTTCGGCCACATTTATGCCGTGGACAAATCAGGTGTTTCCGCCTGGGTACGCCATGCCGCCAGTTATTACGGCCAGTACGGCGTCCGCATTAATGCGGTATGTCCCGGCGGCCTTCAGTCAGACCGCACCAATCCCGTCTTTGCAAAGGAGTACAGTAAGCACACTCAGCTGGGACGGCTGGCCAACGGAGACGACATCAAAGGTCCCATCGCATTCCTGGCCTCTGACGCATCTGCTTATCTGACAGGACTGAGCATACCGGTAGACGGCGGCTATACCTGCATCTGACACTTCCGGCAAATGATCTTATTAAAAACCTCCGAGCTGAAACCTCTTCAGACTCGGAGGTTTTTTCTCCGGCACCTCTCCGTGGAGGCTTCCAATTGGTCAATGAGGAATCCCAAAATTACAGTTCGATCCTGGTGGCCGCTATCTTGGCCTCCCCGTTCTCCTCAAACCAATGCGTCATCAGAAGCTCCTTTTCCGACAGCCGAACCGCGCTGGGCTGCCCGAATTTCAGATAAGCGAATACATCCGCGAACTTATCATTTTTCACCACCGGGACGCCCGGCTCCCAGAGCAGCTTCTTTTCTTCCGTTTTCCATTCCCCGTGTTCCAGCAATACCCGGCATCCGTAGATTCCAGGACGCTCTGTATCTCTTCTGCAGGCGTGCAGGGACAGAAGCTCGTTGCCGCCCAGGGCGCACACACTGGACGCCTGTCCCATAATTCCCGTGTCTCTGGGCTCTGAAAATGTCTTTCCGTTGTCATGTGATACCGTATAATGGTTCGTCATGCGGCGGCCGACCGCCGTATCTTCATTCCAGGCGATCACTACCAGATCCCCGCTCGCCTCCAGCTGGCACAAACGCTGCTCATAGCACAGTACCGTATGACCCGGAAAATCCATGCAGACAGTCTCGTCCTGCCAGCTCTTCCCCTGGTCGCTGCTGCGGAGAAGCCTGCCACAGTTCACTCCGGCCAGCCTTCCGTCCCAGCCGGGAAATCCGGTGATGGGAGTTACCCAATCCCCATCTTTTAGCACCGTAACAGGAGCCGATGCCTCCGTATGCCCGTTCCAGGCAGTGGGAATCACCGACGGCTCCGACCAGCTAACGCCGCTGTCCCGGCTTTCCGCCCAGAACACCTCGTCCTCCAGCAGGCCGCCTGTCTCCGGGTTGCCCAGGGGGCAGTCCGGGTCCTCCCTCCGGAACCGGTATCCCAGAACGATCAGACGCCCGTCTCCAACTCTGGTAATTTTAGCCACATCGCTCACCGGCACTCTCTCACGCTCCGCAGAAACCTGTCCCGAAAACATCCGGATCGGTTCAGACCACGTTCTCCCCCCGTCATTGGATCTGGCCAGATAACTGGTCTGGTCTACGCTCTCCATCGCCTGGCCGATTGCAAAGGCCGCCGCCAGTTCGCCGCCATCCAGAAGGCACAGATTGGGGAAATACGCTTTCCTGGCCTTCAGTTGGGGAAGCGGATTTTCATATATGATTGAACATTCGGATACTCTCATTGTAAAACCTCCCAATATAAAGAACGGAGGCTATTTTCTCCCAAAAGGGCACAGCCTCCGTCAATTAATTTACTTAATTATGCTTTTTCCGCTTGATAACCACGGTTGACAGAGTAATCAATACACCGCAGCCTGCCACGGCTAATACAATCCAAAAATCCATATGATTCTCATCACCTGTTTTCGCGTTAACCGCGCTGGCTGTCTTAGTTCCGCCGGCACCCGCTGCCTTCGTCGGAGTAACTGTACTCTCCGACCCTCCCGGGGTAATGACCGCTTTCTTTTCAAGGCCTTTGATAGCATTCTCTATTGCCGCCGCCATGGCGTCAACCTCTGACTGCCTGGAAACATCCATATCCCGGATTACGCCACTGACAGCAGCATCAACCGCTGAAAAATCTTTATAATCATTCTTATTCAGGGCTTCAGCCTTCTTTACCGCTTCATCCACCTTGCTGTAATCTGCCCGTTCCAGCATAGCGATCTCTTCTGTCCTTGTATGGCTGCTGTCATTCCTGCAGGTAAAAGTCTTCACACCCCCTGACGTGACCGTAGGTGCCGTTGTTATTACTCCCTCGTCCCAGTCATGGATCGCGTTAATCGCATTTCCGGTCACCTCAAACAGCGAATTACATCTGCTGCTGATTTCACCGTCATTTTTGAGAGCCGTTCCTTCCGTCTCCTTCACCGTCCCCAGGTTCTCAAGTACACCGGCATTCACAGAAACTGCCCCATTCAGCAACACCGTTCCGTGATTGATTAATTTACCGTTCAGAATCACTGCAGCAGCTTTCGACAGATCCAGCGTCACATTTTCCGAAATCATGACCTCTGAACCGGCCGGAATCGTCAGGGTCTGCCCTTCTGACAGCGCCTCATCCGCAGCTACCGTATAGATACCGCTCAGCACAACCATTTGATCCGAACTGTGTAAAATCTTTCCATTTACAGAAGTACCTTCCCCGCAGGTCACCGTACCGGCACCTGAAGCACGCAAAATCGCGGTTCCCACCTCTTCCCCGCTGAGCACTGCCCCGTTTTGGACAATGATATTTCCCGTATACTGATCCGGATAAGACGTAAAGGAATTAGCTCCATAGGACGTACCGGAAAAAGAAACACTGCCTCCGTCGATCACAATATCACTGTCTGCGCTGATGCCGCAGCTCAAAGTGCCTTCCGCCTGATAACCGGCATTGGATATCAGCGTCAGATTACAGTCTTTCAGTTCCGTTACATACTTTTTATCCAGATTGAGACCACGGATACAAGCTCTGGCCGGAGTACCAATCACCCCACTGGGACAGTCTGTGGAAATCGTACCGGTACAGGCAGTCAGATAAACCCCTCCGAACCGGCTGCTGAGCGCTGCGTTCGGAGCTGTGACATCCAGCTCAGTATCTGCGATAACCAGATTTTCATTATTCGCATGGAAGGCGTTAATGCCCGACACTGCTTTTATCTTGCTTCCGGAAATATTCATCCCGTCGTAACAGTTCAAAGTAACGCCGCTGGATGTTAAATCCATCTCGCAGTCAGTGATAGTGAGATAAAATTCGCTCATGATACACGCGATGGATCCGCTTCCGGGATCAGACGGCTCATTGACTGCCGTGAGCTTACAGTTCTCAATGCTGATATCACGCTCACTGTGGATCGCGTAATCCTTTCCGGTGATCGACAGCGACGGTCTGGAATCCGCATCTCCCACGCCTTCAATGTTCAGATACCACCACTTTTTATCAAAGCTTCCCCTGTAATCATATCCCAGAGACGCATTTTCTGTCTTTAAACCATCGCTTGTGGTGGCGCCAATCGCGTTCACACTGCCTGCCGCCAGTTCCAGATTCAGGTTGCAGTCTGCCACAATCGGCCCGCCGTTATAGCCGTCCAGCCTCAGTTTATGTATCATTTCCACTTCATTATTCCTGTTGGTAAACTCCTCTGAGCCGAGATACTGCCAGCCGGACGTTCCGCCCTTACTTCCTCTCACATCAACGGATATTTATCCGTCAGCGATTTCACATTTGCTTTCGCCTGTTCTGCGTTGCTCTCCGGATCCTTCAGCATTATGGCTATGGTTTCCGCGATCAGATCCATATCCTGCTCATTCATCCCCCGGGAAGTGACAGCCGGGCTTCCCAGACGCAGGCCGCTGGTCACAAAAGGTGATTGGGGATCGTTGGGAATCGTGTTCTTATTAGCTGTAATATTCACGCTGTCCAGGAGATTCTCCACTTCTTTTCCCGTCTTGCCGATGGCCGCCAGGTTCACCAACATCAGGTGATTGTCCGTGCCTCCGGACACCACCGGAATTCCCCGGCTGATCAGGCCCTTGCAAAGCGCTTTCGCATTCAGCACAACATTTTTTCCATATTCCTGGAACTCAGGACTCAATACCTCCTGGAAGCAGACCGCTTTGGAAGCGATCACATGCATCAGCGGTCCCCCCTGGATTCCCGGAAATACCGCCTTATTCAGCTTGTGTTCCTTCGCAAATTCCTCACTGGACAGGATCAGGCCGCCTCTTGGACCTCTCAGCGTCTTATGCGTGGTAGTCGTAGTCACATGCGCATAGGGAATTGGGCTGGGATGCTGCCCGGTAGCCACAAGCCCCGCAATATGGGCAATATCCACCATCAGATACGCGCCCACCTCATCCGCTATCTCACGGAACCGCTTAAAATCAATCGTTCTGGCATACGCGCTGGCGCCTGCCACAATCATCTTCGGCCGGCATTCCCGGGCGATGCGCTCCACCTCATCGTAATCAATGAAGCCTTCCGCATTAACCCCATAGGGTACGACTTTAAAATAGGCGCCGGAGAGATTTGCCGGGCTTCCGTGCGACAGATGGCCACCCTCCGAAAGGTTCATGCCCATCACGGTATCCCCTGGCTGAAGCAGGGCAAAAAATACTGCCATATTTGCCTGCGCGCCGGAATGAGGCTGCACGTTAGCATAGGTACATCCAAAAATCTTCTTGGCACGCGCTATGGCCAAAGCCTCCACTTCATCTACGCACTGGCAGCCTCCATAAAACCTTTTTCCCGGATATCCCTCTGCATATTTATTGGTAAGGGGGCTTCCCATAGCTGCCATAACCGCTTTAGAAACCCAGTTTTCTGATGCAATCAGTTCAATATGGCTGTTCTGACGGGCCAGTTCTGCCATGATCAATTCGGCAATTTCCGGATCGACCGCTCTTACTTCGTCCAATGAATACATTGTAATCTGTTCCTCCTAGAGATACTTTTGTAGTTCCCGTGCAAACACGGCCTTCTAACATGATAAGGATAAACGCGAAAAAAGTCAAGCCTTAACGGCAGTATTTTTCTTGCCCCACGGCCTTTCCTGCAGAATAATTCCCATTATGACAAATATAATCCCCGCTGCTGAATACGCCGTCACTTTTTCCCCCAGGAATACGCAGGTAAAAATCAGGGACACAAAAGGAGTCAGGTACGATAGCGTCGATACCTTCGCCGTGTCTCCCGCATCCATCGCATAGGCCCAGGCCAGATACGCTGTGCCGATGCAGACTACACCCTGGTAAATCAAACCGCCCCAGTTAGCGGTCTGAACCAGATGGATCTGGCCGGACGCCAGCACCCACACCAGGGAACAGGCCGCGCTGGTGACACAGGCAATTGTGATGCAGAGGAATTTATCGTAGGATTCCCTTTTATTTAGCACAGAATACAAGCTGTAAACAACCGCCCCCAGTAAAGCAAAAGTCACTCCCTCTGCCTTACTGGTGAACAGAGACTTGAGATTCCCGTCCGCTGAGTAGATGAGCACTCCGGCAAAGGATACCAGAACCGCCCCAACCTTCCAGAAGGTCAGCTTCTCCTTCAACAGAAAGCCGGAAAACACCACGATCAGCGCCGGCCAGAAATAATTCAGCATATAAGCCTGCTGAGCCGGCATACACTCCACGGCGCGCATATAAAGAGCATTATACACAAACATACCCACTAATCCGATCAGGATCATCCGAAAAATGGTTCCTGCGGAATACTCCCTGAGCTTCCGGAAACGTCCCTGAACCCCACACACAATACACAGGAACACCGCCGCCGTCAAGGAAACGCCAAACAGGAGAAAGACGGTGTCCAGGCTGCCCTGCATCAGCTTCACCGAAGTAGCCGAAGTTCCCCATGCCAGTATAGCAATTCCGGCGTATAAATATTCCTTTTTCATCAGCAAACCGCCTCTCTCCTCACAGGCTTTCCATGTAAAAATACTTGTTCTACCTTCAATTCGCTGTCGCAGATCAGAATGTCCGCCCACTTACCGGCCGCAAGCGATCCGGTCTGCTCATAAAGCCCTACCGCCCTGGCCGGATTGGCCGCCGCCATCAGAAACAGCTCTCTGACCGTCGCTCCCGTATGGCGGCGCATGTTCTTCACCGCCAGCTCCATTGTCAGCCTGCTGCCAGAAAGCTCCCCGTCACTGTTAAAATTCAGATCCGGATAGCGGCGCCTCATATCATCCTCCGAAAGCTCTTCCAGCCGGTATTGCCCAATATTGGCGTCCGTAATCAGAATGATATTTTCCGCCCCGGCCGCCCGGAGCGTCAGGCGGAGGTTAGCAGGCTTCACATGCATTCCCGCGCTGTCACAGATCAACTCATAGTACAGCCCTTCCTGCGCCAGCGCCACCTCCGCGGCCGTCTCCTGAATCACTCCCGTCACGGCGATGGAATCATTGCCTCTCCAGCAGCCCATTGCATCAAACAGATGCGTAACGATCGTCGCCCCATGGCTCATGGCCCGTTTCAATTCCTCCGGAGACATCTCGGTGTGGCCCACGGATTGTGGGATCTGAAGCTTTTCTACATATTCTTCAAATTCCTCTATTCCCGGGATCTCCGGCGCATGGGTCACCTGGCGGACGCAGCCTGCCGCCTCCCGGAACAGCAATTCATAGTCTTCTCTGTTCAGTTCCCAGGCCTTTGCTGCGGCAGCCCCATATTTCTGGCTGGTGTAGGGACCTTCCAGATGAATGCCCGCCACGCTGTTCCCGCCCTGTTTCATGGCCTGCCGGATGTTGCGGATTCCCTGGAGCATCTCTTCCTTCGTCAGCTCGTAGGCCAGCGAGGGGCAGATAGAGGTCGTTCCATACTGAAGATGATATTCCGCCATCTCAAGAGGCTCCCCATGAGAGGTATGGCTTCCGCCTCCATGCGTATGTATATCCACGTAACCGGGGCCCACATAGCCCCCGGCCGCGTCGATAACCTCCGCCCCTTCAGGCGCCGTTTTTTCTTCAACAGACAAAATCCTGCCGTTTTCCATGAGCAGAACACGGTCTGCCAGGATTTTGTCCTCCAACACAATTCTGCCGTTAACAATCGCCGTTATCACCGCTGTATCCCTCCTGCCGCAATTTATAACTCCTTTTCCGCGGTCATGGCCGCTCCAAGCATGCCCGCCTGATTACCTAGCCTGGCCCTCTCAAACTGTACATGAGCGAAACTCGGCATGATATAGCTGCCGATCCTTCTGCGTATTTCTTCTAATATGTACGGCTGGTTCATTACCCCACCTCCCAGCACTATATAAGACGGGTTAAAGATATGGATCAGACTGGATAATCCCAGCAGAATCTCGCCGATCCATTCATCCACAATCTCTCTGATCTCCGCTTCCCCCAGCCTTGCAAAAATAGCTCTCCCATCTGTACAGGAAGTGTCGCGCGCGCTGGCCATGCGCACCAGAGCCGTGGTAGACGCATATTTCTCATAAATACCTGCCGGAAACCCGCCCTGGTTCTCCTGATCCTTCCCGTGTGTCACGATCGACCCGAATTCCGCCGCAGAAAAGCTGCTTCCCCGGAATATCTGCCGGTCCTGCACGATGGCTCCTCCGATCCCCGTACCATAAGTCAGGCACAGAAAATCTCTCTGATCTTTACCTGCGCCCAGGTACGCTTCCCCGATGGCCGCCATGTTCACATCATTGTCCACCACCACAGGCACAGAAAACGCGTCCTCCAGTATCTCTCTGACCTTTGTCCCCGTATAGCCGGGGATGTTCTCATTGGCATATCGGATGCTGCCGCTGACCACGTCAACCTGTCCCGCCGTGCTGACCCCGATGGCATCATAGCCTGTATAGCCGCGCAATATCTGTTTTGCACATTCCATGAGCGCCGCTCCCCCTTCCCTGGCCGGGGTGGGCGTCTCCTGGATCTGCTGCAGCCCCGCAGGCCCATAGATCCCGGACTTTATGAAGGTTCCGCCAATATCCAGAACCGCTGTCCTCACTGGATGGCCTCCACATATCTGCGGGTAATCTCTCTCGGCCTAGTAATCGCCGTTCCCACAACTGCTGCCAGGGCGCCTGTATCCAGGGCTTGTTTCAGTTCTGCCGGAGACCAGATGCCTCCTTCTGCAATCACTGGTTTTCCGCTCTTTTCTACCAGTGTCTTCATCATATTGAAATCCGGAATTGACGTTCCCTTAGTATAAGGAGTATAACTGGCCATCGTAGTCCCAATCAGGTCAAAGCCGATTTCCGCGGCATGCAGCCCCTCTTCTATACAGGAGCAATCCGCCATGAATAATTGATCCGGATACTTTGCCCTGACTTCTCTGAAGAATTCTGCGATCGGCCTTCCGTCAGGTCTTGGGCGCTTTGTGGCATCCATTGCGATGATTTCCACACCCGTAGCCGCCAGATCATCCACTTCCTTCATGGTAGGCGTTATATAGACGTCACAGCCGTCATATACCTGCTTAACAATTCCGATAACGGGAAGGCTCACCACCTTGCGGATCTCCGTAATATCTTCCGCCGTATTGGCCCTGATTCCCACGGCCCCGCCTTCATAGGCCGCAAAAGCCATCCGTGACATGATGTAAGAACTGTGCAGCGGCTCGTCCTCCAGCGCCTGACAAGATACAATCAGGCCTCCTCTGATGCGTTCTAAAATCTCCTGGTTGTTCATGAAAATCATCTCTCCTTTCTGCAATCTCTGTGCCCCCATATGGCAGCCGCAAAACATTCCACCGCCGGGGCCTGAAACATCAGTTTCTGTTCCTCCAACACGATTTTAAAGCTTAGCAAACGCAAAGAAAGCCGCCGCATGGAACACTGCCGGAAATCGTCCGGCACACATTACATGCGGCAGCCTGCTTTCTTAATCCTGTACCGGCACCTTCAAAATTAACCGTTTCGCCGGTTTCGCTTCGCCGCTGCAGATACAGGGCATATGCCCGTCCTGAGGATACCATACGGCAAAATCGCCCACACGAAATGTAAACAGCACAACCTCCTCCTTATCCTCAGCCAGAAGCGCGTCCTGCTCTTCCACATATTCCTGTGTGATCTTTTCCAGCTCTGCAGCGGGCTTATAGCCAATCTGCTCCGTGCCGGAAAGCATTGCCATCACGTCAATATAACGGCGGTGCGCCTCAAAACAGCAGTCCTCCAGAGGCCGGGTGGTATAAGCAGCACATCTAACCAGAACGCCGCAGCCGGGATCGTATTCCCTCGATTCATCAAATCCTTCTTCGGAAATCACTTTCAGAAAATTCAGCGCTGCGTCCATCGCTTCTCCGGTTCCCAGATAGGTCCCTATATTTTCAATCCGGTCAAATACCATATTAAATTTCTCCTATTTTCCTCATGAATTCTGTAACCCGCGCTCTGTCATCATCTGATATGCCGTCTTCATAATCGATGGCAAAGCTGCCCTCACATCCCAGAAGATTCATCGCATGGGTATAGGCATTCAGCAGAGAAGGCGTCGTCAGGAAGAGATCGCGCAGAGCCAGAATAGAATCCAGGCACTGTCCCGCAGTCTCTCTGTCTCCGGCTTCCAGCGCCCGGTACATTTTTCCTGCCGTTTTCGGCGTACAGGAAAACATACCGTCCAGATTACGATCAATTCCGTAACAGTAAGCGATGTCAAATTCATCTATATTGCTGAAAATCATGCTGAAATTGTCCGGCCTGTCTTCACTCCGCTTCAAAATTCTCTGGGTCACCAGATTTCCGGATTTAATTCCCCGGATGTTCGGATGCTTCCAAAGCTTCTGAACCGTGGACGGAGCAATCGGCGCTTTAGTTACCACGGCCAGGTCATAGAGATATACAGGATATCTGGACGCATCTGCAAGAGCAGTATAGAAATTATAAATATCGCTCTGGCCACAGGTGGAATAATAGGGTATTGTTGAAACAACTCCCTCTATGCCGTCGATATCCGATACTTCTTTGATCCTGTCAATTACACGGGCTATGGATACATCGGTAACGCCTACCAGAACAGGACATTTGCCTCTGGCGGCTGCAACACTGATCTCCGCCACTTTTCGGTATTCAGAGTTCTTAATATAAGGCTCATTTCCCATGGATCCCATCACTAAAAGGCCGGAAGCCCCCGCTGCAACCTGCCGCTCAACTTGTGTGACCATGCTTCCGGCACAGAAAGTGCCATCCTTTTCTACCGGCGTCCCTAGAGCCGTATAAAATCCTTTTTCCATGCTTGGATCTCCCTTGTTTTTACTTTAATATGTCATCCACCAGCTCACAGCAGGCATTCCCCAGCAGTTCCCCCGCTTCAGGAGCAAATTTACTGCTGCATATGGATGTTTTCACTTCGTAACCACCCTGCCCAAAGGCTTCTCTTGTCGGTATGTAGCCCACATAGTCATTTGCCAGACCAAAGATCATAGTATCCTTAAGGGGCGAGTGACGGATTACCTGAAGGCCATATTCCAGAAACACTTCTCCGGGGAAAGTGACAATCAGCTCATCGTCAATCTTAACCGCCTGCACAGGAACATCTTCCTCCTTCTTTGGATATTCAGCCATCTCCAGTATGCTGGTGGCTTCTGCTCTGGGATCCAGCCCGTGAAGAAGTACGTCTTCTGTCAGATGCTCCAACATTTCCCTGGCCCTCGCCACATCAGCCTCCGGAACCTTACGGATGGGAAGCGTCACTTCTCTTCTGAGCGTCCGGATATCCACCTCACGCTTCAGCTCCTTGTCCATGAGAATCCGGTCGGCGATGAGCTTTGCGCCGTCAGCCATACCTTTCCCCACTTTATCAGCTTCTTCCCAGCCGGTGATAAATGGCTTGTAGGGGTCAGCAGCCACCTGATTGCCCTGTGCGCCGTTGGCATAAAGCACCACTACTTCCCGGCCATATCTCTTCTGAAGTTCTACGGTCAGAGCATTGATATAATCCCGGGTATAAAGCCAGTCCTCACCGCAGACTACTGCGGGATGGCTGGTATAATTCACCAGAATGCCTTTTACATTTTCTTTCATATCTGTCAGAAGAAAAACACTCATAACAGGATTGCCGTTGGGACAAGCCAGATGGTCGATGTCTTCTGGATCATACTCCTCAAACACCATCTTAAAGGTACCGTCCTTCAGAACGATCCGGCGGCAGAAGGAGTATCCCTCCACCACATCCCGTCCGTATCCCAGCTTGCCGTCGAAAGCATTTCCGACCAGGGCAGGAACCGGTTTTACCAGTTCCTGTACCAGCCATTCTGTATATTCCGCACAGTTTTTTATATCCTGCTCTGTCAGAAAACACTTGAAAAACTCATGCATATTCGGGCCGCTATGCGTGTGCGTCGCCATAATATTGATTTCATCCGGCGACAGTCCCACAACCTTCCCGATCTGTTCCTTGACCCGGTCCGCATCTGCCCGGAAGAAAGCCAGCAGGTCAAGACCGATAAACAAAAGCCTCTTCCCATTGCTTTCCATGAAAAGATAATTTGCCCTCAAATCATCGTGAACTCCTTTGGAATTACTGTCCGCCCGGCCGTTTCCCGCCAGCGGGATACCTACCGGAGGCGTGATCACGATGGAATCCATATTAATCTTCATGATTTAACTTCCTCTGCTGATTTACCATTTTTTTTAAAATGCTCATCTGAAAAATGACAAGCAACCATATGCTCCCGGCCATTTACCATATATTTCTTCAGCTCGGGCTCCTTCTCCTTACAGATATCCTGACAATATTTACACCTGGTATGGAACCTGCAACCGGAGGGTATGTTCATGGGGCTGGGCACATCACCTTCCAGAAGGACTCGTTTCTTCTGATAGTCAATATCAGCCACCGGGATTGCTGAAAGCAGCGCCTGGGTGTAGGGATGTACCGCTGAACGGTACAGCTCCTCCGCATCCGCGATCTCCATGATCTTGCCCAGATACATAACTGCTATACGATCACTGATATATTCAATTACGCTCAGGTCATGGGAAATGAATATATAAGTCAGATTTCGCTCTTCCTTCAGCTTATTCAAAAGATTCAGCACCTGCGCCTGGATAGACACGTCCAGGGCACTGACCGCTTCGTCGCAGACAATCAGTCTCGGATTGATAGACAATGCCCTTGCAATACCGATACGCTGCCTCTGGCCGCCGGAAAACTCCGTCGGATAACGGTCCATATAATCCCGCTGCATGTTAACTTCTTCCAGCAGATCCCCAACAATTTTCCTTCTCTCTTCCTTAGTCTTTACCCCAAATTTCTTCAGCGGGTCCGACATGGACTGGTAAATAGTAAAAGAAGGGTTCAGGGATGACTGCGGATCCTGAAATACAATCTGCATTTCCTTTCTTGCCGCGTCCAGCTCTCTGTTACTCATTTTCCGGAGATCCTTGGGACCATCCTCAAATTCATAAATCACTTCACCGCCGGTAGGCTTAATCAGCTGCAGGATCGATTTCCCCAGTGTAGTTTTTCCGCAGCCCGATTCTCCCACCAGACCCAGTGTCTCCCCTTCATATACCACCAGATCAATTCCGTCCACAGCCCTGACCGCCTTCTTGCTGCCTTTCACAGGAAAATGGGTCTGAATATTATTTACCGTCAAAATTGGTTTTCTTTCTTCCATCATTTATTCAGCACCTCCTTCCAGCGATAGCAGCGAGCCATGTGCGTTCCCTCTATGATGTCCTCGTCAGGCATTGCCTCCCGGCATTTGTCACAGGCGAAATCACACCTGGGCTCAAACTGACAGCCCGGCGGACGGTTGTAGGGATCAGGAGTCATGCCGCGGATCGGCTCAATCTGCTGGTCCTTTCCTCTTCCCAGGATCGGAATCGAGGCCAGCAGAGCCTGGGTATACGGATGAGCCGGCTTCTTCAGAACCTCCCTTGCCGTACCGCTTTCAATCACATTTCCCATATACATGACGATTACGTCATCCGCTAGCTCACTCACCACACCCATATCGTGTGTGATCAGTAAAATTGCCGTATCATACTCCGTCTTCAGCTTCTCCATCAACTCAAATATCTGTGCCTGAATGGTAACGTCCAGCGCCGTGGTAGGCTCGTCCGCCAGAAGCACTTTGGGATTACAGCTCATGGCCATGGCTATCATGGCTCTCTGTCTCATACCTCCCGAATATTCATGGGGGTACTGATCAATTCTCTTCTCCGGCTCCGGGATACCCATCTGTTTCAACAGATCCAGCGCCCTTTTCCGGGCTTCCTGTTTGGTCACATCCTCATGCTGGAGGATATTCTCCGTGATCTGCCAGCCAACCTTGTATACTGGATTCAACGCGGTCAACGGATCCTGAAAAATCATGGCGATATCGCTGCCGCGGAAACTTCTCATCTCTTTGCTGTTCCTCTTCAGCTTGCTCAGAACAATATCACCCTTTTCTTCAGAATGATAGGTGATTTCTCCTTCTTCAATCCTCGAAAGCTTTGGAAGAAGCTGGATGATAGAGGAAGCGGTAACACTCTTGCCGCAGCCGGATTCACCTACCACACAGAGTGTGCGCCCTTTCCGGATATCAAAGCTGACACCGTTCACCGCTTTATTGCAGCGGTTATTGGAATAAAAATATGTTTTTAGATTTTTTACGGTAATTACATTTTCTCCACTCATATGCTGCCTCCTTTAACCCTGCATCGAAGAGTCCGTCGTGTCACGGATACCGTCACCAACAAAACTGATACTCATAACGAACAGAGAAATAACAATTCCGACAGGAGCCCACATCCACCATGCATTCTGCAGTGTGTACATATCCTGCGATGCATTCAGTATATTGCCCCAGGTCGGTACGGCCAGAGGAACGCCCAGGCCCAGGAAGCTGAGAGACGCCTCCTCCAGAATAAATGCAGCAACATTAATGGTAATATTAACGATAATTGGACTCAGCGCATTGGGCAGCATGTGTTTAAAACAGATCACCAGATCGCTCAGCCCAAAGGCATGCAGGGCCTGGACATACTCTTCCTCACGTATGGAAAGCATCGCCGCCCTCGCCTGACGGTATACACCTCCCCAGCCGGTTATCATGAAAATAATGATGATATTCTTTGTGCTCTGTCCCATAATGGACACCAGCATCAGCACCAGAATCAGCTGCGGGAAAGACATGAAGATTTCAGACAGACGCATGGTCACTTTATCAAACCATCCGCCCTTGTAGCCGGCAAAACATCCCAGGAGAACGCCGACAGCAGCTCCGCCCAGCGCGCCTCCCCCGGCGACCAGGATCGATATCCTTCCGCCGTACAGACAGCGGGCGAACAGGTCACGCCCAACCTTATCCGTGCCAAACCAGTGCTCCGGTGACGGCGGCTTCAGAATATTCAGAAGGTCTACTGTCTCCGGATTATACGGTGTAACCAACGGTGCGAATACACATGCCAAAAATATGATAGCAAATATAATTAAACCAACGACAGCCAGCTTGTTGCTTTTAAACTTTGCCAGTGCCCGGCTGCCTTTTTTCTTCTGTTTTAAAACGCCAGACTCTTCTAGTTGGCGTATTTTATCTAATCTCCGATTAAATCTTGCTTCGCCTATAGCCATAGTATCCCTCCTTACTCTAGTTGTACACGTGGATCGAGAACTCTTGTCAAAATATCCAGTAACAGGCTCATCAAAAGCACCATGACAACCATGATCAGAGCGATCATCATAACCAGCGGGTAGTTGGATGACGTTACAGCTTCCTTGAAGGTCACACCGATACCCGGCCACTGGAAGACATTTTCAATAACTACGGCACTACTTATCATAAGCGGCAGACGAAATGCGATCAGAACCACTACGGGAGTCATGGTAACCCTGAATCCGTGTACCAGATTGACTCTCCACTCCGGCAGACCTTTACTTCGTGCTGTCTTCACATAATCCTTGTTCATACTGTCCAGCATGGCAGAACGGGCATACCTCATAACGGAAGCCGTCTGGGTCAAGCCCAGAACCAGTGCCGGTAAAATCAGATACCTCAAATGTTCCCACCAGTGCACCATCTGAGGCGTTGTCCGCCCACCGACAGGCAGCCAGTGCAGGTTCAAAGCAAAAATCAGGATGGCCACCATACCGAAGAAAAACTGTGGTATAGACATTCCGATAACGCCGGCCACCGTCAACGCATTATCGGCTATCGAGCCTCTTTTTAAGGCCGAAATCAAACCAAAAACACTACCTAATATTACAGAAATTATAAGCCCGGTAATCATCAGCTCTAATGTAATCGGAAGCTTCTGAAGAATAATATCCTTTACCGGGGCACCGCTCGACATACTATAACCCCAATTGCCAGTCAACACCTGACCCAACCATTTACCATATCTCACTATAAACGGATCGTTCAAACCATAGGCTTCCCGGACAGCATCCAGCTCCTCAGGCGTCATCTGCGCCTGGGCATCCGGTGAAATCATGCTGGACACAATGTCCCCGGGAGCCAGCTCCATGCCTCCGTAAATCAGAAAGCTCATAAGAAAAATCATGGGTATACAGATCAGGATTCGCCTAATAATAAATTTTGCCATACATAAGCCCCTTTCCGTTCTTTATACATGGAGAGGCAGCCCTAAAGCTGCCTCCCCACCTTCTCTTGCTTTTCATACTCAGGGGTTGATATTACTTCAGCTCCCAATTCTGAATATCCCAATTCCAGAAGTACTGCGGGTTGCCCCAGGTCTCTACGTTGTCAATGATCTTGTCGCTTGCAATAACCCATGCCGGCTGATAATACAGCGGGACATACAGCATATTCTCTGCCTGATAAGCTTCAATATCTGCTACGATCTCTTTCTGTTTGTCGGTATCAACCGTGCTGTTCAGTTCTTCCAGGAGTCCATCCAGTTCTTCCGTTGCCGGTGTGCAGTAGTTAGCCGGATCTGTAGAACCAAATCTGTTGTAATAATCTGTCGGGGACATAGCAGCCAGCGCGCCGTAGCAAATATCCCATTTAACACCAGAAATACCGTTAGCATCCTTAGAGGTCGGCGGTACGTTCAGAACGGCTGCCGTATCACCGGTTACCAGTTCTGCTTCAATGTTGATTCCAACCTGAGCCAGCATCTGCTGCAGAATGGAAACAAGATCCTTGGTCTGCTCATCCTGATAGTAATAGACCATCTTCAGGGTCTGGCTGGAATCCCATCCTGCCTCGTCGAGAAGGGCTTTTGCTTTTTCAGGATCATACTCATATTTTTCGCAGTTTTCATTCTTCATTGCTGTTCCTGTGGGAAGCAGAGTGCCGTCACCAGGATCACATGCGCCTTCAAAAATAGATTCACAGATCTGTTTTCTGTCAATTGCATACGCAACTGCCTGACGGACGCGCTTGTCGGCGAAGGTACCTGTCTCACCTTCTGCCTTCGGATACTCGTTCAGCTGCAGCCAACGGGTATACAGAACAGGAACGGTGATGATATTGATGCCTTCTGTACCCTGCAGAGCCTGTACGTCTGCATAGGATTTAGTGAACGCATAGTCAACTTTCCCGTCTTTTGCATTCTTAACGATGTTCGCATCAGACTCTGCTGAAGAAGCGTAAGCCTGAATTGTGAAATCTGCCACACCGTTCCAGTAATCTTCAAACGGAACATACGTAGCATAGTTGCCGATCTCAACTTTTCCAACCTTGAACGGACCGGAACCGATGGGGTTCTGCCAGAACGGATCCTGCTGGAACTGGGTCTTATCCGCTTTTTCCAGGCAGTGCTTTGGAAGAATTGCCAACTGTGCGAAGCTGATCAATACGTTAGGAGCAACTTTGGCAAATTTAAGCGTAACCGTGTTGCCGTCTGTAGTAATTCCTGAAAAATGTTCAGCAGTGCCATCTGCGCACTCCTGATAACCTTCGATAGACTGTACTGTGCTCTTGATCATCTCTTTGGCGCTTGAGGTAATCGTCGCCAGAGTTTCCATGGACCACTGCACATCCTCTGCGGTTACGTCCTGGCCGTCATGCCATTTCAGGCCGTCACGCAGCTTCAGAGTCAGGGTGAGACCATCCTCGCTCAGTTCATAGCTCTCGCACATGCCGCTGTCCGTGGTAGGCTCGAAGTTCGCATCAGTTCCGATGAGTGTCTCGAACAAAACTTTGTGGTCCACGTACTCGCCACAGTTGAACCAGGGTACTTCGAAGAAGTCTTCCGGTGCAGTATTCGTGTACACGATCTTCTCTCCGGTAGTCTCTGCTCCTGAAGAAGCGCCCGAGCTGCTGGAGGCCGCACTGGAGCTGCCAGAGGCTGCGCTGGAGCTGGAACCTGTGCTTCCAGAGGAAGCAGCAGATGAGCTGCCATTGGATCCACCACCACATGCGGTCAGTCCTACTGCCATTGCACCTACGAGTAACAATGAGATAATTCGTCTTTTCATACGTTCATCTCCTCCTTATAATTATTTTTCGTCATCAGCCATACTATGATTTCTTGTCTGACAACTGATTTATGTAAAACAATACATAAATTTCATCTAAATCAGACCTCTGTCACTTCTTGCCCAGAATGCGGTCCATCGCCTCCTGGATCGGAACCCGTTTGCCCAGCGCGCGGATCGCATCCGTGCCCGCAGGGGAAATAGCTTTTACACCGATCAACGCCGCATTTTCCTTCACTTGTCCGGCGGTCTCGCAGCCCAACGCCAGAGAGGTAATCCCCGGCAGATCCCGGATATATGCTACAGACATTTCACGAAGGCTCATATTCTCTGATTTCGCTATATCTCTCAGTTCTTCCACATAAGGCCCCAGGAATTCAAATCTCTCGGGAACTGTATCCATACACAGGAGCCCCTGAAGAAATACACTCCTGACAAACACCAAAACGCCCCGCTTCTTCAGCTCTTCCAAAAGTCCTGACTCCACGATCCGGTTATCCAGGATGTTCATGGGAACCTGTATTCCCTGGAGCCATTCGCACTTCAGAAAGTCTTCTATATCCTCTACTTCATAGACAGAAGCGCCTACCATAGAGGTCAGTCCTTCTTCCTTCATCCTCTCCATCGGCTCTCTCAGAAGGCTGCCGTAAGCCCGCATCTGATGAGCGTCATGGTAAAAATACATATTTACCTTACCCAAATGCTCCTTCGTGAGATTCTTCTGCTGCTCGAATTCCGCTAGAGGATCATCCTTCCCGGCCAGCTTAAATTTGCTGGTAATGAAGAACCTGTTCTGGCTCTGGGCCAGATATTTACCGATCACTTCCTCGGAAGTACCATAAGCGACAGCCGTATCCAGAGAGGTAACTCCGTTCTCCGCAGCCGCGTCCAGAATAGCAAAAGCCTGTTCTGTGGACGGCTGACCCGTCTTGTTCGCCATGCCATAATTCATTCCCAGCTGGACCGTGCCCAGCGTAAACTTAGAAATCTGTTCTGTCATTTCGCCGTATAACCTCCATCTACCGGAATATTCGTACCGGTTACATAACCGGAAGCATCCATTGCAAGAAACATGACTGTGCCCACCAGATCAACCGGCTCCGCCATTCTTCCCAATTGGGTTCTCACTCCATACCTCTCCGCAAATACCTCCGTCTGATGCTCGCTTCTGCAGCCGCCGGGACTCACACAGTTCACACGTATATTATACGGTCCATAATGGCTGGCGCAGAACCTGGCGAAGTTAATATCGCCGCTTTTGTGGAAGAAATAGTCCGGCGCCGCGTTGGCGGCATTGAACATGTTCTGTCCCTCATAAAGCGTCCAGTCTGGCCCGATCATGCCCTGCATCGAACCGATAATGATAATTGACCCATGCCTTTGATCCACCATGGTGTCACCAAGGGTTCTTGTGGCGAGGAACAGCCCTGTCGCATTGACCTTCATGGATTCCTCATACTCTTCCTTCGGACAATTCCAATCGGAGGTTGTTCTCGCAACCGCGTTCAGAACAAGCGCGTCTATGTGGTCCGTCTCTTTGAATATGGAATCCCGGAATGTAAACAGGCTTTCTTCATCCGCCTGATCGCAGGGAAATGCAGTCACATCATAACCCTCGTCTCTGAGTTCTGCCGCATTGGCCTCCAGCGGCTCCAACCGCCGGGCGCCAGTAAACACCCGGGCGCCGGCCTTCGCAAATGCCTCTGTCAGCGCATTGCCATAGACTCCCTTTCCACCGACAATTACAACCACTTTATCTTCCAGTGAAAACAAATCCGTAATTTTCTTGTCTGTCATGGCAGTCCTCCTGTTTATAGACCCAGCTTCTTCACCTCAGAAATAATATTGCCGAAATAAGAACTCAGCGCTACCACATCTGCTCCCAGATTCACGAAACGGAAGCCCATATCATACAGCTCCTTTACATTACCCGTACCGCCGACGGTCCCGGCATACTTTCCATGGGCCTTGGCCGCTTCCACAACCTTTTTTCTGGCCTCCAGAGTCTTTTCATTCCAGATATTCTCCGGGCAGCCAACCGACTGCGAGAAATCCGCAGGCCCAAAGAACAGCATGTCAATTCCCTCCAGCGCTGCGATCTTATCCAAATCCTCCAGCGCCTCCACATCTTCGATCTGAATGATCGTCAGCTTCTCTTCGTTGGAATACTTCAGATAGCTGTCCTGATCCAGCATACAATACATGCCGTCAGCATTGCCGCCGTCCAGCGGACGACGTCCGATCGGATGGAATTTCGTATAATACACTACCTCTTTCGCGTCTTCATAACTCATCACGTGGGGCACCATCACGCCGGAAGCATCCATCTCAAGAGGCCTCGTCAGATTGGAATAAGCTCCCCTCGGGGTTCTGACGATCACCTCTGTTCCGTGCATCTTGGCTCCCAGCATGGCTTTGTTCACCTGGCTGTAATCTGCAGCCACATGCTCCATGTCCAGCCACACACAGTCAACACCGCACATAGCGGCAATCTCTGTCGGAATATTGTCCGTAATATTGATTTTGAGACATGTTACCAGTTCGTCTCTTTTCAGTTTTTCAATCATCCTGTTCTTCTTGTAGTCCATGGTTCATCCTTTCGCTGTGTTTTCCACACAATATTTATATTTTTTCCCCGTCTTCCCAGGGACCGGTAATCGTCAGACAGCAGGCCGCGTGATCCACACCGTCCATATTATAATCATAGGTATAGCCCAGTTTTTCCAGCACGCGCCTGTAAATCAGGCCGCAGTGACCGCAGTAATCGTGATAAGGAACCATCTGTTTAAATTCCAGCAGCCTGCCCTTGGAGGGGCAGTGGTGCATATCGATGATAAATTCCTTCTTCTCTTCATCCAGTGTCATGGTAAAATCGGCCGCTTCTTCATTGAGGCTCTTAGACCAATAAGTATAACATCCTTTCAGTCCTTCTGCCCTGACACATTTATCCAGTTCCTGAATCGCATTTTGTGCTATGTATTCCCAATAGTCAATAACAGCTTCCCGTCCGCCTATATGTTCCAGATATGTAAACAGTTCACTGTATGCCGGGATAAATTCTGTGCAGGAAATCATGCCTGTTTCTCCTTTCTGGTTACCCGTTCAATGCACCTTGCTTCATCTGCATGGCTGATATCCATTTCATAATGGTAGCCCATCTTCTCCAGGACGCCGGCGTAGATCCAGGAACAGTGCCCACAGTAATTCCTGTAGGGAACCAGCTGCTTGTATTCCAGAAGCCTTCCCATAGACGGGCAATGGTGCATTACACATTCATAGGTATCCGTATCTTCATCATAGGTCATGGTAAAATCTGCGGCTTCCTCATTCAGATTCTTGGAAAAATAAGTATAACAGCCCTTTACACCTTCAGCCTCTACTGCTTTTGCCAAACCATCCAGGGCGTTTCCTGAAATATACTCCCAATAATCCTCTACCGCTTCATCACCACCGAGTCCGTCAAGATAAGTGAACAGTTCACTGTATGCCGGAATGAATTCTGTACAAGAGATCATTGCCATTACCCCTTTCTGAACAGATGAACCGCTTTTCCCGTCTCTTCGTCATAAGATCGCATTTCATAAGTAAATCCCGTATCCTCTGCCAGAGTTTTGTAAACCACTCTGGACGTCTCCGGGTAAACTTCTGAAACCGTATGTCCAGTCTCATGGATATATGTAACGCCAGGGCACCTGTCAACACTTACCTTCATGCCTTCTTCCGACTCTTCTATATGCAGATCTCCCAAAGCCCCCTCAATCTCATATATCTTTTCCAGATGTTCCCTGAATGGAGACAATCCTTCCGCTTTCATCCGTTCAATCAAAGGTCCATAAAAATGTCTCGTAAAAGTCTCCAGATAATCCACCACTTTTTCAGGGCCATACTTTTTATACAGATAATCGATCCCCACATTGATGTGATTGTGAAATTCCCGATGGAAATAGGGATTATCCGTAGCTTTCCGTTCCATCACAAGCTTGGCCATTTCTCTTCTCCTCGCTTTCCCGATGCTAAAAGGCAGTCGCATCTTTCCTGATTAATTGTACAATCGATATACAATTCATTACATAAAAGCTCCCTTTTTAGTGGGAGTGAGTGTTAGAATGGTTTAAAAAAAGCGCATAAATATATCGTTCTTTTATAAATACTTTATGCACCTTTGCTGAGTAATGTATTCAATTGTACTTTTCTGATAAGATAATTCTAACACTTACAACTATATTTGTCAACGATTTTTCTTCAAATCTGTTCCGTCAAAAAATACTTTTGTCCGCCAGGCGCAATACAACCGCTATCCCTGAGCATTCAGAAATATATGGAAAATTTATAAAATCACTTGACGAAAATCCAGATATCGGCTACTCTATTGATAGGATTGTAGGATGATTGGACATATCATTTCCCCGATCCTGAAATCAGGCAGGTTTTAATTAAAGGAGGATAATCTCATGCAAGAAAATGTTATGGTAATCAGTGAAAGTCTGGTACGAAAACACCTGACGCCGGAGGACGCAATCCACTGTGTAGAAGAAACATGGCTTGAATATGGCCGCGGAGAAGTGATCATGCCCTCCAAAATCACCCTGGATATGGCCAATGCCGGCATAAAAGGCTGGTATAATTCTATGCCCTCTTACATACGGCAGACAGATCTTGCAGGCATTAAATGGGTCGGCGGATTTGAGGATAATCCCAAACACGGCATGCCCTTCATCCGGGCCAAGGTGCTGTTGAGCGATCCTCGCACCGGCAGTCTCCGGGCACTGGTTGCGGGAGATTATATTTCTGACCTCCGCACAGGCGCCCAGCCGGCCATCGCAGCTAAATACCTGGCTGCGTCCACAGATGTGGTCACTATCATCGGAGCCGGCAACCAGGGCTACCACTCCCTGCTGTGCATGTCCAAAATACTCGATCTGAAGGAAGTACGGATCTGCGATCTGAACCCGGCAGCAAGAGAACAGTTTATATCCAGATTTCCGGATGCCAACTTTAAGCTGGTATCCTGTGAAGACAATCAGACTGCCTGTCTGGGAAGCGACATTATTATCACAGTAACCACCGCAAACGCTCCTCTGGTTCAGGAATCCTGGGTGAAAAAGGGCGCGCTGGTCATGACCATGGGTTCCTATACAGAAGTATCTGAAGAACTGATGCGCTGCTCCGACAAGCTGGTAACAGACCATATCGGCCAGGCCCTTCACCGCGGAGGCTTTGCGGAAATGGCCGCCAAAGGAGAAATAACCGCTCAGTCCTTCTGCGCCGAACTGCCTGACATCATAGCGGGAACAAAATCCGGCCGAACCTCCTCTGATGAGCGGATACTGACCGCCCTGATCGGAATAGGCGCCCATGACGCCGCCTGTGCAGCCCTGATCTGCCGCCGGCTTGAAGAAATCGGAGAAGCCGTTCCCACCGTGGATATGGCATAGTTACCCTTGATGTTACGCTTCCTCATATGTTATACTTCAATGTATCCCCGCAATGCACGCCCTGACAAGCGCAGGCATATGTTGCGGGACTCTGGAGTATACCCATAGGGCATGCATTACGGGGTGACCTGTGAGTATCATTCATTGATTTAATACAACACACCCTCCGGGTAGAAATGAGGAAGCTAGCATGATACAGCCGATTGTAAAATCCAAATTATATGAAGATGTTTCACGCCAGATCAAGGAGCTGATCAAGACCGGCACCTGGGAAGAAGGCATGAGGATTCCCACTGAGAATGAACTGGCCGCACAGTTTCACGTGGGCCGCAATTCGGTGCGGGAAGCGATTAAAAGCCTCCAGATGACCGGTATCCTGACTTCTTCACCTGGCAGGGGCACCTTCGTCACAGGCAATGCCCTCCATGCCATTTGCCTGAACGAACTGTTCACCATAATGTCAGACGAAAAATACATGACCGATCTGATCGAGACAAGGCTGGCCCTGGAAAGCTACATGGCCTACCTGGCAGCCAGGCGCGCAGATGCTTCTGATCTCTCTGCAATGGACGGTATTCTGAAAGTCATGCACGGCTGCACTTCTAAAGAAGAACTGATGAAACAGGGCTACCTGTTCCACCGGAAAATTGCTGAAGCCGCCGGCAATAAGATATTGAGCGGATTCTACCACTCAATCGAGACCCAGCTGCTCAGTCAGAGAGATCTGGATTTCCTGACGATGGAGGTCTACCAGCGGGGAATCGGTGACCATGAAGCCATCCTTCAGGCCATAAAGGCCCATGAGGCAGATCTGGCTAAAACGCTCATGGAACAGCATCTCCGGCGGGACTATCAACGTTACCTGGACACCCGGGCTCCGGAGTAATTGCTGTTCTCAAGATACAAAACGGGATTCTTTTCTGCCTTATTTTTCCGGGCAGAAAGAATCCCGTTAGTTTTTACGGCTTAAGATGCTTATGCCTTAACGGCCGCATCGATCTGCGACGTTTTCTTTACTCCTACTATAGCAGATACTACTGCCGGCTGGCGCAGCGTCCAACGAATCGCATATTCAAGCATTGTGCAGCCTTCTTTTGCCGCTTCTGCTTCAATCGCTTCCAGCTGGTCGTACAGGCCATCCTCCAGCTTCCAGAGCCATCCGGGCATTTCACTTCCTCTGGAGCCTTCAGGCGCCTGCGCGCCTCTGTGGTATTTACCGGTCAAAAGGCCGCCCTGGAAAATCTGATAAGGTGTCACAGCAATATTTTCCTTAGCACACAGCGGCAACAGTTCCTCCAGCGCTTCCTGTTTCAACAGGCTTAAGGGAGGTTCGCATATAACAGGGCGCGCCACATCCAGGCGGTCCGCCGTCTGAATCAGCTCAGACAGCTGAGCAGCATTATAATTGCTGACGCCGTAATACCGTACTTTGCCTTCTTTGATTTTCCGGTTCATTGTCGTCAGAGTATCTTCCAGGGACGAATCCGGGTCTGGTTTGTGAAGATAGTAAATGTCCACATAATCTGTCTGCATCCGTCTCATGCTCAGTTCCAGATGTTTATCAATGGCGGCCGCACTGGTCCCCTCGTCCTCCGGGGCATCTCCCACTTTCATGCCAAGCTTGGTCGCAATCACTACTTTGTTTCTATCATATTTTTTCAGAAAAGCACCTATAATTTCCTCAGCAACTCCACCGCTGCTTCCCGGCGTCCGGTTATATCCTTCATACATGTTAGCTGTATCGATGATATTGATTCCCTGGCTCACCGCATATTCCGTCAGCCTGACAGCATCCTCAAAGGGTACCGGTGATCCATAGGTCATAGTTCCCAGCGTGATCGTGCTGACATTCAGATCCGTACCCGGAATTTTTCTATATTCCAATCTTATGCCCCCCTATATTATTTTTTCAGATCGGCAATCGCCGCCTTCAAAGAATCCGCAATAGTTACCAGAACTTCATCCGGCATTCCGCACCACATCGGCACGCTGAAGGAATTATCCCACCAGCTCTCAAGCACCGGGCAGTCAAACTCGCCGGCCCCCAGCTTCTGGAACAGCGGGTAACGGTACAGCGGATAATATTGTGTAATACAGCGGATACCGTATTTTCCGGTCATCAGATCCAGAAGATCATTCCGGTCCTTGCCGAACGCGCTGCCGTCAAAATGCTGAATCCACTGATGTCTCACATGACGGTATCCTTCCGGAATCTTGTTAAAGCTGATTTCCGGTACATCCTTCAGAAGCTCACGAAGCCTTTCATTCGTTGCGATGATCGTATCTGTATTCTTTTTCAGAGATTTCAGGGATACGCTTCCCAGCGCGCACTGAGCTTCTCCGATACAGAAATTGTTGGGCCAGAAGCCTTCAATGTCCAGATCCACATTGCTCATAGCCGGCACCCAGTACCGCTCTCTCGGATAATTGAAACCGGTACAGCCGTTGTGACGGATTCCCGGTACCAGTTTTGCATCGTCGTCACTCTTTACCAGAAGCACTCCGCCCTCTCCCAGGGTAGTCATGGTCTTCGCACCATGGAAGCTGAAGCATCCATAATCGCCAAAGGTTCCCACATGCTGGCCGTTGATTCTTGCATCCAAAGCCTGCGCACAGTCTTCTACCACCTTCAGGTTGTGTGCTTTGGCAATCTTCATGATCTCTGGCATATTTGCCGGCATCCCAAGAAGGTGAACGGCAACAATCGCTTTTGTCTTCGGTGTGATCTTTCTCTCGATATCCTTCGGGTCGATGGTCCAGGTCTCGGGATCTATGTCGCCCCATACGATCTTAGCCCCTGCTTTTCCAAATGGTATTGCGCTCGCACAGAAGGTATACGCGGAAATGATCACTTCATCCCCTTCCTGAATACCGCAGAGGGTAGCTGCCAGAGAAAGAGCATTTGTCGCATTGTCTACCGCAAATGCGTGATTTGCGCCTGTAAATTCAGCGAAATCCTTCTGAAACTGGGCCAGCTTCGGCCCCTGTGTCTGGCACTCGCAGTTACGCATAACATCCACTACGGTAGCGATCTCCTCTTCCGTATACGGATGCTGCCTTGCCGGAATGGAAACCCGGAAGCCTTCCACCTGTCCTCTGCCTGAAGCATCACCTTTTAATACTTTGTCTGCCATTCTCTCATCCTCCTAAATCTAAATTTTCTTCTTAATTCATACACTTCTGTAAGTGTTTGATTCTTTAACTGTCTGTCTCTTGCTCTCTTTCCGGATCTCAAGCGGTGTCTTTCCGGCCATCTTTTTCACAAAAGAGCAGAAATTGGCGGTACAGCTGTACCCCATAAGCTCACTGATCTCGCCAATACTTTTCTGCGTCGACTTCAACAGGTCTGTTGATATTTCCAGACGAACCTCATTCATTTTCTCCCTGTAATTCATCCCGTATTGCTCGTTCAGAATGCGGTTCAGCTGCCGTCTGCTGACACCCAGCTCCGCAGCCAATATTTCATCTCCATCCCGCAGATAAAAGCTGTTATTAAAAAACTCTCCTATTTTGTAATTCCGGCAGATTCTCTCCAACTCCGGATCGCCGGACGGATCTGTCAAAAGCTTCCGGTTAATCTTCTGAGACAGCTCCAGCACCAGAATCTCAGACAAGGCCCTCAGTTCTTCCCGAACCACCAGCTTATGTATACTCTTCCCTGAGGCCTCCTGGATTCTCCGCAGGATCTGTGAAGTATCCCCCGCTTCCCCCCTGAAAACATCCAGAGAGTTCAAAGTTTCCAACAGCATAACCGCCTCTCTGTTCTTATATTCCAGAGAAGGCCTGGGCACTTCGAAACCTATACACAGCCTGCCTGCAGTATCAGGCTGCGACTTGACAGAATGATAAATGCCGGGCGCAATCAGGCATATTTCGTCCTTATGCATCTCATGAATACGATCCCCTATGTCAAGCTCACACTCTCCCTCATAGACATAATGCAGCTCAAAATACTGATGTTGATGCCTGTAATAAGGAGCCTCAATCTGCGCCCGGTAATCCGGTGAAATTGTAATCAGCTGACAAGGAATTTCCTCAATTCGAAAATCCAGCATATACACATGATCCATCTGAATTCCTCCGTGTCTCTATGAATTAACTATAGCAAAATATTGCTTTTGAGACAATCCTTTCAGTTGCCGACTTACACTTTTTCACGTCCGGAAATCACAATATAGTGGGTTTATGGTGAGTGGGGTGGATACCCGGACGAAAAGCAGCGGGAGAGCTTCAGCGGTTGCGTCCTGCCAGAGGTGGAACCCCGGTGTCCTCAGACGGTATATTTCAGTATTTAATAAAGAAATACTGGCGCCAATAGATTACAATCAGCCACTGATTACTGTCTGAAACCATACCGATGACACTTTCGGAGAACCCGGGTGAAGCGTTTAGATCACCAGAAAGGGTGGGGGGAGGCGGGGCGGAACAGGGACGGCGCCATGGATTTCTGCAGGCCTGATTAGTTCTGCTTAGCGGGCAGCAGCGCCGGAAGGGAGGGCAGGTATTGTGCCTCAAGCACAATACCTGAAGGGCACGGAGGATAGAAAGACATCAGTCTTTCTACCGGACTTGCCCTGGTACCTCCCTGTAGGCGCTGATGGCCGCTTAGCAGAACTTCAGGCCGAAGCCTTCCATGGCGCCGCCCCTGTTCCGCCCCGCCTCCCCTCAGCCTTTCGTCCGGGTATCCAAATCCCCCTCCCCGACTATTTGGAAGCAATTTTCTTGTTTTTTTGAAGATTTCATATATAATAGGATAGAGACATACATCTGGAGGTGCTCATGGAACATCTTTTTATGCTGGAATTTAATGCCGGGGGCGTACCCGGAAGGCTGATTACGTTTTCCGCGGAATATCAACAGCCTTCGGAAACTTCATATTTTAGGCACCGCCACCAGCACTTCGAGCTTCATTATGTGCGGGAGGGCAGCTGTACATTTCTCGCGGATGCAGATTCTTTCGTGGTGGAAGCCGGGAATCTCTGTCTGATCGCGCCGGATAATTATCATTCCATTAAGTCTACTTCTCCGGATCTGAAGAAGATGTGTATTGGTTTTGAACTTTCTTTGCCGCCTGACGCCGAGGCAGACAGCTTATCCGCTGTTCTGAGGCCGTTTCAGTCTTTTCGGGTATTCACCGGGCCCGCTTCACGTCTGCAGAATACGCTTCAGAGAATCCTGCAGACCACCATGAGCAGCCAGCCTGAATTTTTTGCCCGTGAGGAACTGCGCTGCCTCCTTTCTCTGCTGCTGCTGGAGCTGGCGCGTCAGATCGGACCGGTTCCTCCGGCCACAAGAGACAGTGGCATCACCATTGATCTGAAACGGAATTACATGATTGATGAATTCTTCAACAATAACTTTCACCTCCGCGGAGGCGATCAGGTCCTTGCGGGACAGCTTCATATCAGCAGCCGCCAGCTGGACCGCATTTTGAAATCACTGTACGGGAAAAGCTATCGGGAAAAACTTCTGGAAATTCGGTTGGAGGTTTCACTGGATTTGCTGAAATTCTCTGACAAATCCGTAGCTGCTATTTCCGAGCTCACCGGTTACAGCAACCCGGCCAGCTTCTGTTCCTTTATAAAAAAGGAAACCGGGCATACACCCGGAGAAATACGCCGGCTAACCTCCCCGGTACACACGCCCGGTTCTGGATTCTGTTAATCCTTTCCTGACAAGGGCTGCGCCCCAGCTGCCGGATCTCCGGCGTCTGGGGCGCTCATAGTATGGCTATATATTAATTATGTATGGCCTTAAAATAAATAGCTAGCCTGTTCCAACTCCTATCCCGTCAATCGTGAGGAACCTGGATGTTTTAATTCAGGCGCTTGAAACCCGACACGCACACCGGTCCTCCGATGGCTTCTTCAAGGTTCCCTTTTTTCAGAATGTCTGCTATCTCGCCAAAGACTTCATCTACGGCTTTGCGGTACAATTCTAGAACCTCAGGCGTATGCGCCAGCGTCGGATAAATCGCCGTATTTCCCAAAAATCCTTTTTTCAGCATGAGAACTGTATAAAGTGTCTTCAGCTCCATAGGATGTTCCGTAAATGCGAAGTGGGCAAGGCTTGTGATCTCATTTTCCACATGGACCGGAAGACCGTGGGCCTCCCCTAAATCCTTCCAGTATTCCGCAACTTTCGCGCCACAGTCCTGGACGTATTCCCATGCCCTGGTCTTTTCCATCTTATCCAGAGTAGCCAGAGCCGCCGCCGGCCCTATGGATTCTGTCCAATAGGTGCTGCTGATGAAGGAAAAGTTCGCTCCTTCCATGGCGGCCTTTGTCCCTATGACCGCTGCGATCGGATGTCCGTTGCCCAGCGCTTTCGCGTAGGTAGCCAGATCCGGTTGAACCCCCAGCACCAGATGGGACCCTCCAAAAGTATACCGCCAGCCAATAGTGATCTCATCATAGATCAACAGGCCGCCCGCTCTGTGAATCCGGTCTCGGACATGCTGAAGGAACTGATCCTTGGGCAGCTCATTCCTGACCGGTTCCATAATGACGCATGCCAGCTGGTCTCCGTATTGATCCATCACCTGGTCAAATTCTTCCCGGTTATTAAAGTGGAAGGTGACGGTAGTATTTCTGAGATTTTTCGGCACGCCGGCGGGCTTCAGGCCCGGAAGCAGATGGCCGCAGAGAGAATCATCCTCTCCCAGGTTTGCCGCGAGATACCAGTCATGCCATCCGCTGTATCCGCAGACGGCCACCATCTGACGCCCCGTCGTCGCTCTTGCTATCCGCACAGCCATGGCGGCGCACTCCCCGCCCGTCCTGGCAAATCTGGCCTGTTCTGCCCATGGATGTATTCCAATCAGCCGCTCGGCCAGCTCTACTTCTTCCGGCGGATTTAAAGTACACATGGAACCGTTCTCTACCCGGCGGATCACCGCCGCGGATACATCCGGATCGGCAAAGCCCAGCATACAGGCCCCGATTCCATTTGTCGTCATATCGTAATAGTGGTTTCCATCCAGATCCCACACTTCACAGCCCTTTGCTTTCGCAAAATAACCCGGCCACTGTCCGGGGGCAAACTGCTCCGGGCTCTTGCTCAAAAGCTGCACTCCTCCCGGGATCAGCTCTTTTGCTCTCTTATACTTTTCCTGTGTTTTATTCCCCATATCCTGTCCTCCTTGTTTTTTCCACATGTGGCTTGTTTTCACTATAACAGGATATTCCCCCCGTTACAATTTCAGGGCCTGCCTACTTTTTCCGAATGACGTCTGAATTTCTATATTTGCCGTAAAAGCTCTGCCTGTTGTAGAATAGCCGGCTTTTATAATCATCAGAAATAATCAATGGTTTTTCTGAGGATATCCGCCTGGCGGACCGCATCCTCTTCCTTCCAGTAATCCGTCTTAAACTGGAGGATTCTGGGCTGCAGGTCTTCAGCCACAGGGCACAGGCCCGGACCGTAAGGATAGTCCCCGAAAGCTTCCACCAGCTTCTCTCTTCCCAGGAACGCGTGGTTACGGAAAGCCGGCTCCATATATGACAGCTTCCAGGCTCCGTATATGCCGTCGCCTCCCAGCTCCATGAATTTTCCCCGGAATTCTCTCCACCCCACCTTCTCTGTATCCAGCAAAAGCGGAAGGCACCAGTAGACATGCCGGCTGCCTTCCGGCACCTTCTGAGGCTTCAGCCAGGTACAGCCTTCCACCGCTTCCAGAAAGTGCCCGGCCGCGCGGACGCGGGCGCCGACCAGCTCATCCAGCCTCTCCAGCTGTCCCAGGGCGACTGCCCCGCACAAGTCTGACATTCTGTAATTCCAGCCCAGAACCAGATGGCGTTCATATTCCGGGTCCTGAATTTCATCTCTCGTGATCCTTCCTTTTCCAGGCGTGATTCCGGCATAACCCAGCCCGGAATACCTGCGGATCTTCAAGGCCAGTTCGTCATCATTCGTAATCAGCATACCGCCTTCCCCGCAGGTCATGTGTTTGGAGGTCTGAAAACTGAAGGAAGCCATATGTCCCAGGCCTCCGGCCAGCCGTCCCTTATATGTACCTTCAAAGCACTGGGCATCGTCTTCTATTACTGTCAGTCCATATTCACCGGCTATTTTCATGATTTCATCATAGTCCGGCGTAAGACCGTACAGGGCCACCGGAATAATCGCTTTTGTCCGCACGGTAATTTTCTTCCGGACAGACTCCGGTGACAGCAAAAAGGTCTCCGGATCCACATCGGCGAATACCGGAACAGCATTTGCCATCAACACAGCCAACGATGTGCTGCTCATGGTGAGAGGCGGGCAGATGACCTCGTCTCCCATCCCCACACCTGCCGCCTCCAGAGCGATGTGCAGGGTGCAGGTTCCATTCACCATAGCTACCGCATGGTTCACCTGAAATTTATCTGCAAACTTCTTTTCAAGCGCCGTGACCATAGAATAAGAGGTGGCGCTTTTGAACTGCCCATTCAAAAAATCATCCAGATATTTTCTTTCCAGGCTGCTGATTCTCTCTATTTCATTCATTCTGAATTCTCCTTTTTCTATAAGAAATGATCCTCATCAGAGGAGTTACCTTGAATATAAGAGAATTCAGCTACCCATCTTCTATGACCGGCTTCATAGTTTCTCTCCAGTCTGTCTGATTGTCAGCCGGTTCAGGTCGTTCCCACCGCCATCTGCCTCTGCCATTTGCCATGCACATACCGCAGCAGCACCAGGGTGAACCTGACCGCCCAGTCAATAACCATTGCTATCTTTACTCCCAATATGCCCATTCCCAGATATTGCCCCAGAATGAAGCTGAATACCACGCGGAACAGCCAGACACATATGATAGAGCTCCACAGGCAGAACTTAACATCATTGGCTGCCCTGAGCACATTCGGCAGGTTAAAGCCCACCGGCCAGAGCGTCACGCTGAACAGCCCCATCATGATAATAATCTGCCGGGTCAGTTCCCCCGTCGACGGCGACAGGTGGTAAATCCTCAGTATTACCGGCATCAGAAACAGAATCAGAAGATTAATCCCTGCCACCATAAGGTAGGAAAATCCAAGCAGCTTTTTGGCATAAAATCTGACCTGTTCATATTTCCCTGCTCCCACACAGTGGGCTGCCACCGTCAGCATCACATAACCAACAGCTTCACCCGCCAGCGTCTGGAAGACCGCAACCGTATTGGAGACCGCGTTTGCCGCAATGGCCGCCGTTCCGAAGGTGCTGGTCAGAGACAGCAGAAGAATCGTCCCCAGCTGGAAAATGCCGTTTTCAATTCCATTCGGCACACCGATATGAAAAATACGTTTTAAGAGGTCCCATCTGAATCTCAGTACCGGCCTCCTTGACAGATGTAGCAGACGGCCCTGGTTTCTCAAAAGCGCAATCATAAGAATACTCGTGACGCCTCTGGATACCAGCGTTGATAGGGCAGCTCCCTCAATGCCGAAATGGAACCCGTAAAGCAACACCGCATTCAGCGGGATGTGAATGCCGTTCATGAGCAGCGACATCTTCATAGGCGTTGCAGAGTCTTCCATCATGCGGAACATTGCTGATCCCGCATTGTACAGAGAAAGAAACGGAATTGAAAACGCGACAACCGTCATATAGACATTCGCGTTATATTCCACATCTGCTTCTATGGACCCATAGATTCCCCGGAATATCAAAGTGCGGCAGGCCATCATCACTACAACCGCAGCAACCGAGGCCAGGACTGTGAAAAGGAACAGCTGATCCGCCGAATCACAGGCTTCTTTCTTCCTGCCTGCTCCCAGGAACTGGCCGCACACGATAGCGGCTCCGTTCGCCAGGGAGGTGAAGAAAAGCGTCAGCATGCAAAAGGTAGTATCCACCAGTGATACCGCCGATACTGCTTCCTCACCGATCACAGAGACCATGATCGAATCAATAATCCCGATCATATTCACCAGTGCCAGCTCTGCCATGACAGGCAGCAGCAGACGGATCAGAAATCCGTTGGTAAAGGGATAACCTTCCCTGTTTTTTAACCAGTTCATTTTAACATGCCCCCGCTGTTCTGGACTTTTCATTCAGGATCTCACAACGCGTCCTTTTCATCTGACGTATCTGCGTCGGCGTCATTCCTGTAGTGCTTTTAATAAAGGCGCTGAAATTAGCCGGCGCACTGTAGCCTACCAGCTCCGAAATTTCTGCAATGCTGATATTCGTCGAATTCAGCAGATCTATGGATACTTCCAGGCGGATCTCCATCAGTTTTTCCCTATAGCTTTTGCCGTACAATGATTTGAGGATACGATCCAGATGGCGGCTGCTTACGCTGAGCTTATCAGCCAGTATCCGGTCGCCGTCCCTCAGATTAAAATCACGGCAAAAGAACTCTTCAATCAGGAAATTCCTCCTGATGTCCCCCGGCTTTCCTCTTCCGGCCTCTTCCTTATGGGGCAGAAGCCCAATCTGGCGGGACAGCTCTGAAAGCAGCAGAATCAGCATAGCCTTCAGCTGTTCCCTGGCGACCAAATCCCATCCCTCTCTTCTCGACATGGAGCGAATCTGCTCCAGCATCGGTTCCAGGGTCCCCGCTGCACAGGCGAACACCCCCTGTGACAGAAGCTTTTTTTCCAGGCGGCGAGACTCTTCGTCAGAATATCCAGCTACCGGCTCCTCCATTCCAAATCCGATACAGAGCTTGCCCAGATCTGAGGACACTTCACGGTTTGAATGATAAAACCCCGGCGGAATCAGGCATATCTCCCCCTTCTGAACACAGCACTCTCCGTCACGAATGCCGAACACACATTTCCCCCGGTACACATAGTGAAGCTCAAAACACTGGTGCTGATGCCTGAGATACAGCTCTTCTTTGTTCGGCTCGAAATCCGGGTCCAGGGTCAACATCTGAAAACGGACTTCCCCGATTCTGAAGTCCAAAACACCCGGTCCACTCATTTTTCATCCCTCCCCGATCCCTCCATGATGGCAGGGATCTTTGCTTTCAGCCTCACTATATCAAAAGGAACCGCGAATGACAATGCTGCAAACCGTCAACTTTATGCTATAAATGTCCGAAATTCAATAGTCGCTTATATCTCTTCCAGCCAATGGGGAAGTGCAGCTGCAACTTCTGCCCTGAAAATCTCATATTCTTCATCGCTGATCCCCTCATACGGCGGATAGAGCCTCTGTGGGAAATCTGGCAGGGAAAATTTTACAAATAGCTTATCATAGGCTCCATCCATTTTTCCTGCCGGTAGGCGCCCTACCAGCTCCAGGCATCTGTGGAACTCCCCGGCCAACCGTATCACTTTCCCTGTGTCTTGCTCCACTCCTGCCTGATAATACTCCTGTGTCCGCCGGTAATTGATATTCCCAAGAGAAATGAGAAGAGAGGCTTCTCCGGTCAGGCTGGCATAGCCATAGGCTTCCTCCAGAAAAAATATCTGCAAAGGCAGATCCCGTTCCATCAGATCCAGTATCTCATAGACAGTGGCCGCCGTATGCTTCACTGCCACAAGGTTTGGAATTTCCCTGCAAATCCGTTCGTAATCCTTCCCTCCCAGTTTCTTCCTGGAACGAAGTCCATTATTATAATGCATGAAAGAAAGTTCCGGAAACCTGTCACAGATATAGTGTAAAAACGTCAGGGCCTCACTGTCGCCCACCGCTCCCCAGGCTGGAAAAGATATCTGAAAATCTCTGATCCCTGCCGCCGCCGCACAGTCGATTCTTCGGAGTATTTCATCCGGAGACAGGCTGATGACTCCAACCATCGGACGCACCCCCTGCCTGCACCGAGTCTCTTCGTAAAATGCCTTTACTATTTCCAGATACTGCGTATTGCTGACACTGTAGCCTTCTCCTGCCGTTCCATAGAGATAAATATTCTTCAGACCATTGTCACAAAGCAGATCTACCTCCTGCCGGAACATCTGTTCATCAAAGCAGTAATCTTCCGTCCACGGTATACAAGCCGTAGCCATAATTCCACGGGGATATCTTTTCATCTCTATTCCTCCTTGTCAAAAAAATGAGCTGCCCCACAACGTGAAATCTTCAGATTCCAGTTCTGTGACAGCCTCATTAATATCACGCCCTATGACTGTAAATATCAGCAGAATTTCGCTTTTGCAGCCACGATCATTTCTGCGCACCGATCAATAACCGGAACATCTTCTTCGGTGAACGGAGGCAGCGGGAGCCGTGCCTGCCCGATATCAATTCCCTGATGCCGCAGGATCTCTTTCTCGACAGAGTACAGATTACCTTTGCAGGAAACCATTGTGTAGATGATCTCGTTGATCGAGTTCTGAATATCTCTGGCTTTTCTGATATCCCCGTTTTCCAGCGCCGCATTCGCCGCCAGGAACAGCTCGGGCATAACACCGTATGTACCGCCGATACCTGCATCCGCGCCGATCACCCGGCCGGAAATAAACTGTTCGTCGGGCCCGTTAAACACCACAAAATCTTCACCTCCGGCCGATTTAAACTTCTGTATGTCCTGAGTGGGCATTGAAGAGTTCTTCACGCCAATCACTTTATCATAGGTCCTCATTTTATTGAACAGGTTCATGGAAAGAGTAAACTGTGTTGTACCCGGAATGTTATAAATGATAAAAGGCAGGTCAGTGGCGTCAAACATCGCTTTCCAATACTGCTCAACCGCATATTCCGGAAGTGTAAAATAGTAGGGTGGCAGAGCCGCCAGCGCGTCGGCACCGCATTTCTCCGCATGTTTTGCAAGTTCAACACTTTCCCTGGTGGACAGTGCAGCAATGTGAGCGATCACGGTGATTTTCCCCTTCGCAACAGCCATGACATTCTCCAGAACCAGCATACGCTCTTCCTTGGTCATGTAGATGCACTCTCCTGAGCTTCCATTTACATACAGCCCGTTAACACCCTTGTCAATCAGAAACTGGGTAAACGCCCTGACCCTCTCCGGACTCACTTCACCGCTCTCATCGTAGCAGGCAAAAAATGCCGGAATCACACCTTTAAACTTGTCAATTCTACTCATAAATTATCCTCCTGTTCTCTATGTCCGCCGTCCTGCGGCAGATAGGATTCAATAAAATCATACGTTTTCCGTTCATAAATGTCAAGCCGTTTTACTATTCTTCTGTCCTGCTCCCGCAATAGTGGGGAATTTCGCTATTCCTGAACGCGCTGCTGTACACCGCACGGCGCCGGAGGGCCAAATGTTCATAGCTCGATCAGTTCCTTGGGGGATCTCGTCAGATTCCGGCAACCGTCTTCCGTTATAATAACCAGATCTTCTATCCGGACACCGCCAAATCCCGGCACATAGATTCCCGGCTCTACTGTCTCAGCCATACCGGCCTCCAGCACAGTATTGTCAGCCGGCGAAAGTCTGGGTTCTTCATGAATAAACAAGCCGACACTGTGCCCCAACCCATGGCCAAAACACTTGCCGTATCCTGCCCGTTCAATGATATCCCGTGCCACCCGGTCAACCTCCTTCCCGGTCATTCCTTCACATATCACTGACAGAGCCTCCTTCTGGGCTTTCAGAACTGTGTTGTAGATCTCCTTCT
Source organism: Wansuia hejianensis (assembly GCF_014337215.1). Lineage (NCBI taxonomy): Bacteria > Bacillati > Bacillota > Clostridia > Lachnospirales > Lachnospiraceae > Wansuia > Wansuia hejianensis. Next base: position 3,602,817 of record NZ_CP060635.1, on the reverse strand, counting down.
GCTTTTCATCCGCTTTCCCCAGAACCACTGTTCTCGTCATATCAGAGCAGTAACCCTCATACATGCAGCCAAAATCCATAGTGATAAAATCGCCGCGCTCCAGCTTTTTGACCGATGGAATCGCATGCGGCATGGATGAATTCTTTCCGGAGGCGATGATCGTATCAAAGGACAGCCCGGAAGCGCCATTCTTTTTCATCTGATATTCCAGCTCAGCCGCAGCTTCCAGCTCAGTCATCCCAGGCCGCAGAATCTTCAGGATTTCTGCAAAAGCCGCATCCCCGATAGCCTCCGCTTTTGCCAACAGCTCCTGCTCCTCCGGCGTCTTAATCCGGCGCAGTTGGTCGATTTGCCCCTGGAGGGGAATCCACTCCTTCACCAGCGGAAGCTCTGCACGGAACCTGTCAAACTCACAGCAGCGGAGAGACTGATCCTCATAGCCCACCGTTCTCGCCCCATCCTGTTCCAGGCACGCCTGCAGCAACTCCGGACGCCTGTGTTCCTGGTTCTCTTCCAGAACATCAAAGCTGCTCTCCTGACGGGCCGCCTCAGTGTAGCGGGAATCAGTGATCAGCACGCTCCGTTTCCCTGACAGGTAGAGTATGCCCTCACCGCCCCGGAATCCGGAGAGATACCTCATATTATAAGGGTCCGTAACCAGCAGCGCGTCAATACCCGTTTCTTTCTGGATTTCCTGTAAATTCATATTACGCCTCCTGAAAAATGACTGCTCCAAAATAACCGTTTAAATACCGTTCAATGCCTGATCCAGATCCGCTATGATGTCCTCTGCGTCCTCGATACCCACGGACAGCCGGATCAGATCCGGAAGCACTCCTGCTTCCTTAAGCTGCTCTTCATTCAGCTGCCTGTGTGTATGGCTGGCCGGATGCAGTACGCAGGATTTCGCGTCAGCCACATGGGTTTCGATGGCTACCATCTTCAAATTATTAGTAAACTTCATAGCGCCATCTTTTCCGCCCTTCGGCCCGAAACAGAGCACACCGCAGGTCCCCCTGGGCATGTATTTCTGTGCCAGTTCATAATAGCGATCCCCCGGCAGGCCCGCATACTCTACCCACTCCACCTTCGGATGATTCTTCAAAAACGCAGCCGCCTTTTCCGCATTCTCACAGTGACGCGGAACCCGCAGGTGAAGAGTCTCCAGTCCCACATTGGTCAGAAACGCATTCTGCGGCGACTGGCAGGCCCCCAGGTCTCTCATCATCTGGGCTACCGCTTTCTGGATATAAGCGCCTTTTCCAAATCTCTGGGTGTATATAATTCCATGATAGGACTCATCCGGAGTCGTCAGCCCGGGAAATTTCTCTGCATGCGCCGTCCAGTCAAAATTGCCGGAATCCACGATGGCGCCTCCAACCGCCATACCATGGCCATCCATATATTTTGTAGTTGAATGAGTCACAATATCCACTCCCCACTCAAATGGACGGCAATTCACCGGCGTGGCAAAGGTATTATCGCAGATCAGGGGAACACCGTGACTATGAGCCAGCTTCACAAACTTTTCAATATCCAGCACAACACCGGCCGGATTGGAAATCGTCTCAGCAAACACAGCCTTGGTATTTGTTCGGAACGCTTTCGCAATCTCTTCCGCCGGATCGTCAGGATCTACCAGGGTCACTTCCAGGCCAAAACGTCTCAGGGTGACTGTCAGCAGATTGGAGGTACCTCCATAGCATTTCGCGCTGCAAACCACATGATCTCCCGCCTCGCAGATATTAGTCACGGCGATCAGCGTCGCAGCCTGCCCGGAGGATGTGAGCATCGCCGCGGCTCCTCCTTCCAGCTGACAGATCTTGGCAGCCACCATGTCACAGGTAGGATTCTGCAGCCGGGTATAAAAATATCCGTCTTTTTCCAGATCAAACAGGGCGCCCATCTCTTCACTGGTTTCATAACGGTAAGTCGTGCTCTGATAAATGGGCAGCATCCTGGGCTCACCGTTCTTCGGCTGCCAGCCGCCCTGTACGCAAATTGAATCTGTCTTCAGTCCCATAACATTCTCCTCTTTTCTGTAAATTCCTAAGGACAGTATAACACAATGGATAAAAAAGGAATAGGGGAAAAAAATCAGGTAAGAACCCGCAAAGCAGGATTTCTTACCTGATTTTCATTTATCTCAGTGCCCAGAAGCCGTACAATCCTTGGAAATGATGATTGGAAGACGCTTCCTGCCAGCTATTATGAATGAGCGTCCACGTATCTCTGTATGTTAGACGCATTTACATATTTTGTCGCATTCCCGCCGTCTACTACGACCAGCGTCGGGGCCTGCCTGATTCCATACTGCTGTACCAGAGCCGGGTTGCTCTCGGCATCTACGATTTCGTACTCTTCACCTTCCAGCATCTCTTTGGCAATTCTGCAGTTGGGGCAAGTATTAGTGGTGAACAGATACACGGCATGGTTCTCGGAGGATTCTGTGTTCTCCTGTATAGTTCTGTCAGAGACCTCACGTTTTTTCCCGGGCTTTAATGCAGACTGGATCAGGTTGTATACAGTCCTGTTTTTGTATTCCTGGGTTTTTCCATCGTTCCAGTTCTGTACCGGACGGTAATATCCGGTGATCCTGCTGTAAACCTCAGCAGTCTTGCCGCAGGTAGGACAGTTAAAATGCTCTCCGGCAATGTAACCGTGATCTTTACAGACGGAATAGGTGGGCGAAAGGGTATAATAGGGCAGCTTGTAGTTCTCAGCGATCTTTTTTACAAGAGCTGCCGCTGACTTCCAGTCCGGAAGCTTCTCGCCCAGGAATGCGTGGAACACAGTTCCCGAGGTATAGAGGGTCTGAAGCTCATCCTGGATATCCAGGGCCGCGAATATATCTTCTGTATAATCTACTGGAAGATGGGAGCTGTTCGTGTAGTACGGGGTATCTCCCTCGTTGCCCGCCGTCCGGATATCCGGCCATTTAGCCCTGTCATGCTTCGCCAGGCGGTAGGTGGTTGACTCCGCGGGTGTGGCCTCCAGATTATACAGATCGCCATACTCTTCCTGATATATGACAAGACGTTCGCGCATATGATTCAGCACATCTTTAGTAAAGTGCTGGGTTCTCAGGTCTGACATATCCCCGCCCAGCCATTTGGCATTCAGTCCCACCTCATTCATTCCAATCAGACCGATCGTCGAAAAATGGTTCTCAAAAGTGCCCAGATACCGCTTTGTATACGGGTAAAGGCCCTCATTTAACAGTTTCGTGATCACTTCCCGCTTTACCTTCAGGGAGCGGGCAGAAATATCCATCATGTGATCCAGCTTATGGTAGAAGTCCTTCTCATTCTTGGCCAAATAAGCAATCCTGGGCATGTTGATTGTCACAACACCCACAGATCCGGTGCTTTCTCCTGACCCGAAGAAGCCTCCCGTCTTTTTCCTCAGCTCCCGAAGATCCAGACGCAGGCGGCAGCACATGGAACGCACATCGCTGGGTTCCATATCGCTGTTAATATAGTTGGAGAAATACGGCGTACCATATTTGCTCGTCATCTCAAACAACAGACGGTTATTTTCCGTATCAGACCAGTCAAAATCAGAGGTGATGGAATACGTAGGTATCGGATACTGGAATCCTCTTCCGTTGGCGTCGCCCTCGATCATCGTTTCGATGAACGCTTTATTAATCATATCCATCTCTTTTTTACAATCCTTGTAGCGGAAATCCATCTCCGCTCCGCCCACAATGGCCGGAAGCTCTGCCAGGTCGGACGGCACCGTCCAGTCCAGAGTGATATTGGAAAATGGAGCCTGAGTTCCCCAGCGGCTGGGAGTATTCACGCCGTATATGAAGGACTCTATACATTTCTTCACTTCCGGATATGACAGGTGATCCGCTTTAACAAAAGGCGCCAAATAGGTGTCAAAGGAGGAGAACGCCTGCGCTCCCGCCCACTCATTCTGCATAATTCCCAGAAAGTTTACCATCTGGTTGCAGAGCACGCTTAAATGCTTTGCCGGAGACGAGGTGATTTTCCCATTAATGCCGCCCAGCCCTTCCGAAATCAACTGCTTCAGCGACCATCCGGCACAATAGCCGGTCAGCATGGACAGGTCATGGATGTGGATATCCGCGTTCCTGTGCGCAGCGGCTATCTCTTCGTCATAGATCTCAGAAAGCCAGTAATTAGCCGTGACCGCCCCGGAATTGCTCAGAATCAGTCCGCCCACAGAGTAAGTAACTGTTGAATTCTCCTTCACCCGCCAATCCTCAACTTTTACATAGCTGTTGACGATTTCTTTGTAATCCAGAATCGTGGACTTCATATTGCGCATCTTTTCCCGCTGTTTCCGGTAAAGGATATACGCTTTGGCCACATCGCCGTACCCGCACTGAATCAAAACGTTCTCAACGGAATCCTGTATTTTTTCTACGGGTACTTTTCCTTCTTCTATCTTGGGCTGGAAATCCGACGTAACCCGCAAGGCAAGCATCTCCAGCATATCCTGACTATAATTCTTCTGTGTAGCGTCAAAAGCTTTCCCAATCGCTTCCGAAATTTTGGCTAACTGGAAGTCTGCAATTGCACCGTCTCTTTTTTCTACTTGGAACATTTTCTTCTATCCCCTCAACCTTTCCTTCTTTTCTCTTCTGTGGCACAAAAAAAGTGCAGCTTCCGCTTCTGCCGCTTTTTCGGTACGCTTCTATGATAGCAAAGATATAGCAGGTAGTCAAGGCAAAAATACTATATCTTGTGTCTCCATTCCAAAAGTGTGCAATATATGGGTTTATAACAAAATCAGGGCCTCTTACAAAGCCCTGATTTCCACGCATTTCCAGCCCTCCGGCCGTCAAATTTTTCCATATATTTCCTTAGGAACATACGCCCTTATCTGTATACCCTCCGGAAGAAATTCCTCCTCCAGCAGCTGTCCCCACTGCCGGATTAACGCTACCTTTCCCGCCTCGTTATAGGGGTAGAGGCGTTCCAGATAGATCTGCTGCTCCAGGAGGATCTTTTCCAGCACTTCCCGGAACTGCTGCAGGCCGATACCAGCCTTGGCGGAGATCTTCAGGCAATAATCCGCATTATGATCCCTGAGATTCATTTTCTCCACTACTTTATCCTGTTTATTGAACAGTGTGACGACTGGTTTCTTCTCCACACCCAGCTGGTGCAGAGTTTCGTAAACTACCTGCATCTGTTGTTCCATCTGGGAGCTGGAAGCATCTACCACATGCACGATGATATCCGCAAAAACTGCCTCCTCCAGCGTACTTTTAAAAGCTTCAATCAGATGATGCGGCAGTTTCCGGATAAAACCAACCGTATCTGTCAGAAGTATCTGGCTGCCGCCAGGCAGGTCCAGCACACGGGTCGTCGGGTCCAGCGTCGCAAACAGTGCATCTTCTTCCAGTACCCCGGCACCGGTCAGCACATTGAGCAGCGTCGATTTGCCGGCATTAGTATAACCCACAATGGCAGCCGTCTTCAGATTACCGCCCTGCCGGCCTTCCCGGATCAGGTCCCGGTGCCGTTTTACTTCCTCCAGCTCTTTCTTCAGAGCTCCGATCCTCTCCGAGATCAGACGCCGGTCCATCTCCAGCTTCTTCTCACCCGGCCCTCTGGTTCCGATTCCCCCGCCGAGGCGGGACAGGGAACTGCGCAGTCCGATCAGCCTGGCCTGGCGGTATTTCAGCTGGGCCAGTTCTACCTGTATCTTACCCTCACTGGTCCTGGCTCTTCCGGCGAAGATATCCAAAATCAGAAGGGTCCGGTCCATTACCTTACATTCCAGCTCTCTCTCAAGATGATTCATCTGAGCCGGGGTCAGCTCATCGTCACAGATAATCCCGTTGGCATCCAGCAGATACAGCATCTGGCGTATCTCTTCAATTTTTCCTTTTCCAATGTAGGTCCCTGGATGAACGGATTCACGGTTCTGGATGACGCTGGATGCCACTTCGGCTCCGGCCGTCCTGGCTAAGTCTTCCAGCTCCTTCACCGATGCATACGTGCTCTCTTCCGAATCCACACACACACCAACCAGGATCACGCGTTCTCTGCATTCTTCTACTTCATACATTCGCTCTTACCTGCTCTGCAAAAATTTATTTTCCCGGACTGCATCCTCATTCCCCGGATACCTTTCCAGAAATTCTTGCATCTTCCCCTTAGCGGTATCAAAATCTAATTTATATTCATAAATAACAATTTCATTATACAGAAGATTTTCGTTCTCCTCTTCGTCGTTGCATTCCAGGCCTTTTTTAACATTAGAAAGGGCGCTGTCATAATTCCCCTCCGCTATATCACAAAGCGCAAGCCCGTTGTAAGCGGCTGCAGGACGGGTATTTTTCTCCAGATAATTCCGATACAGCGCCCTGGCCCCGGACGTGTCGCCCGTCTCCAGGCAGATATGTCCCAGAAGCATTACCGCCTCCTGGTTTCCTCCGTCAACCGCCTGATTAAGGCTGGCCTTCGCCTGATCGTACTCTTCCAGGTAATAGTGGACTCTCCCCTCCTGATAGTAATCCGCCGCATCTGATGGTGACAGCTTCAGTGCTTCTTCCAGATATACTGCCCCATCCGCTTCCAAATTCAAAGCAGAATACGCTTCATAGATCCTCACATAGGTCTCATAACTGCCGTCTTTTTCCACAGCCCTCTGGAAATCTGCTTCCGCCTGGTCCTTATCGCCTTCCAGCAGATACATGCGTCCTCTCATAAAACAGGCCTGCCCGCCGTTAACGCCTTCCTCCAGCTCCTCATAGATGGAAAAGGCCTCCTGCCTCTGTCCTGTCCCTTGATAAGCCTCAGCCTGATAAAAAAGGACATCCTCCCGGAATTCCTGGTTCTCAAATTTCATTTCCTGCAGGCTCAGTGAGAAAAGAGTGACAGCATGAGCATAGTCCTGCCTGCGCAGATAGATAATACCCTCGCCCCGGTAGGCTTCCGCCTTTCTTCCGTCTTCATTTGCCGCCTTCTGGAACTCTCCCATCGCAGTTTCATAATCCGCGGAAGCCAAAGCCTGCATCCCCCTGTCATATGCGCCGGAATCCTCTCCTCTGCAGCCGCCCAGAGTCAACGCCAGAATACACAACAAAATTCCGATGTTCCTTCTCACCACATTTCAACCTTTCTTCCCTCTGTTCTCCCGCAGTATCAAACCCGGATCAATCCAGCACCAGGCCTTCCGCCTTCATCACATCAATTACTTGATCCACATATTTTGCACAGAGCACGTCATTCTCAGCCTCTACCATCACACGGATTACCGGTTCCGTACCGCTCTCACGGACGAGGATTCTTCCGTCGTCCCCCAGAGCTTCCCCTGCGGCCGCTACTGCTGCAATCACTTTCGGATTCTCCCTGGCCGTTTTCTTGTCAGCCACCCGGACATTTTTCAGCAACTGAGGATAAATAGTCACTTCATCAGCCAGCACACTCAGAGGCTGCTTTTTCTCCAGCATGACTTCCATGACCATCAGAGAAGTCAGAATGCCGTCGCCTGTTGTCGCGTGCTTGCTGAAGATAATGTGTCCGGACTGCTCACCGCCCAGGTTATAGCCGTTTGCCATCATATTCTCACAGACGTATTTATCGCCCACGGCCGTCTGCTCATACCGGAGCCCTTCCCGTTCACAGGCCTTATAAAGACCCATGTTCGACATAATGGTGGTGACGATCGTGTTATCTTTGAGCCGCCCCTGCTCCTTCATATACTTTCCGCAGAGAAACATGATTCTGTCGCCGTCTACCACATGGCCCTTTTCATCCACGGCAAGACATCTGTCGGCATCCCCGTCGTAAGCAAAGCCCACATCCAATCCGTTTTCTATTACATATTTCTGAAGCGATTCAATATGGGTGGAGCCGCAGCTATCGTTGATGTTGGTACCATCCGGCTCACTGTGAATCACATAGGTTCTGGCCCCCACCGCGTCAAATACGCTCTTTGCAACAGAAGAAGCGCTTCCATTGGCACAGTCCAGACCAACCTTGACATTTTTAAAGGAACGTATGGGAATCGAAATCAGATGGCCGATATAACGGTTCCTGCCCGCAGCAAAATCCACGGTACGGCCGATATACTCTCTCTGCGCCAGCGGTATCTCCGGCTGTTCCCCGTCTATATAGGACTCTATCTTCGCCTCAACCTCTGCGTCCATCTTCTGGCCCAGGCCGTTGATGATCTTGATTCCATTGTCATAAAAAGGATTATGGCTCGCAGAGATCATAATTCCACAGTCAAACCCCTCGGTGCGTACCACATAGGATACGCTGGGTGTGGTTGTCACATGCAGCAGATATGCGTCGGCTCCTGAGGCCGTAAGTCCCGCCACCAGCGAATATTCAAACATATAGCTGGAACGCCTGGTATCCTTGCCGATCACGATCTTCGCTTTGTGGTCTCTTCCAAAATACCAGCCCAGATATCTGCCCACCTGATAAGCGTGTTCCACTGTCAAATTTACGTTGGCTTCCCCCCGGAAACCGTCTGTGCCAAAATACTTTCCCATTTGCTGCCTCCTTTTTTGTCATTCATAGAGATTCCGGCTGTATACCCCTTCGGCAATCAGTCTCTGAAAAGCCCGTACCACAGCCTCTTTATCTTCCTGATAGGTGACTCCGAACCAGTTCTCCTGAGTTTCCAGCACCTTTACCTGAGCGCGGCCGCTCTGCAGAAGCCCGTCGATAAAAATGGGAAGCAGATATTCTTTTTTCAGATCTCCCGATTCCATCTCCGACAGAAAGCTTACAAAACCTTTTTCCAGTAAATCTATAAATTCCGGCTGAAGCCCCCACATGTTCATGGACACTCTGGAATCGGCGTCCAGCGGAGTCAGTCCCTGCTCGCCTTCCACAGCCGCTCCCTCCGCAGTCTTTACTATATTAGAGGTTTCATGTATCCCAATCAGACGGTTCTGGCCGTCCATCACACAGACTCCGCGGGTAACGCCTCCATTGTCGCTCAGCGTGTTGCCCAAACGGAAACCAGCCATGCAGACCGGCTGCACTCCGTCTCTGACCGGATGATCCTGGATCAGGTAGTCATGCAGCTTGACAAAAGGTTCTTTACCATAATAATCATCTGCATTAATAACCGCAAAAGGTTCATGAACCAGGCCTTTGCAGCAAAGGATCGCCTGCCCTGTGCCCCAGGGCTTCGTCCGTCCCTCTGGCTTCGTGAAGCCGTCCGGCAGATCATCCAGCTCCTGGAACGCATAGACTACCTCTGTTCTCTGCTCCATCCGCTGCCCGATAATTTCCTTAAAATCCTTCTCAAGATCCTTGCGGATAATAAATACCACCTTATTAAAGCCAGCTTCCAGTGCATCATGAACCGAGTAATCCATGATGATCTCTCCCCCCGGCCCCACTGGCTCCAGCTGTTTGATCCCCTTGCCAAAGCGGCTCCCAATCCCGGCAGCCATAATCACCAGCGCTGTTTTTTTCATACCGTATTCAACCCTCCTGTTCCTCTCCCTGCAGGTTCGCCAATTTGGCCGCCTGGTCTGCTGCCGTCAGGCTGTCGATCAGCTCATCCATCTCTCCGTTCAAAATGCTGTCTATCTTGTGCAGTGTCAGCTTGATCCTGTGATCTGTCACCCGCCCCTGGGGGAAATTGTAGGTACGGATCTTCTCTGAACGGTCCCCGGTGCCCACCTGGCTTCTCCGTTCCTTAGCCTCCGCATCATGCTGCTTCTCAAGCTCCATCTCATAGAGGCGCGAACGCAGAACCTTCAGGGCTTTCTCTTTATTCTTCAGCTGCGATTTCTCATCCTGGCAGGAAATGACGATTCCCGAAGGGATGTGGGTCAGGCGCACTGCGGAATCCGTTGTATTAACACACTGTCCCCCGTTTCCGGACGCCCGGAATACATCAAACTTACAGTCATTCATATCCAGATGGAAATCAATTTCCTCTGCCTCCGGCATGATAGCAACGGTGATCGTGGAAGTATGGATACGTCCTCCGCTCTCCGTCTCCGGCACCCGCTGCACCCGGTGTACGCCGCTCTCATATTTCAGCCTTGAATAGGCACCGGCACCGTTCAGCAGGAAGGTAACTTCCTTAAAACCGCCGATTCCATTCTCGTTCAGGCTCATCATCTCCGTCTTCCAGTTCCGGGATTCCGCGTATTTATTATACATCCGGTAGATTTCCGCTGCAAAGAGAGCGGCCTCATCCCCTCCGGCTCCCGCCCGGATCTCTACGATTACATTTTTGCTGTCGTTGGGGTCTCTGGGCAGCAGCAAAATCTTCAGCTCATGCTCCAGCTCTTCCTGCTGTTTTTTCGCCTCTGCCAGCTCTTCCTTCAGCATTTCCCGCATCTCTTCGTCATTCTCAGTGTCCAGAAGCTCCAGGCTGTCTTCAATGGTCTGCCGGCTCTTCTTATAGGCCAGATAGGTGTCCGCAATGGGCTGCAGCTCTGCCTGCTCCTTCATCAGCCTCTGGAATCCCGACGGGTCATCCGCCACACCCGGCTCATTGAGCTGACGCAGTATCTCCTCCAGCCGGATCAGTATATCCTCCAGCTTATCAAACATAATAGCTTCCTCCTACAGCTCCCGGCCGCTCAGCGCGCCAACCGCAACACGGTCGTTCCCGGCCAGGTCCTTGATGATTTTCACTTCCGTATAACCATGGCTCTTCAGCATGTTCTCCAGGGCTTCTCCCTGGTCATATCCTATCTCCAGGCAGAGCCAGCCGCCAGGGCAGAGATAGCTTCGGGCCTCATCCACGATCCTCCTGTAGAAATACAGGCCGTCTTCCCTGCCGTCCAGCGCCAGCACCGGCTCATGCTCCCGCACCTCCGGATCCAGTTCCGGTATTACATCAGAAGGGATGTAGGGCGGATTGGACAAGATCATCTGGAACGTACCTCCCACATTTTCAAACAGATCGCTTTCAATCCAGCCCGCATGAACACCCAGACGCTTCCTGTTCAGCTCTGCCACTAACAAAGCTTCCTGCGAGATATCTGTTCCCACCCCTGACACAGAAGCCTCTTTCAGAACCGACAGCAGAACACAGCCGCTTCCCGTACAGAGATCCAGTACCCTCATACCCGGCTCTATACGCTTCAGAGCCTCTTCCACCAGGATCTCCGTATCCTGTCTGGGGATCAGCACATGCTGGTTCACCCTGAAGGAATAGCCATAGAACCAGGCTTCTCCCGTCAGATACTGGACAGGAACGTGTTCCCCTCTCCGCTTCAGCAGACCCAGATAGTCCTCCGTGTCGTTCTCATCCATGGGCTCATGCATGTGCATATAATAAAAACTACGAGTGATATTCGCCACATATTCCATCAACAGCCAGGCATCAGTCTTCGCATCTGCAATCTGCCTGGCCTGCAGGTATTCGGTTCCGTAATCCAGCCAGGCTTTTAAAGACCGATCTGCGCCGCCGGCGCTACGCATCCATTCCGGGAACCGCTGCTCCCTCACCTGTACCAGCCGCATCCACGGCCTGGTATCCAAAATTTTCTTTTAAAAACGCTCTCCAGTCGAATACAGCTTCCACTGCCGCTATGGCAACCTCCGCCTGAGATTCATCCGGCTCTCTGGTTGTCAGCTTCTGCAGCGCCATGCCTGGCTTACTCAGCAGATTCACCACAGGATTCTCAGATCTTCCGGCCAGGCGGATGATCTCATAGGAAACTCCCGCTATCACCGGCACCAGCAAAAGCCGGATCACAATCCTCCAGACATGAGATTCGACTTGTATGAACATCAGGAACACCGCGCTCACAATGATTACAAAAAACAGAAAGCTGGTTCCGCAGCGCTTATGCAGGCGGGAACTTTTCATCACATTCTCCACGTTCAGTTCCAGTCCGTGCTCAATGCAGTTGATACATTTATGCTCAGCCCCATGGTACATGAATGTCCTCTGGATATCCTTCATCCGTGAAACCAACAACAGGTAGCCCAGGAAGATCGCCACCCGTACAAGGGATTCCAGAAGGGAGATCGCCCATTTAGAGGTAATTACCTGACGGAACAGGTTCGTCAGAAAATATGGAAGCATCATAAATACGGCCACGGCGATCACAATCGAAAAAATCAGAGTGCCTGTCATCATCGCCTTCTCCTCTTTTTTCTCTTTCTCTTCCCTGGCTTTTTTCTCTTCTTCTGCCATTTCCTGTTTTGCTGCGTCCTCTTCCTCCTCGTAGAATGTGGCGGAATACATCAGACATTTGATTCCCACAACCAGTGAATCAATGAAGTTGAACACACCGCGTATGACTGGTATTTTCAAAAGTGGTTTGCAGTTGATCACGCTTTTGTAAGGCTCCACTTTAACTTCTATTTCCTGGTCAGGCTTTCTTACCGCGATTGAATACTGATCCTGATTCCGCATCATGATCCCTTCCATCACAGCCTGGCCGCCGATGTTCGATGATTTCATGCATATTACCTCTCTGTCGGACCGCCCGCCGGTATCCGTGCTTCGCTGCATGCTGACATGTGCTCCGTACCTTCGGGGCTTTCATAGTAAAATGGGTTGAGATTTTGCAACCTCAACCCTTTGTTTACGCTTACAAGCTTCAATTAAATTACATGCCGTATTTCTTATTGAATTTCTCAATACGTCCACGGGCTGCAGCAGCTTTCTGCTGTCCGGTATAGAACGGATGGCATTTGGAACAAATTTCCACATGAATATCCTGCTTTGTTGAACCGGTCTTAAATGTGTTACCGCAGTTGCATGTAACTGTTGCTTCATAATACTCCGGATGGATTCCCTCTTTCATTGCTTTCACCTCTTCCATATCATTTATCTCTTGCTATATCATCTATAGTTTGCCTGATTCGTTGGCTGTGCGTTCTTTCAAACAATCCAACAGCTTAGCAATTATATCATATCCCCCTGATAATTGCAAGTAATTAAATGATTTTTTGTTTTCTCAGTACCTGAACCAGTTCAGCGTTATTGCGGCTGCGCGCAAACATGTTCAGGATATTTTCTGCCGCCTCGTCGGACTTCATACCGTTCAGTGCTCGCCGCATGCTGCTGACGGCTTCCTGCTCCTCTGTTGTCAGCAGCAGGTCTTCTCGCCTGGTCCCGGACTTCACAATGTCAATAGCGGGGAAGACCCGTTTTTCCTGAAGCTTACGATCCAGGACCAGTTCCATATTGCCGGTTCCCTTGAATTCTTCATAGACCACATCGTCCATCTTGCTTCCCGTATCCACAAGCGCCGTTGCCAGAATCGTCAGGCTTCCGCCTTCACGCATATTCCGGGCCGCGCCGAAGAAACGCTTCGGCATATGGAGGGCCGCCGGGTCCAGACCACCGGAGAGTGTTCTTCCGCTGGGCGGCACCACCTGGTTATAGGCTCGCGCCAGACGGGTAATGCTGTCAATAAAAATCACTACGTCCCTTTTGTTCTCTACCAGGCGCTTTGCACGTTCAATAACCATCTCAGACACCCTCTTGTGGTGCTCCGGCAGTTCATCAAAGGTAGAGTAGATCACTTCCACATTTGGCCCCTGCACCGTCTCCTTTATATCGGTCACTTCCTCCGGCCGCTCGTCAATCAGCAGGATCATAAGATGCATCTCCGGATTGTTGCGCAGGATTGATTTGGCTGCGTCCTTCAGAAGTGTGGTTTTTCCAGCTTTCGGAGGCGATACGATCATCCCCCTCTGCCCCTTACCGATGGGGCTGACCAGATCTACGATCCTCATGGCCAGACTTCCGCCGGGCCTCTCCAGATGAATTCTGTGATCCGGAAAGATCGGCGTCATATCTTCAAAATTAAAACGTTTTGAGCTCTCATGAGGGCTCATCCCATTGATATTCTTAACATATAATAAGGCTGAAAACTTCTCATTCTGTGATTTAACCCTGGTATTTCCCTTCAGCACGTCACCGGTCTTCAGTCCAAACCTGCGGATCTGGGAAGGGGATACATATACATCATTGTCACCGGGCAGGAAATTGTCTGAACGGATAAACCCATATCCGTCCGCCAGCACTTCCAGGATCCCGCAGACCTCCTGGCCGCTGTCCAATGCCTGGAAATCTGATTTCGGATGCTCTTCACCGTCATTTACCGGACGGCCTTTCCCTCCGTCTGCCCGTTCAGATCTGTCTGGCTTTTCCTCTGTTTCCGGGTCTGGTCTCTCTGGCTTTTCCGTCTTCTCCTTTTCATCTTCCTGCAGCATCCGCTCTACCAGCTGTTCCTTGCGCAGGGTTGAAATCCCCTTCAGACCTCTGGCCTTAGCGACCTGCCTCAGTTCACTTAATGGCAAAGACTCATATTTTTCTTTCATCATGGTTCTATTCCTCACATCTTTCTATTGTTCACAACGGGGATTTTTGAGATTGACTGACAAGTGTCAATAGACGGGATAATACGTCTGTGTATAGATGGCAAAATCCACAATATGCCAAAACACTATATATAGTATAGCAAAAGGGGGTATAAAACTCAACTATTTTTTTTCGACAGAATTTATCCATCTTCGTGCCCCTGCAGCCTCTTTTTCTTCATTATAAATACAACTGATAACGGACAGGGACTGATTTAGCACTTCTCATGCTGTGCCGGCTGAGTATTAAAACAGGGCCGCTGCAAAACAGAAACCACCGGCAGGCAAATAATTCCGCATTCCGTCCGGAAAAACTAGCCCTCGTGGAACAATCATTTTGCAGTGGCCCATTCCTCTGCGGCTAACAGGACTTGAACCTGCATGGTTTCCCAACGGGACCTAAACCCGCCGCGTCTGCCAATTCCGCCATAGCCGCGTATATAAAACAGATGATGACTTCTGCCCTCACGAATCCCATTCCTAAGAGTAAAAGTCATCATCCATTCTTCGTGAAGCATCGGGGATTCGAACCCCGGACAACTTGATTAAAAGTCAAGTGCTCTACCACCTGAGCTAATGCTCCGTAAGTGACTGGGCTAGCTGGATTCGAACCAGCGTATGCAGCAGTCAAAGTGCTGTGCCTTACCGCTTGGCGATAGCCCAATGTTTCGCCATCACGGCAGGGTGGATAAAGGGATTCGAACCCTTGGCCTCCAGAGCCACAATCTGGCGCGCTAACCAACTGCGCTATACCCACCATATTCATGTGCCGAGTTCTTCCGGCGGAAGAAATACATCTGCACTGAGAGTGAATGGATTACCTTTCACCCTATCCGCTTATAAGCGAAAACGTGCTTGAAGGGATTCGAACCCCCGACCCACGGCTTAGAAGGCCGTTGCTCTATCCAACTGAGCTACAAACACGTAGTACCTTACGGTACAAAGCAGGTGATGGGAATCGAACCCACGTATCCAGCTTGGAAGGCTGGTGTTCTACCATTGAACTACACCTGCACGCATGCCCAATACGGGCTGTCAGTCGGGGTGACAGGATTCGAACCTGCGACCTCCTGGTCCCAAACCAGGCGCTCTAGCCAAGCTGAGCCACACCCCGAAAGGTCACAGAATCCGCTATCTGCACTGGTTTTGGGCAAACCAGCGCTTAACGCAAGTTATAGTATATTATATAAACCACAACTTGTCAATACTTTTTTTCTGTAAACTGCGCGCCGCAAATCAGGTCCCTAATCCAGCTGTCCGATGGCATAATGAGCCTCATGATCCCTGTCTATATTGATGACCAGATATGTAGGTTTCCTGCCGATCTGGCGCGGATAACAGAGGGAACCGGGATTGAGCAATGTCAGGTTATCCTCGGTATCGATCAGAGGCCTGTGCGTGTGGCCGAAAATTGCGATCTGCACATTCCGGCTGGCCGCTTCATCCCGAATCCGCTCCGTTCCCAGAGACACTCCATAAGAATGCCCATGAGTGATAAATACCCGGTAATCATCCAGTGTCAGCAAAATCTCTCTGTTCAGGTCAGTTCCCCAGTCATTATTCCCCGCAACCATATAGCAGGGACAATCCGCCAGCCTGCGGATATATTCCTCCTGCCCCTCAATATCCCCACAGTGTACAAGAGCATCAACAGCCCCGGTCTTATCCAGAACCCTCTTAATCTGTTCCGCATGTCCATGAGTATCGCTTACAACCAAAACTTTCATCCCTGCATCCTCTCCGACAATTCCTTTTTCATCGCCATTAAGGCATTTCCCCGATGGCTGACTGCGTTTTTCTCCGCAGGAGTCAGCTCTGCCGTCGTTCTGCTCATATCCGGCAGATAGAAAATAGGATCGTATCCGAATCCGTTGGCCCCCCGTTCCTCATAGCCGATCTTCCCCTCTATAACTCCACGGGTCGTAAGTACCTCCCCGTCCGGAAGCACTGCTGCGATGGCACAGACAAAACGGGCCGTCCTTTTTTCGGGAGGGACACCGTCCAGGCGGGCAATCAGATTGGCGTTTTTAATCCTGTAGGAAGTATCCTCGCCCATGTAGCGCGCTGAATATATGCCCGGTTCTCCATTCAGCCAGTCTATCTCCAGACCTGAATCATCCGCCAGCACTACCGCCTTTTCCCTTTCGCCCAGGGCGCCGGCAACCGCTCTCGCTTTTATGACCGCATTCTCCTCAAATGAGGTGCCGTCCTCCACAATGTCTGTGTCTATTCCTGCCTCTTTCATTGACAGGACCTGCGCGGGAAGGTCTGCGAGGATCTCCCGGACTTCTTTCATCTTTCCGGCATTTCCGGTAGCAAAAATTATCTGGTACATATTACTCTTTATCCTCCGTATTATACACGATTTGGGGTAGGTTGACAATTTCTACTGGATTTTTTCTGTTCTTTTTGGCGGCTTTGGTCCCGGATACTGGTAAAAATAAGTTTTCAGCATTCCGTTGTAGATTTTTCTGTTCTTGGCCGCCTGCCTGCCTATACAGCGCTGGGCATCCTCAAAATTGGTGATGAGATACAGCGACCAGGTATCTAACTGCGAAAAACGTTCTCCCAGGGTACGGTATATTTCGGGGAGCGCCGATTTTTCCTCCAGCCGTTCTCCATAAGGGGGATTTGTCACTATAAATCCATATTTTCCGGAATGCGACAATTCTGATACTGCCCTCTGCTGAAAATGTATCATTTGCTCCACGCCGGCCAGCCTGGCATTTTCTCTGGCTGCTTTGATGATCTCACCGTCGATATCATACCCCTGAATATCAGTTGCCACCGAAAGATCCACCTGTTCCCTTGCCTCTTCCAGGGCATCACGCCAGCACTTCTCTGGAACCAGTTCTCTCCACTGCTGTGCCAGAAATGTCCGGTTCATGCCGGGGGCTATGACTGCTGCCATCATCGCTGCTTCTATAACGAAGGTCCCGCTGCCGCAAAAAGGGTCCACCAGAATACGTTCCCTCTTCCAGGGCGTTAGCATCAGAAGAGCAGCCGCCAGCGTCTCTGTGATCGGTGCCTTGGCCGTCAGCTGTCGGTATCCTCTCTTATGCAGAGAAACCCCCGTCGTGTCCAGGCCAATTACCGCCTGATCTTTCAAAAAAGATACCCGGATCGGATAGCTGGCCCCGTCCTCCGGAAACCATTCCACACGATAGTGTTCCTTTAGCCGCTCCACAATGGCCTTTTTCATGACAGACTGAATATCTGAAGGGCTGAACAGCTTGCTTTTAATAGAATTAGCCTTCGCAACCCAAAATTTCCCGTCTTTGGGGATATAATTCTCCCAGGGCAGGGCGCGCGTTTGCTCAAACAGCTCTTCAAAGCTCTCCGCCTGAAACTGTCCCACCTTCAGAAGCACCCTCTCCGTAGTCCTCAGGAAGATGTTGGCATAGGCAATTGCCTCCGCGTCTCCCAGGAATGTTACCTTTCCGTCCTCCACCGAACTTATCTCATAACCCAGATCCAGAATCTCCCGTTTCATCACCGACTCCAGGCCAAAGTGGCAGGGAGCGATCAACTCATATATGTCCATATTGCTCCTTATGGCCGCAGTTCCCTAAGCACTGTGCCTTCAAATGTTTTGACAAGAAACTTCCCATCCTCCAGAATCCCATAGCTGGGAGGATTCCCCTCCTTGGGCAGCGACACTGAGCCAGGATTGAAGAATACTCTCTTCCCCTGCCTGTCCGCCCGCGGCACATGGGTGTGGCCGTAAATAAAAACGTCTGATTCCATCAGCGGAGGAAGATTCTTTTCATTGTAAATATGCCCATGGCTCAGATAGTAAGTCCGGCCGCACTCAGAAATCAAGGCATAATCTGCCAGTATCGGAAATTGAAGAACCATCTGATCTACCTCTGCATCGCAATTACCCCGGATACAGAGCAGCTTTTCTCTGCTGCCATTCAGCATTGCCGCAACCTCTTTAGGACTGTATTCTTCCGGAAGATCGTTGCGGGGTCCATGATAAAGAATATCTCCCAGCAGCAATAGCCGGTCAGCCTGTTCCCTTTCATATGCTCTCAGCATCTTGCCGCAGTATAAAGCAGAGCCGTGAATATCGGAAGCTATCATATACTTCATGAATCTATCCTCCCTGCTAAAATATCTTTTGTTTTTCGATTTTTTTATCATAACATACCTTACAGAACAGCGCAAGCTGTTCCCCGCCCCGGCAGAGACATGACGTCACAGCCTGGTTGCTGTTCACTTGTCAGGCGATCACAAAATTACGCCCTCTGTAGGCCCGGATCCCTCCGATTACACTTTTCACCTGATAACCTCTCTCAGCAAGCTGTTTCCCCATTGCCAGGCTTGACGCTCCGCGCTCGCAATAGAGCAGCAGTACCTTGCGCCTGGAATATTGAATTTTTTCTTCCGCATCGTCATAAGGTATATTCACCGCACCTCTGATATGTCCAGAGGTAAATTCCTCTTCGGAACGTAAATCTATTATTACTACGTCAGGCCTCCCCACGTAGAAATCAATCATATCCGCCGATATCGGCTCCAGACCTGTCACACATATCCCTTCTTCTCTTTTTTATTAATATATGCAGCCCCTCTTCGGAACGTTTTGACAGAAAAAAAGGGACGCCGCAGCGCCCCTTTTCCTACCGTACAGTATTTTACTGTTTAGTATCTTTCAGATTCATCATCCATATCATAAGCAGATTTGGATGTGGAGTTCTTGCTAGAACTGTTCTTGCTGGTGGTATTCTTGCTCCCACAGTTTTTGCTGTTCTTGCTGGTTTCGTTCGTATTGTTGTTTTCGTTTGTGCTGTTGGTCTTATTCTGGTTGGAAGCATCGCTGCTGTAATTTTTAGCCATTTGTAATTCCTCCTGACGTTTTTTGTTTTTGGTTACGATACTATTGTTCCTGGTCAGGGAGAAATTATGCACTTAAAATAATCGAAAATTTTTTTAACTATTATTGTGTTATTCGCCGCCGAAAAGAGGGGTGCTGAAATACCGTTCCGCCGTATCCGGAAGAACTGTCACCACTGTTTTTCCCTTTCCCAGCTTTTTCGCCAGCTTTACCGCAGCTGCTACGTTGGTTCCACTGGAGATTCCGCACATCAGGCCTTCTCTTCTCGCCAGGTCCTTCGCCGTCTGGATTGCCTCGTCATCTGTTATAATGCAGATATCGCTGTAAATATTCTGATTCAGGTTCTCCGGAATCAGACCGTCACCGATTCCCATTTGAAGATGGGTGCCGATATTTCCTCCGGCCAGTATCGCCGCGTTTTCCGGCTCTACCGCCCAGATCTCGATCTCCGGATTCTGTGCCTTCAGCACTTCTCCAATGCCTGAAATCGTTCCGCCGGTACCGACGCCCGAACAAAAGCCATCGATAGGCCCCTCTACCTGCTCAAGGATCTCTGCCGCCGTGTGATAGCGGTGGACCTCATTATTGGCAGGGTTTGAAAACTGCTGGGGCACATAAACCCTGGGATTCTCACTGGCCATCCGCAGCGCAGTCTGAAGGCACTCATCTATGCATGCCCCAATATCGCCTGCATCGTGAATCAGGATAACTTCCGCCCCGTAATGGCGCACCAGTTTTCTTCGTTCTTCGCTGACGGAATCAGGCATGATAATAATCGTATGATATCCGCAGACTGCTCCAATCAAAGCCAGGCCTATTCCCTGGTTCCCGCTGGTGGGCTCCACTATAATTGTATCGCTCTGAATCAATCCCTGCTTTTCTGCTTCCTGGATCATATTATAAGCCGTTCTCGTTTTAATGGAACCGCCCACATTCAGCCCTTCATATTTTACCAGGATTCTCGCGCCGTCAGGATCGCCCAGGTGGTTTAACTGAATCATCGGTGTATGCCCCATGGCATCCAACACATTTTTATGGACCATCATCTTTCCCTCTGTTTTTCATTTTTAGATGATTAAAAAGCATCTATCATCTCACTTTATGCATTATACAGAAAAATGTGATCTTTTGCAACCGTTTAACGCCTTCCGGCTATCAGCAGGTGGCTCCGCCTGTCAGATGCTTCTCAGCTTTAATGTTTTCTTCCTTTCTATTCAAAAGCTCTTCAGAAAGAAGCTGCTCCTGAACGTTCTCAAATCCCAGCCTGGCTATGGTATCAGAGAAACGTTCTCCGGTAATTCCCTGCTCTCTGAAAAGAAGGATTGCTTTTTCTATGACATCCATCATTTCTTCTTTATCTGTAAATACTTTATCCAGATAACGTCCTTTGGCAACCCATTTTCCCCAGCGTCCTCCGATATAGATCCTGTATCCGTTGGTATAGGAAGTTACTGCATGGAACGGGCATTTGCCCACACAGCGGCCGCAGTGGTTGCAGGCTTCCGGGTCGATGGAAAGCTTACCATTTTCCAGCTTCGCGATCTTAATCGGGCAGTTTTCCACTATCTGGCATTTCTTACAGCCCCGGCACTTTTCCATGTCAATCTCCGGAATTCTCTGGCCGATGACTCCCAGGTCATTCAGATCCGGTTTCACACAGTTATTGGGGCAGCCGCCAACCGCTATTTTAAACTTATGCGGCAGTTTTACATCGTGATAGCCCTTATAAAAACGCTCATGGATCTCTTCTGAGATCGCGAAGGTATCAATCAGGCCGTACTGGCAGGTAGTTCCCTTACAGGACACCACCGGACGCACCTTTGATCCGGTTCCTCCCGTCTCCAGGCCGGCATCCATCAAGAACTCCCTCAACGGTTCAATATTCTCATAAGGGACAGACTGTATCTCCATGGTCAGCCGGGAAGTCATAGTAACCTCTCCGTTCCCGAACTTCTTTGCCCCCTCCGTGATCGCCTGCATCTCGTCAGCAGTTATTTTCCCATTCCGCGTGATCACACGGGCGTTAAAACGGTCCGCCGTATTTTTATCATGCAGGAATCCCAAACCCTTCACACGGGTGATATCTTCCGGGGATACAGTAGCCTTTACACCCTTAACTTTTACATCATTAAAGAATGTGGAGCCCTCCAGAACCACAGTATTCGTGTAACCGTAATGTTTGAGCCTGTTCTGCAGGAAATATGCCCGTTTTCCTTTGGCACAGACCAGAAGCAGCTTCTCTTCCTGACCCAATCCATCTACCGGCCCGTTCACCTCTTCCAGCTTCACATATACGGCCCCGGGTATCTGAGGCGCCGTGGAAGCGTCCACCACGCGGAATTCATCAGCCGCTCCGGCCAGATACTCCGCCGGCGTCATGCTCACCATCGTTCCGTCCAGTTTGTTTTCAAGCATATAGACAGCCTGCACAAAAGGATGAATCGCTGTGGAGAACGGCGGTGCATAGCTATAGTCCATCTGGTCAAAATCTTCCAGGACCGCACCCATGGAGATTCCGGTTACAGCTATATCCACCATCTTATCAACCGTTCCCGGGCCGAACACCTGCATGCCCAGCAGCTTATGGCTCTTCCGGTCAGCAATCAGCTTCGTGACAAAATTCGCCGCTCCCGGATAGTAATGTGCTTTATCATCGGTTACCGCCAGAACGGTTTCCACGTCATAGCCCTCATCCCGGGCAGCTTTTTCCGTGAGCCCGGTGCGGCCGCAATTCAATCCCGGGAGCTTCACGACACCAGTTCCAAGGACACCCGGATAGTTCTTTTTCTCTCCTGCAAGCACCTGTGCCAGCATACGCCCTTCCAGGTTAGCGCTGGAGCCCATGGGTGACCATTGCCGTTTACCGGTAATCCTGTTGGTAACCATGGCGCAGTCCCCCGCCGCATAGACATCCGGAAGATTCGTGCGGAGTTCTCCGTCGGTAAGGATTGTACCCTTCTCCATCTCCAGTCCGCTGTCCTGCAGCCAGGCAGTATTGGGCCGGATTCCTATGGACATCACAACCAGATCGGCCGGAAACGTTCCTGCGCTGGATTTCACGGCTGTTACTCTGCTGTCTCCCAGAAGTTCTTCTACCATCACTCCTGTGAACACGCGGATACCATTCTTTTGAAGATGTCTTTTGGCGTAAACCGCCATCTCCGGATCCAGGACGCCTGGTATAATCTGCGGCGCGGCATCCAATACAGTCACCTGGAGACCCTGAGCTTTCAGATTCTCCGCCGTCTCCAGGCCTATAAAGCCGCCGCCCACTACGACCGCTTTGCCCGCTCCAGATTCCTGCAGATACCTCCGCATATCAATGGCGTCATCCGGCATACGGAGCTTGAACACTCCTTTCAATGCCGCCCCGTTCATTTTCGGAACAATTGAAGAGGCTCCTGTAGCAATCACAAGCGCATCGTATCCGTAGCTTTCACTGCTTCCGTCTTCCAGGTTTTTAACCTGCACTTTTTTGCCCTTCGCATCCAGGCTGAAAGCTTCCCGTCCTGTCAGCACTCTGACGCCTGTGAGTGCCGCGTACTTCTCTGGAGTGTTGACGATCAGCTGATCTCTTGATTCAACCTCACCGCCCACATAATAGGGCAGCGCGCAGCCCGCATAGGAAATATCCCGGTCTTTCGTTAAAATTGTAACGTCCATGTCTCTGTTCTCACGCTTCAGCTTGGCTGCTGCTTTTGTTCCGGCTGCTACGCCTCCGATTAATAATACGTTCATTTTTTTCCTCCCACACAAAATATACTTTGTGGAACAGCAAAGCTGTTCCTCCGCCCGTTAGGGCATGCATTACGGGGTGCCCTGTGGGTACACGTTCAAAATTTGCCCTTAATACTTGATTTCATTTTACGCCCAATGATTTATAATGTAAAATTATTATACTTTATATATCAATAAATATGTGTTATGATTTTAACATATTATCCCGCAACCCGGATATTTATTAGAATGGAGGCTACTATGCTGGATTTTCGTACAGAAACCTTTTTATGCGCCGCCCGCCTTCTGAATTTCACCAGAGCAGCGGCTGAACTGAATATTACGCAGCCCGCGGTCACGCAGCATATTCACTATCTGGAGGAATACTATCACACAAAATTATTTTCTCTCCGGGGCAAAAAACTGCTGCTGACAGAGCAGGGCGAACACCTGTATCAGGCACTTACGACCATCAGGAACGATGAGCTCCGGCTGCAGAATGAACTAAATACGATTGCGAAAAGAAAAAAGCCACTCTCGATGGGAGCGACTATGACTGTCGGAGAATTCATGCTCCCTGTTCCTCTGAGCCGCCTTCTCCGCAGCCATCCGGACAGGAAAATCCGCCTCTCAATTGATAATACTACTAAACTTCTGAATATGCTCAGAGAGGGAACTCTGGATGTAGCCATGATCGAGGGCCGTTTTCCAAAGGAGGAATTCGATTTCCTGATCTGGAAGCAAGTCGAATTCATACCGGTTTGTTCCTCCCGCCATCATTTTAGAGAGGAGCCGTCCATCATCAGTGACCTTTTCCCGGAAACGCTTATTCTGCGCGAATCTGGTTCCGGCACCCGCGAAATTCTGGAATTCTACCTGAAAGATCACGATTGCGATGTGGACTGTTTCTCCGGAATCCAGGAAATCACCAATATGAATGCAATACGGATCCTTACAGAGGAGGATTGCGGTATCACTTTTCTGTATGAGTCCGTAGTGCGTGACTCCATCCGGCGGGGCGCTATCCGGCAGATCCCGCTGAAGGATTTCCATATTGTTCATAATATTGTCTTTATCTGGCGCAAAAACAGCATATTTTCCGGGGAATACCAGGAAATCTTCCGTGAGCTGTCTTAATGACAGCCGTGTTCTCCGCAGCCGCCTTCACCGCAGTTGCCATGATGTTCATGTTCATGGTGGCTGCAGGTGGCTTCCGAATTAAAATTCAGATTCCCTTTCAAAAGAGCTTCCACCGCTTCGTCAGCATTCCCGCTCACACCGCCGTATAAAGTGATCCTCGCTTCCGACAGGGCATTCTGTGCTCCCATTCCGATTCCACCGCAGATCAGCGCATCCACGCTGTGATCCTTCAGAAAGCCCGCAAGTGCGCCGTGGCCGCTCCCATTCGTATCCACTACCTCTGCAGACAGAACTTTGCCGTCAGCCGTTTCATAGATCTTAAACTGCTCGCTGTGTCCGAAATGCTGAAATATCTCCCCATTCTCATAAGTTACTGCTATTCTCATCTTTTTTCCTCCTGTTTGCTGATAAATTTCTGTGTTACATTCACAGTCTGCCGTCTTCTGATGCCCCTGCCGCGGACACCGCCCACAGCCGCAGTTTCCCGCGGCTTCCTGGCAGAGAACATACTGCCCGCCCTCAATGCGCAGCTCCAGGCCTTCGGTCAGGCATTCCGCCAGCTTCCGGCGCGCGCTGTTATAGACCGCCTGTGCCGTGGTTCTGGCTATGCCCATTTGCCTGGCACAGTCTTCCTGGCTGAGATCCTCCAGATCAATCAGCCTGACCGCTTCATATTCATCCAACGACATGATGATCCTCTTCTCCGGCTTCTCATCCCTCTCTCCATTGCCCATGGGCGCAAAACTGTTGTTGCGGGGCATGGCACAGATTCTTCTTCGTTTACAGGGTCTTGGCATTCAGTTCCTCCATCATTTCTGGCATATGCCATTTATGATTTATAGTTTACACTCTTCTTTTATATCTGTCAAGCCCCGGATCACATCATCCAGCGTTGTCCGGTATCATATATTGTTAAAATATCGTTCACAGTCTTTTTAATTTGTGAACACAATTCTTTCACAGTCCTGTTGTAAGATAAAAATATAGAAAAGCCAATCAGACTTTTATTAAAATAAATCTTTTTCATACGCCGGTATTCCAGGAATACCGGCCCCTCCTTTTTATTCAGAACCTTTCAAGAGACATTTTATCAAAACCACTTCCCCATGATATCCCTTCATCTATATCCCTGGCCATAAAAGAGAAATGCTCCGGTAGGGGAGCTACCGAAGCACTTCGAGGGGAGTATAAATAATTAATAAGGGGTTATTAATTGTAAAAAAAATTTTTTGAAGGGTAAATTCTTTTTACATCATGATTATAATACAATAACTGGAAAAAAGCAACCTAAATATTCTGCAACTTCTTTTCTTCCATCAATATTTTTTTCCGCGGGCGTTTTCCCGTGAAAAATCAGGCTTTTCCGGTTGCCCATTTTTCCAGAACATGTTACAATTTATAATATTGAGGAAATAACCTTGCAGAGTATCTGATCCCGGACCAAATTGCTCTGCATTTTTCAAATTAAAAGGAAGGTGCAATATGAAAATTCAGGAATCCGCTGAAAATTATCTTGAAACCATATTAATTCTGAGCCAGAGACAGCCTTATGTCCGTTCCATAGATATCGCTGCGGAACTTGAGTTCTCAAAACCCAGCGTAAGTGTTGCCATGAAGAATCTGAGGCAGAATGACCTCATCATAATGAACGAAGACGGACACATCACTCTGACTCCGTCCGGTCTGGCAATCGCCGCGAAAATGTACGAACGTCATACACTGATCTCCAGTCTCCTGATAAAGCTGGGCGTCAACGAGAAGACCGCCGTGGAAGATGCATGCCGTATCGAACACGTAATCAGTGAAGAAAGTTTTGAAGCTATCAAACGCCACATATCTGATAAGACAGACCATTGACGATCTGCCGCGCTCTGAAGCATTTCTGTTTTTTGGCTTTCTGTCGGGCATATCCTTTACCGGAATACCATCACAGGAGGTACCTATTTGAATAAACAGTTACGACAAAAGACTCTGGAATCTCTTTCTGCCGTCATGCCGATCACCTTCATCGTGATACTCCTCTGTATCACTATTACGCCCATGCCGCTGGCCCCGCTGATGCTTTTCCTTGTAGGCGCCGTTTTGCTGATACTCGGTATGGGCTTTTTTACACTGGGTGTCGACATGGCCATGCTGCCTATTGGCGAACAGGTAGGCACACAGCTCGCCAAATCAGGCCGTCTCGTATTCATCATCCCTGCCTGCTTTCTGATCGGTGCCTTTGTGACCATGGCGGAACCGGACCTTCAGGTTCTTGCAGGTCAGACCCCCGGCGTTCCGGATATGCTTCTGATCCTGTCCGTGGCGGCGGGAGTGGGAATATTCCTGATCGTGGCATTTCTGCGCAGCCTGTTTGGCTGGAGCCTTTCCAGAATTCTCCTGATTTTTTACGCCATCGTTTTTATCTTAGCAATTTTTGTTCCAAAAGATTTTCTTTCTGTTGCGTTCGATTCCGGCGGAGTGACTACCGGTCCTATCACTGTGCCCTTTATTCTCACCCTGGGCGTTGGGCTCTCATCTATCGGCCAGAGTAAGAACAGTGAATCCGGCAGCTTCGGCATGGTTGCCCTCTGTTCGATTGGCCCCATCCTGGCCACTATGATCCTTGGCCTGGCTTTCGGTTCTTCCTCCGGTACTTACGAGCCTCTGGAAATACCCAATATACAAACTACAGCGGAGCTTTCTCAGATCTTCGGGCGGGAATTCCCCGAATATGCGAGAGAGGTGGCCTTTGCCCTCATGCCCATACTGCTTTTCTTTCTGTTTTTCCAGATTTTCTTTTTAAAACTGCGCAGAAAAAAAATAATCAAGATACTGGTGGGCATGCTCTATTCCTTCATCGGGCTGACACTCTTTCTCACAGGCGTCAACGTGGGTTTCATGCCGGCCGGAAATTATCTGGGACAGCAGCTGGCCTCTCTTCCCTGGAAGTGGATTCTGGTGCCTGTAGGCATGGTCATCGGCTATTTTATTGTCCGGGCGGAGCCCGCTGTCGCAGTGCTGAATCAGCAGGTAGAAGACGTAACCGGAGGCTCCATCTCCCGCACCACTATGATGAAGGGCTTATCCATCGGCATGGCCGTATCTGTGGGTTTGTCCATGTTCCGTTTGGTTTCGGGCCTTCCGCTTCTGCCTTTCCTTGCAGTGGGATACGCAATAGCCCTGGCACTCACCTTTGCTGTGCCCCCTATCTTTACTTCCATTGCGTTTGACTCCGGCGGAGTAGCCTCAGGGGCCATGACCGCTACCTTCCTGCTGCCGCTGGCCATGGGCGCCTGCTCAGCGGTTGGCGGGGATATTCTGTCAGACGCTTTCGGGATTGTAGCCATGGTGGCAATGACCCCGCTGGTTATTCTTCAACTGATCGGGGCTGTCTACCAGAGAAGGCTGAGACACCTGCCGGCCCGTCCGGACATCATAGAACAAGATGAAATCATTGAACTGGAGGAGGATGAATCTCAATGAAAGGTATACTTCCCGTTTATTTACTTATGATTGTTGTGGATCGTGGAAAAGCTGCCAAGGCCGCCCGGTTTCTTCAGGAATATTCTTGTCCCGTCCAGCTGATTCTGAACGGTCACGGAACGGCCAGCTCAAAGATCATGGATTACCTGGGACTGGATGAACCACAGAAAGAAATTATCATCAGCATGGCAGCCGGCGAATGCGCATCCGTCATCCTGAAGCGTCTGGAAAAAGAAATGAACTTTTCCAGGCCAGGTTTGGGTATCGCCTGCTCCCTGCCCCTGTCAGGAATCACCAAAGCCCTGTCCGTACAGCTGGAAAACACTCCAGCCACAGTCTGTCTGCCTGAGGAGGAATTAAAAATGAAAGAGACACTACACCATGAACTGATTCTGTCCATCGTTGACAATGGCATGTCCGACCTGGCGATGGAAGCGGCTAAGCAGGCCGGAAGCAAGGGCGGCACCGTATGCAAAGCCCGGAGTATCTATTCCGAAGAGGTAAAGCGGATCTTTGGCATGACGCTTCAGCAAGAAAAAGAGATACTGATGATCCTTGTTCCTGCGGAGAAAAAGCTGCCCGTCATGGAAGCAATCAACAGCACATTGTCTTCTAAGACAGGAGAACGCGGCATTGTATTCTCTCTTCCCGTCCATGAAGTGTTCGGCCTAAAGCAATAAGATCTCCCCCCTTGTTTTCTGCCCGGATTCATTGTAAGATTCCTGTAAAAGGAGGTAATGCCATGAGAATTGCATTGATCACAGGAGCTTCATCGGGGCTGGGCAGGGAATTCGTCCTGCAGCTGTGCAGAGAAAGCCTGGACGAGATCTGGGCAGTCGCCCGCAGAAAGGACCGCCTACTGGAACTATCCAGGCTTGCCAGCATCCCCGTGCGCCCTCTTTCCCTGGATCTGACCAGTCCGGAGAGCATGGACGAGCTGGAACAGCTGCTTGCGAAGGAAAATCCCCAGATTCACATATTAATTAATGCTGCCGGATTCGGCAAGATCGGAAACTACCGGGAAGTAACCCGCCAGGACGCGGACCGAATGATCGATCTGAACTGCCGGGCCGCCGTAGATGTCACCCTGCTTGCACTCCCTTACATGCACAGAGGCGACCGGATACTGGAGATCTGTTCCACATCTGCTTTCCAGCCATTTCCCTATCTGAATGTATATTCTTCATCCAAGGCTTTTCTTTACCGCTTCAGCCGGGCTCTGCGCATAGAGTTGATGAGCCGCAGAATAAAGGTCACAGCTGTATGCCCTTATTGGATTAAGAACACAGAATTTATACCAAAAGCAAAAGAAACGGCCGGCAGCAACGCTATCCGGCACTTCCCGCTGGCCTCTAAAAAAGAAACCGTGGTACGCCTGGCGCTGTCTGACAGCCGTCTCGGACTTCCTGTATCTACTCCCGGCCCCGTCTCTTTTTTCCACCGGATCGCTGCAAAATTCATTCCCAGTGAAATCATGATGGGCATATGGGCGCTGCTTCGCCGTATCTAATCAGTTTTCCAGCATGGACACGATCCGGTTGAACTGCATGGAATGAGATGCTTTCACCAGTACAGTATCCCCTTCCTCCAGCAGGCGCGGCAGCTCAACCATCAGCTGATCTCTGCTGTAGAAATGCCGGACATCCAGCTTTGGCCGGACCTCCTTCGCCGCTTCCGCCAGAGAGGCGCAGAGAGGCCCGGCACAATATAGGGCGTCGATGGACAGGCTTGCAGCAAACGCCCCTACCTCTGCATGAAGCCGTTTCTCGTCCTCTCCCAGCTCAGCCATATCCCCCAGTACAGCTATCCGCCTCCCTTCCCCGTCCTGCAGCACCTGCAGGGAAGCTTTCATAGATACCGGATTAGCATTATAACAATCGTCTATTACTGTGTATCTGGGAGCTTCTATGATATGGAACCGCCCGCTCAGAGACTCAAAACTCTCAATCCCTCTGCGGATCTCTTCCAGGTTCAGACCATAGATCAGGCCAGCCGCGGTTCCGGCCAGTGCATTATATACCATATGGCGTCCAGGCATCGGAACCAGCGTCCGGAATGCCCCCGACGGTGTGTGAATCTGACAGCTGATTCCCTTCAGCCCTCTGCCCTCCAGCTCATCCGCCCAGATATCATTGGATGGATTCATGCCGAACCTGCAAGGTTCTATCCCTTTCACTTCTTGAATCCCGGAAAGCTTATCGTCATCGCCGTTCAGTATAATTCTCCCATCAGACTGCAAGAAATCGAAGATTTCCGATTTGGCCTTTAAGATCCCATCCCTGGTCTTCAGGTTCTCCAGATGACACCAGCCAATATTTGTCATAATGCAGGTTTTCGGCCTGGCTATCTTAGCCAGACGGTGCATCTCTCCAAAATCACTGATACCCATTTCTAAAACGGCAATCTCATCTTCTTCTCTCAGACGGAAAACAGTCAGGGGCAGCCCCAGTTCGTTATTAAAATTGCCCTCTGTCTTCAGCACCCGGTATCTCTGACGCAGCACCGCCGCCACCATCTCCTTGGTACTGGTCTTTCCCACGCTTCCGGTAATACCGATGACCGGGATATCCAGCTGGCGGAGGTAATACTCCGCGATGTCCTTCACCGCCTGCAGGGAAGACTCTACCAAAATATAAGGGAATCCCGTATCTCCCAGTTCCTTTTCCGACAGCACTGCCGCCGCACCCTTTTCTATTACCTGGCCGATATAATCATGGCCGTCGGCCCTGGCTCCCCTGATGGGGACAAACAGACAGCCTTCGGTCGTCTTCCGGCTGTCTGTGGTAATATCTGTCACACAGAGATTCTTCTTGTCATCCGGCCCTGTATAGCGCCCTCCGCAGGCATCCGCCAGATGTTCCAAAGTCAGATTTTTCATAGCACCTGCTCCTGATATTTTTCCAATGAAATCCGAATCAGCTTTTCGCACAACTCAGGGTAACTTTCTCCAAGAACTTCCGCTTCCTGCGGGATCAGGCTGGTAGGCGTCATCCCCGGCAGAGTATTCGCCTCCAGGCAGTACATCTTTTCATCCTGATCCATCATGAAATCCAGCCGGCAATATCCGGTAATCCCCAGGGCTTTCGTTCCCAGTTTGGCGTACTCCTGCATCTCCCTGGTCTTATCAGGGGAAAGCTCTGCCGGGCAGGTCTCCACTGTAGAACCTGCCTGATACTTATTGTGATAATCGTAAAAGCCTTCCTTAGGAGCGATCTCTATGACAGGATAAGCCTTACCGCCGATCACGGCCACAGAGAATTCCCGGCCGTCAATATATTCCTCCACAACAATCTGGTCTTCATAAGAAAAAGCCTCTTTCAGAGATTGCTCATATTCTTCATCAGTGCGCGCAATTGTGATGCCGACACTGGAGCCGCCGCAGCACGGTTTCACAACCACCGGAAGCTTCAGGCCGTTCGCCTCAAGCCCGATATCCTTCTGATTCCTGTTGAAAACCGCCCCTCCCGGCGTCGGCACCTTCCAGGCCCTAAAAAACTGTTTAGTCAATGACTTATTCATGGCTATGGCGCTGCTCAGATATTCAGTACCCGTGTACCGGATCCCGTACAGGTCAAAGGCTGCCTGTACCTTCCCGTCTTCTCCGTTAGACCCATGCAGAGCCATAAAAACGATATCAGCCGCCTGACAGAGACGGATCACCTGAGGGCCGAAGAATTCCCGCCGTTGAACCTTCTCCTGCTCCAGCCGCCCGTTAAAGCTGCGCATGTAAGCGGCCGCCTGATCCACATCGTAATCATCCGTGAAAACTTCTCCAGACTCTGCTGAAGCCAAGCCGAAAAACACATCCAGCAACACGGCCTGATGCCCTCTCTCCCTCAGCGCCTTGCAGACTCCTGTTCCTGTAACAATGGAAACCTCCCTTTCCGTACTGGTTCCTCCAGCTAAAACAACAATTTTCATAATATGCTCCTCATTTCCTCCATACGATGTATCAGCCCACCGTCACTTCCTGGGTAGGCTCCGGTCCAACGACCTGATCCGTGCTGTAATATACTATGACAGGATAGCCGATTTCCACCGTATTAAAAATCTTTTCCGCCGCATCATAGGGCGTGTTGACACAGCCATGGGAACCATTGGTCAGATAAATATCACCGCCAAATTCCGTACGGCTCGCCAGATCGTGAATTCCACAATCGCCGTTAAAGGGCAGCCAGAACGCCACCTTTACATTAAACAGCTTAAACTGGGCGTCCGCTTTTTTCGCATCGATCGCCCACACACTTCCCGACGGGGTCTGAAAACCTGTGGAATCATTGCCTGTAACGACAGGTGTCTCCACCACAAGCTGTCCGTCCTTATAACACCACATGGTCTGCTTTGTGATGCAGATCTCCACGTATGTATTCCCGATATCATTCGTGGCCCTGTCCATGCCTCTGTACAGATATACAGGCTCTGTCGTGATGTTCTGTCCCTCCTGAACCGCCTGTATCAGAGCAGCTGTAGTGGCCTCCTTATCGATGACCCATCCATAGTCCCCGCCTGCGGCCAGCGTAATCGTCGGCCCCAGGGAGGTCTTAAATTCATGCTCCAGTCCAAAGGTATCTGTCTCATAGGCCATATGCTTCACCCATGCCGCTACCTGTTCCTGATCCAGCGCATAGTTCCCATCCTCACCCTTATAGAGCCAGGAACGGATTGTATCCCGGTCAACGGTCATCTGTCGGTCCTTGAAATCATAGACAATATGAGCCGCCGTCATCTGATTCAACTGGGCCACTTCCGTATTCATCGCCTCATCCGTGCTGAGGATCGCCGGCTTCTCATACAGATCCAGCTCCTCAAAGTTCACTCCTGTCTTGCCGGATTCTACTGCATCCATCAAAGCTTCCCTGGTCTTCTCTCGGTTCAGAGTATTCCCCTGTACTTCCGGCACAATCTCATAAGAAGTCCCATTATCATTGATATAGGCGTCAGCCGGCGCAGTGACATTGGCCTCCTGAAAACATTCCATCTGATCCATAATCGTGTCTATCGTTGCCTTGTCATATGTAAAATTGGCGCTCGTCTCGTAGGCCTTGCTGTTCCCGACCGACACGATCCAGGCAGCCGCATCCTGTTCCTCCAGAAGCTTTTCAACGCCTCCGTCATCCACGTATTTCATGTCCAGCTGCTCCGCAGTAATTTCCTCGGTCTTGCCGTCTCTCTCCGTCACTGTCAGAGTATATTCCGATATTTTATCCTGAAGATCAGCCTTCACCTCTTCTACCGTCTTCTCACCACAGTCAATCCCATTAATTACTGTACCGGGGAAAAAGTGGGTAGAAAAATGTTTGGAACCAATCAGGTAGATGCTGATGATAGCGACAACAAATGCAGCTATGACGATCATCATAATTTTCGCGTTTTTCGATAATTTCTTCATGGCGTACTCGCTTTCTATCAAGTCTAGTTCTATAACGGATCACTTTTTACGCAATAATAGTATACCACCCTTTATTTGCCGGGTAAAGTAAAACCGTACCCTAAACAGAACTGCAATCCGTTAAGGGTACGGTCTCAGATTAATGATATTTTATCTAATTAAGCCTTTTCTTCCAGCAGCTTTTCCAGGCTCACCAGCTTCACGCTGAGAACAAAGATATCCGCAGCCACCGCCAGCTCTTCCGGCGTGGGAAGTGAAGGTGCTATCCGGATATTGGAATCCTCCGGATCCTTCCCGTAAGGATAAGTGGCTCCGGCACCGGTCATGACAAGCCCCGCTTCTTTTGCCCTGGCTACAATCGCCCTGGCGCAGCCAGGCATCGCGTCAAAGGAGATGAAATATCCGCCTTTCGGCATCTGCCAGGAACCTATTCCCAGACCTCCAAGCTCCTTCTCCAGTACGCTGACGACTGTCTCGAACTTCGGCCGCATAATCGCCGCATGCTTCATCATGTGAGCCTTAACGCCTTCCAGATCCCTGAAGAACTTCACATGACGCAGCTGGTTGATTTTATCATGGCTGATGATCTGATAATTCATATGGCGCTTAATCTCCTCCAGATTAGCCTTGGAAGATGCCACCGCCGAGATGCCTCCTCCCGCGAAGCTTACCTTTGAGGTGGAAGCGAATTCATAGACCATATCCGGATTGCCGGCCTTTTCACACTCTTCAATGATATTCAGTATCTGGTCTTGCTTTTCCGCTTCCTCATACAGATGATGGATACAGTACGCATTGTCCCAGAAAATCCGGAAATCCTTCGCCGCCGGCTTCAGCGACGCAAAACGCCTGACTGTTTCATCTGAGTAGGATATACCCTGCGGATTGGAATACTTCGGCACACACCAGATACCCTTGATACTCTCATCCCCAGCCACCAGCTTTTCCACCAGATCCATGTCCGGACCCTCAGGAGTCATCGGCACATTGATCATCTCTACTCCAAAATACTCCGTAATCCCGAAATGGCGGTCATAGCCAGGAACCGGACAGAGGAATTTCACCCGGTCCAGTTTGCTCCACGGGGTATTCCCCAGCACGCCGTGGGTAAACGACCGGGACACCGTATCGAACATAATTGTCAGACTGGCATTCCCACAGACAATCACCTGATCCATAGGCACTCCCATAATATCTCCCATAAATCTCCTGGCTTCCGGAATGCCGACAGGGCCGCCGTAATTCCTGCAGTCCAAGCCGTCCTCAGCCATACAGTCTTCATTGGATGATATCACTGTCAGCATGCCCTCCGCCAGATCCAGCTGCTTTTTTGAAGGCTTGCCTCTGGACATGTCCAGCTTCAGCCCTTTGCCCCTGGCCTCTTCATAGCTGGCTTCCACTTCCTGTTTCATTGCCAGCAGTTCTTCTCGATTCAGTTCTCCATACGCTCTCATAGTCTCCTCCTTATTTCCATCCACACTCATAATATTACAGAGCACAACCGCCTCTCTGCCTGGCGTGTGGCTTGCCCCCTTGCTGATGGGAACTCCCGATTCCTCTCTGCCCATCAAAGCAGTTCACCTTGCCAATGTTTATATTGTATTGTAGTGATCCCGGAAACAGATGTCAAGCAAAATCTTCCGGCACTGTTCCTAGAGAATCACCCCTTCCGCCTTCCAGATCCGCAGTTACAGAAGCATGCACAAAAGTCACCTGATCTGTTACTGCAGCGACCATCTTCCGGAAGCACCGCAGGGCAGCACCAGGCCCGTTGCCGCGACGGGCAGCCCGATTTCAGACGCTTCCGCCCGTCCCCCCCGTTCTTTCAGCGCAACGGACAGCATATAAGTCAGTACGGCAGGCGCTAGGCCTGTCGTATAAGAATTCACCAGAAAAAACAGCGGATCATCGCTCAGCAGCTTTTCACACAGCTTTATAAATGGAAATACAGAATCTTCAATCTTCCAGATTTCTCCCTTAGGTCCTCTGCCGTAGGAGGGCGGGTCCATGATGATTCCATCATAGTGATTTCCCCTGCGTATCTCTCGTTCCACAAATTTAACACAGTCATCCACCAGCCATCTCACTGGACGGTCAGCCAGGCCTGAGGATGCTGCATTCTCCCTGGCCCAGGACACCATCCCCTTGGAGGCGTCCACATGGGTCACCTGGGCTCCGGCCGCCGCTGCCGCAAGGGTAGCGCCGCCTGTATAGGCGAAAAGGTTCAGCACCCGCACCGGGCGCCCGGCAAGCCTGATCTTTTCAGAAAACCAATCCCAGTTTACCGCCTGCTCCGGAAAAAGCCCCGTATGCTTAAAACTAAAGGGCTTCAGCTGGAAGGTCAGATCTCCATACCGGATGGACCACTGCTCCGGAAGATGGGAAAATTCCCATTCGCCTCCGCCTTTGCTGCTCCTGTGATAATAACCATTCCACTTTTTCCAGCCAGGATGCCTCTTCTCCGTGCTCCAAATCACCTGGGGATCCGGCCGGATCAGGAGATAATCTCCCCAGCGCTCCAGCTTTTCTCCGTCAGAGGTGTCCAAAACCTCGTAATCTTTCCAGTTATCTGCAGTCCACATGTTATTCTCCCGACTCTTCAGTTTTTCTGATATGCTTTTACAATCTCAGCAATATACATGGTGTGAAAATCCTTATCCGGATACCACTTTTCAATCTCTTCGGAGCCAAAAAAGCAATCCGGCTTCATCTCCTGGGCATAGAGCTTCCTGCACACCAGGACAAGCTCCGCTTCTTCAAAAGATGGCTGACCATCCACCTCCGTTATATGCAAGCCCGCATTCACAATCTTATCGCTTTCGTCCCTGCCGGACACGCTGCCCAGATGGCCCATTGCCTTCTTCTCCCGCCCTCCGAAAAAACTCAGAGTAAAGGAACTGCCTGCGTCCACAAATTCCTTTGTATATCTCTGCGGCCGTATATAGACAGTTGCAACCGTCTTCCCCCACATGATTCCCACTCCGCCCCAGGAGGCTGTCATCGTATTGACTTTTCCTGCTTTTTCCGCGGTTATCAGCATCCACTCGTCACCAATCATTTTCCAGGGGTTTGCCTGGAGATCCTTCACATCTATTACCTCAAAACTCATATTGACACTCCTTTCCCATAAACAGTTATCATTTATTCTACCCCATCCCTAGTATCGTGGCAAGTCATTGTTATCCCTGTGTTTCTTTTTCTTCATATGGATGCAAAGAAGTGTGGACACGGCCGCGGCGGCGCCAATCGCGAGAATCACAGCCAGTGCCAGTTCCCGGTATCCGCCAAAGCTGGTATCCCTGAAACCCTCCTCCAGATCAGCCCCCAGATCCTTCCAGGTGTTGTCGGCATTCTGCTCCAGCCACTCCGGAAGAGAGAGCTGTTCTTTTTTCTGTTCTTTTTTCTGACTGCCGTCGTTTTCTTTCTGACCAGACACGGGATCATGAGTAATGCCCACGATATCATCCAGATCTTCTTTCAGCTTTGTAACCGTACCCTCCTCAAATATATCTTCCAGACCACATGCCTCCATAACCGCACAATAAGGCTCTGCCGTAGCGTACGCTGAAATCTGCATATAACAGTCCACAGCCTTATCTCTGTCGTCCGCTGACAGGCGAAACAGCTCCAGGGCTGCCAGGGCTGAGGTTCCATAACTGATCATATAAAACGGCTGCATGAACAGGTGCGTCATCTCTACCCAGGTCTCGCTGTTCACACTCTGGCTGACAAGCCCGTATTCCATACCAACCTCATCCATAAGACTGTTGATTTCTTCCAGTGTAAGATCCGGATTGCGGTAAACCGCATTTTCAACTTCATCGAAAGCACAGCTGAGCAGTATGTTGTTAAACATCTCATACACTGCGTAGAATTGCATGGCGCTGCCCATTCCCGGGTACATCTGTTCATAGTACGGATAGAACAGCAGCTCCAGCCCCTGTGAGTGGATCTCTGAAACATCCATATTGATATTGGTATACAGGGCAGGAGTGTCATCATGGTAAACAGAATTAAAATGGCCAAACTCATGAACCACAGTAAATATGTCGTAATACATGCCGCTTCTGTTGTCATAAATATAGGCAGAGCCGTAAGCCGGCAGTTCAACTGTATATGCCATAGATATCTTGTCTTCTGAAGAATCCAGGTCATACAGCTGCTGTTCCCTGAAAAACCCGAAGGCCTCTCCAACCTCCGGACTGATGGCCTCCATATAGGGCGCGAACGTCTCCAACAGTTCTTCACTGCTTACATCATATTCCTCAAAAACATCATTAACGCCTCTATCCAGTGCACGGCCCGTCAGATCATAAAAGAACGGCACCAGCTCTTCTTTTACCTCTTGCCGCAGGTTTTCCACATCCTCCACAGTATAATCCCGGAAGTATCCTGCTTCATAGGCATAGTCGGCATAATTGTCATACCCGCCAGCCTGGGCGATTTCTGTCCTGACCTGAAGCAGCTCCAAAAAGAGCTGTCCCAATACCTGATTCTCTTCCTCCTGGCTGTCATAATCATCCATGAGTTTCTCTTCATACTCCGACACCAGCTCCTGCTGGCGGTCAATCAGCGCTTCCTCCTCTTCTGTCATATCCTCATAATACTGATAAACATCAGCGTTATAATCGCCCATTTCTTCCCGGTATATTTCTCCATAACCGGAATTCAGCACTTCTCTCAGTGTCCCGGCGGCCTCATCCATGATTTCGGAATACAGTCCCGTCACCTCATCATTCCATTCAGCAGCTGCGTCATCATTCATATCCGAATAATAATCCAGCATTGCCAGTGCTGAAACGGTGGACAGACGGTTTGTCTGATCAAGCACCACAGCATACAGTTCTGCCACCCGGTCTTCCTGCCCTTCCTCCCGGCATACCTGTTTTAATTCCGAAG
Organism: Wansuia hejianensis; assembly: GCF_014337215.1. Taxonomy (NCBI): domain Bacteria; kingdom Bacillati; phylum Bacillota; class Clostridia; order Lachnospirales; family Lachnospiraceae; genus Wansuia; species Wansuia hejianensis. The sequence continues at coordinate 3,565,070 of NZ_CP060635.1, read as the reverse complement.
CAGCTTTTCTAAATTCTTCTTCATTAAATGACTTCCTGTCCATATCGGCAAGAGAAACCTGCTCGTGTTCTTTTTCACGATAATAACTGCCTTCCCCGCCTGTTGCCACAGCGCCGCTGACACCCTGGGCTGCCAGCGCCAAAACCAGAGTTCCGGCAATCATGATCCTTCCGGCTGTTTTTAAATGCACACGACAATCCTCTCTTTCTTAAGTAGTAAAACCACTCGGCTCCCGCTGCCGTCCGGCAGCCGGTTAATGCCCTGGATGCCGCACGGGAGTAATATTTATATCCATTATAAGGTTTTCCGTCTTATGCTGCAAGTTTATTATAATTTTAGCAATAAACTCACAGGCAGGCAGATTCTATAATTATCCATTGACAAGAACACATGTTTTGTATTATAATAGAACAAACGTTCGATTTATGGAGGCGGCCATGATTCTCACTGAGCAAATAAGCCTGATGGATAAACTGAAGATTCTCTCGGATGCTGCAAAGTATGATGTAGCATGCACCTCCAGCGGTGTGAACAGGACCGGCAAGGCCGGTACCATGGGCAATTGTATTGCCGACGGCATATGCCACAGTTTTTCTGCCGACGGGCGGTGTATCTCCCTTTTGAAGATACTTTTTACTAATGAATGTGTCTTCGACTGCCGTTATTGCCTCAACCGTTCCTCCAATGACATCCCCCGCGCCTCCTTCACTCCCGACGAGGTCTGTACATTAACCTTTGAGTTCTACCGGAGGAACTACATTGAAGGTCTTTTTCTGAGTTCAGGTATTTTCAGAACACCTGACTACACCATGGAGCTCCTTCTTGAGACCGTGATGCGCCTGCGCACCCAATATCATTTCAATGGTTATATTCACCTGAAGGCCATACCAGGCGCTGATGCCGCCCTCATCGAGCAGGCCGGCTATTACGTGGACCGTATGAGCATCAACCTGGAGCTGGCCACTGCAGAGGGGCTCAAAAAGCTGGCCCCTCACAAGAACCGCAAGACAATCCTGAAGCCCATGCGCCAGATTCAAGCCCGCAGGGAAGAGAACCGCGAAGAGCTGACCCTCTACCGGCACGCCCCTCAGTTCGTCCCTTCCGGGCAGAGCACTCAGATGATTGTGGGCGCCATGGGTGAAAGCGACTTTCAGCTGGTACACACTGCGGAATCCCTATACCAGAACTTTTCCCTGAAGAGAGTATTCTATTCCGCTTTTGTGAATGTCAACCACGATACCACTCTGCCTATGATCCCACAGGGTCCTCCTCTGCTCCGGGAACACCGCCTGTATCAGGCCGACTGGCTCATGAGATTCTACGGGTTCCAGGCCAGGGAACTGCTCACAGAGGAACACCCGAATTTTAACCCCCTTCTCGATCCCAAATGCGACTGGGCGATCCACCATCTGGAACAGTTTCCTGTAGAGATTAACCGGGCCGACTACCATACACTGCTCCGGGTCCCAGGCGTCGGCGTACGGTCTGCCCAGAAGATTGTCGCCTCCCGCCGTTATGGCTCCCTGACCTTTGAGGACCTGAAGAAAATGCATGTTGTGCTCAAGCGGGCCCAGTATTTTATTACCTGCAGCGGAAAAACCTATTATCCCTTCAAGCTGGAAGAAGCCTATATTCTGCGGAACATCATCGATCCGAGGGATACGCTGCCCAGAGAACTCCGCCAGTCCGGTTATCAGCAGCTGTCATTTTTTGACTCCTCCTCCCAATATCATCTTACAGACTGACACTTATTCACTGAATGATCCGGGCGGAAGGATTTATTCTTGTATTCACGAATATCCAGCCGCTCTCAGCCGGATATTTCCATTCAAAAAAAGGAGGCCACCATGCCAGAAAAACACCGTTTCATCTGCGAAGACACCCTGGAAGGCATTTTCACAGCCGTCTACGACGCCTGGGCCTCCCGCTGCGGCCATGAAAATGTGGAGATATCCGTCCGGGAACCAGACAGTCTGGAGCTGTTCTGCCAGTATCACTACATCCCCGCCGATCAGGAAAAATCTATGAAAGTGGCGCGCACCCTGCAGCGGCGGCTGAACGCCCGCTCTTATGAGATGCTGTGCTATGCGGCTGTATCCCAGTCAGAAGATAAGGGCACTCCTATTTACCAGTCCATTGTGGAATGTCTCTGCGGCTGCGGTAATCTGACCAACCAGAAACATCCCGGCATCCGGAGAGTCAATGAGCTTTATAAAAACACCTGGTACGAATATCATCACCTCCTTGGTTTCACGCGCTTTAAGGAGCTCTCCTCCGGCGTACTTTTTTCAGTCATACACCCCAAGAACGATGTGCTGCTCATGCTGGGAGAGCATTTCGCGGACCGCCTGTCCGGAGAACATTTCGCCATCTATGACCGCGGCCGCCACAAAGCCTGCATCCACCAATCAGAGAAGCCCTGTATGCTGCTGTCCGATATACCGCTGCTTTCCGGACAGCTGGATCAGCTCACTGATGCCTCCGGAGACTATGAATCCCTCTGGGTAGAATTTTGCAAGAGCATTGCGATCCCAGAACGTAAAAATAGGAACCTGCAGAGACAGATGCTGCCCCTGAGGTTCCGTGATACTATGACTGAATTTATTAAAAAAACCCCGGACGCCAGCCATGAGGCAGGGCATGACTGCATGCGGCGGCACATGGATACCGGGCAGGCGATCCAGTAGGCGCAAGCTATTCCAAAGCAGTTTACACCTGCCGGCGGAAATTGCTTCGCGCCAATGAGAGCCTGTGCCCAAACTGACTGTAAAAATCCTCTGCCGGATCATAAGCCTGGAGATAAAAGGTATTCAGGACATACATGCTGATTTCCTTCCGCAGCCCCCCATCCTGAGTGTTTTCAGCCAGTTTCTGCAGCCCTTTCAGATAATAATGCCAGTCGGTTATGAACTGCTCATTTTTACGGTAATCGGGAGTATCAATCCATTTCTTAACTTTAATCTTTGAGCGGCTGGTGTTTTTGCATTCATTTACCTGAAGGAAGTATTGAAAGCTGTGATTCTCATAGATCCTTCCCAGAGGAAAGATTCTGCAGATACCCGGACGGAAGGCATGGACGCTGCAGCGCCCCGTCTCATCGAGGAACACGCACCGTTCTGTATCCTCCTGCATTTTCAGATTGGGCAGGATCACCCCATCCACCACATTCAATTCTATTCTGTCCTCCAGAAGTCCCTCAAATGTCCTGTTCAGGTGTTGCGACAGCCTGAAAATATCCAGTGGATCCAGCAGGATTGAGCTGCCCATCCCCTGGCAGCAGGCAGAACATCCGGCACAGTCATGGCAATCTGCCTTAACCATATCGTTAATTCCATACAGGCGGCCGTCTGATACCTCTTCCATACAAATCTGTCTCTCCATACCAGTTCCTTCCTCAACCAAACTTTCTCTTAAGGCTGCACTCCACCGGAATCATTCCAAGCAGCATGACTGCCAGCTGGATTGCCAGAATGAGCAGCGATACCACATCCTCAAAGCTGCCGGAATCCTTCCAGAACAGCACAGCAGCCAAAGTCAGCCCTGCAAGCGGAATGCTGCAGGAACTCCAGATTTTCCCCATTCGGGTCTGCGCATAAACGTACGCCTCCGGGCTTTTCAACGCTCTCCGGGTCCGATAGCCGTACCATTTATCCACTTCACGGGAAGGACACCTCCAGAACACCAGGCCAAAGGCCAGCATCAATACAGGAATTAAGAAATCCACCATACACATGACCAGCTTCATTCGGATGCCTCCTTTTACTGACGGACTTTAATATGGACCTCTCTCAGCTGTGTCTCTGTTACTTCTCCCGGAGCCCCGCACATGAGATCCTGAGCATTCCCGTTCATCGGGAATGGAATGATCTCCCGGATATTTTCTTCATTTCTTAAAAGCATGATCATCCGGTCAACCCCCGGAGCCATCCCAGCATGCGGCGGAGCGCCGAACTGAAATGCGTTATAGAGTGCGCCAAATTTCTGCTTCAGATCTTCTTCTGTGTATCCCGCTATCTCAAAGGCTTTTATCATAATATCCAGATTGTGGTTCCGTACCGCTCCGGACGAAAGCTCTACGCCGTTGCACACGATATCATACTGGTAAGCCAGGATCTCAAGCGGATCTTTTGTATTCAGCGCTTCCAGCCCTCCCTGCGGCATGGAGAAGGGATTGTGGGTAAAGTTGACCTTTTTCTCCTCAGGATCATATTCATACATCGGGAAATCATTTACGAAACAGAACCTGTATGCTTGCTTTTCACAAATATCCAGCCGATTCCCCAGCTCAGTACGGATCTGGCCTGCAAAGAGCGCCGCCCGTTCTTCTTTATCAGCGATAAAGAAAATCGTATCTCCGGGAACCAGTCCTGCGATATCCGCAATTTCTTTTTTCATCTCATCTGGTATAAATTTATCAATCGGCCCTTTATAGGTCATATCTTCATTAACTTCCAGATAGCCGAGCCCTCCCATGCCAATAGAAACAGCGAACTTCAGAAGCTTTTCGTGAAAACCCTTTGACATGTCGGCATGCACTTTAATTGCCCGCACCGTCTTCTTATGGAAAGGCTTAAAAGTACAGCGCTGGAAGAAATCTGTCACATCCACAATTCTCAGAGGGTTTCTCAGATCCGGTTTATCCGTCCCGAATTCCAGCATGGCCTGCTTATAGCTGATCACCGGATAGGGTGCGTCCGTTACCTCATAGCCTTCAGGCGCAAATTTACGGAATGTCTCCGTCAGCACTTCTTCTCCTACCCGGAATACATCTTCCTGTGTGGCAAAGCTCATTTCAAAATCCAGCTGATAGAACTCGCCGGGAGACCGGTCCGCTCTCGCATCTTCATCGCGGAAGCAGGGGGCGATCTGAAAATACTTGTCAAACCCTGACACCATCAACAACTGTTTATACTGCTGCGGAGCCTGGGGGAGCGCATAGAATTTCCCCTTAAATTTCCTGGACGGAACAATATAATCCCTGGCGCCTTCCGGGGAGGAGGCACAGAGAATCGGGGTTTGAATCTCCAGGAACCCCATCTCCGTCATTTTCTGGCGCAGAAAGCTGATTACCTGTGAACGAAAAATCATATTCTCCTGAACCTTCTTATTTCTAAGATCCAGATAACGGTATTTCAGGCGAACATCTTCCCTGGTCTCTCGGGATGTCATGACTTCAAATGGAAGCTGCTTATAGACCTTGCCCAGAATCTCCACAGAATGAGCCTCCAGTTCAATCGTACCAGTCGGAATTTTAGGATTATACGTCTCTTCGTCCCGGTGCTCGATCACTCCCTCCACAGAGATACAATCTTCTTTATTAATTCCATCCAGAAGGCTTGTATCGCGCATTACAACCTGCATAACTCCATACATATCCCTCAGGTCAATAAAAGACACGCCTCCGTGATCCCGGATGTTTTCCACCCACCCAGCCAGCTTCAAGGTAGCTCCTACATCCCCCTCGCCCACCTGGTTCAGAGTTCTGTTCCGATAAATGTTTGATGTGTTCATTTTTTTCTCCTTTACTATCATATATGGATTGCTGCAGCGGGCCGCAATAACGGCCCGGTTCCTTTCCGCCCGGCGCTTCCCACTCAGAAAGCCTTGTGCTGCATAGAAAATTCAGAGAATTATTCTATGTAATAAAAAAACTGCCCATCCCAAACAATACGCTCAGGACGAACAGTAACTGTCCGCGGTACCACCTGAATTGCTGCTCTGCAGCCACTCATGCTTAATCTCCTGCCGTTTATCGCACAGCACACGGCGCACCTACTGACCTTTGGGCTATTCCTCCCTTCCGGCGTTCAGATTGCAGCTGATAAAGTGTTATTCACGCAGATTCACTTTACGGAGTTCTCACCATCCCCCGCTCACTGGAAACGATAAACTGCGTTACTTCTCTTCGTCATCGCCATTGCAGAAATTATATAATACAGTTTTGCAGTTTGTCAACGGTTTATTCCTCTAAAAGCATTTTCATTAACAAAATTTTGCTTTCAAATGGTTGGGGAGGGGGGCGAGGTGGATACCCGGACGAAAGGCTGGGGGGAGGCGGTAATCATTGGCTGATTGTGGACTATTGGCGCCAGTATTTTTTTGCCGAATTTCAAAGTCTACCGCCTGAGACCATCGGGGGTTCCACCCCTGGCGAAAGCCACTGTACCGTCTGTAATTGCCAGAAAACCATTTATTTGAGGGGTAAGCTTGCGTTTTCTAAATTCTGGGTTTATAATAATTTTAAATAGAGCTTATTGATCGCAGCGATTGCTGTTCTCTTAAAAGGAGGATATTATGGCAGTTTTAGACGGATGTGAAGCAAAATTTAAAACACCGGTACCGGAGGATCGTACATGTCCCAAGTGTGGTGCAGAGGTTGAAGTTTTTACTATAAAAGGAAGGATCGTTGAAGACGTCACCTGCAAATGCGGATACGTTTTCAAGGCCCAGGAACCTGATTCTCCCATGCCGCCGGAAAAAGAGCAGTGATGCTGCTCTTTTTTCATGGCCGGATGCTGTTGTTTTTACGGTACACGTTACGTATAATTTCTTCAACAATTTATATCAGGAATGGCAGAGACAGACCCCTATGGAGCCTGATATCTCTGCCATTTTCAATGCTCATTACTCTTTTATATAAGTAGCTTCTATTCTTCGTATCCCATCCTCACCGTCAATATAGTAGCTGACGAGAATTGTTCCGTCCTCCAGCTGTATGGAATGGGGATATCCCAGATCGCCGTCCGGGGCGTCGTCCCGCAGAATGATTTCCTCTGCTTCTGCAATATCAGATAATTCTCCGTTGCAGAGGCGGGCGCGTATCCCGAAAGGTTCCTTACGCCATCCGTAGGTCACCAGCACTTTTCCGCTTTTCAGCCGAAGCGCGTGGAACGGGCTCGAACCCCAGAGATTTTCTATCTCATAAACAGGTCCAAATGTTTTGCCTCCGTCGTCTGAAGCTGCCATATGCAGATTCAGATAGGTCTGTTCAAAATCCACGCCCGGCTTGCCAAAATCTGACTGGGTTCTGAATAGACCCAGGAGACGGCCGCTGTCCGTCAGGAACAGGCCCGGTTCCAGATAGTTTTTCTGACAGGTGGGGTCAAAGGCCATATCTGAGTAGTAATACCAGCTTTCCCCTCTGTCATCAGACCGCAGCAGGCCGGAGCGTGACAGCTCGCCCACACGTTTTGCCCCATAGTAGGGCATCAGCAGATAGCCTTCCGGCATTTCTACAATGTTTCCGCGGACAGCTGGCTCTACTTCACAGCCTTCTACTTCAATCTTGCCCATGGCCCTCCACGTTTTACCGTTGTCATCGGATATACTGTAGCCTACACCGCCGTTCAAGCAGTCATATTTTCCGTGCAAGGAACGCCCGAAGCTTTTAAAAGCCTCTCCCCAGACTGCTTCGCCCTGCCCGATCGGTACCAGGGACCAGCGGAAATAGGTGGCTATCACCCTTCCGTCAGACAATACCTTCATACAGGGGTCCTGGTTGCTGACATTTTCTTCATCAATAATGAGATTTAATTCCTGTTCAAAGGTCTTTCCTCCGTCTCTTGAAATGATATATACATCCTTGGCAGTAGGATCAACATGGGTTACCTTGCCGTATTCCTTTTGTCTTTCCTTCGCATGGCGGAACGCACAGATCACCGTGCCGTCTGCCAGTCTCTCCATATTTGGAAAGGCCACATACTCTCCATCCCGGTACAACAGCTTATGTCCTAAAATCTCCATAACAAAAATCCCTCGCTTTCTATCAGCCTTTTACGCCGGAAGTTACCAGTGACTGCACGAAATACTTCTGGCATGCAAAGAAAAATATGATGATTGGCAGCAGCATACAGACATTGGCAGCCATGATGGCCGGATAATTCTGCATCTGCTCATCTGCGAAAAACTTCACAGCAAACGGCAGCGTAAACAGTTCTTTGCTGCGCAGGAACAGGAGCGGCTTTTCATAATCGTTCCAGGTCCAGATAAAGTACATGAATATGAGCGTCGCCACCGATGCCTTGACATTGGGAAGCGCTATGCTCCAGTAAATCCTTGGATGTCCGGCCCCGTCAATCTTGGCCGCTTCCATCAGATCCCTCGGCAGAGACATGAATGCCTGGCGCATGATAAATACGCCGAAGGCGCCGCCGAAGAAAGCCGGAAGCCACAATGCCGCGTGAGTGTTTACCAGGTGCATTTTACTGTACAGCAGGTATGTGGGCAGAATTGTTACTAAGGATGGGATCATAGTTGTCATCAGCTTCAGCAGAAACAGTTTATCTCTGCCTTTGAAGTCAATTTTAGCATAAGCATATCCGGCCATCGTACATGCAAAAAAGGTGCCTATCAGTGAAATCAGTGCTATTTTTACCGAGTTCAGGAAATATGTAATAAACGGCACATCTCCCTTCAGCAAAAGCTCATAGCCTTTCAGCGTGGGATTCTTGGGAATCCACTCGATCGGGAAATTAAAGACTTCATTAATGCCTTTAAATGAAGCTGAAACCATCCACAGGAAAGGAAATACCATGATTATGCCGCCGGCCCAGATTAAAATGCTGAGTAAAGTCTTTTTCGTAATGCGTATTGCTTTTGCATGTTTTTTTGCAGTTTGTCCATTCATAAGCCTACTCCTTTAATCAATTGACCACTTTTTCTGGCCCCGCCAGCGGATCAGTGAAAATATGAACACGATGAGACACAGCAGCCAGGACAGAGCGCAGGCATACCCGGTCCGATAGGTAATGAAACCGGAACGATAGATATAGAGTCCCAGCGTGTAGGACGCCGTACCGGGGCCTCCTTCTGTAATAATCTGTACGAAGCTCCACATCTGCAGGCTGGAAATGACGCCCAGAATGGACAGCAGAAATGTGGTCGGCTTCATCATGGGCAGAGTGATCTTAAAAAAGCGTTTAATCGGGCCTGCCCCATCGATCTCCGCTGCCTCCAGATACTCTGTGGGGATACTCTGAATCGCAGAGCTGTACATCAAAATATCATAGCCTATGTTCTGCCAGACCAGTATAATCATAAGCGCCGGAAGCACCCACTTACTGCTGGCTAGCCAACCAGGCACCTCCTCCGCCCCCAGTCCGGTGAGCGCCATAATGATAGAGTTAATAGGTCCTTTTGATTTATGAAATAATGCCTGCCATACAGTGGCAATGGCAACCATATTCGTTACATAGGGAAGAAAGTACAGTGCCCTCGCGCCTGCTTTTCCATAAATGGCCTTATTCATGATCGTTGCCAGAACTGCGGCCAGTATCAAAGTAATCGGTATTACTAATAAAAGAATCAGATTATTTCTCAGGGATGACACCAGATAAGGATCCCCCCACATATCTATAAAGTTCTTAAAACCTACAAACTGTGCTTTCTCAATGCCCTTCAGAAGATTCCAGTCTGTAAAGGCCATAATCAGAGAAAATACAATTCCAAAAAGCGTAAAAACACAAAAGCCAATCAGATTCGGAAGAATGAAAAGATACCCCCAAAAATTTTCATTGCCCTTATTAGACAACGCAAATCTCTTCTTTGGCTTCGCCCCATTTGTCATATCCGCATTCATGCCTCCATCTCCTTACTTTCTGCATAGTCTTATACCGGGCTGGCTGGGGCGGCTGCTAAGCTGCCGTAAGCGGCAGTGACAGACTGACACCTCATGCCATGCCAATGCCGCTTACTTCTATTTATGCTGCCGCCCTGCTGCCGGCCGGAAATTTACTGTATGTTTGCGATTTCAGCAGCGGCCAGCTCCTGCATCATGGAGCACCAGTCATCGAGAGACATTTCCCCTCCAAGATACACGCTGTACTGCTCAGTGAACAGTGTATACATAAGATTGTAGTACGCCGCCAGAGACGGATCTTTTCCCCACTTGGCCACATGAGATTCATACGGGGTAGAAACTGCTCCTTCTGCAACTTCTTTCGGGTAAATATCTTCATGGACTTCGCCGTTAGAATCCGTATATTCGCGGAAGCTTTCTGTTGCAGCCTCCCAGTCGGCATCTACATATGTAGGCATATAGTTCGCGCTCTCAACGTAGCACTCATTGCAGAGGAATTTTTCAAATTCATAGGCCCACTCTGGATACGCAGATGTTTTCGGCACATAGAACGCTCCAACGATAGTATTAAAGGACACTTCCTTCGCTTCTTCTGTCATATAAGGCAGGTCTGCAACTCCGATTTCAAAAGGCAGCTGACCTTCGCCGGGATCATCAAACATGTAGGTCTGCAGCCATACCAGGGTAAAGGGTCCGTCTATGATCATTGCCGTATCGCCCTGTGCCAGAGCCTGACGTCTGTTCAAGCTTTCTGCCTTAATGGTTGCATAAGATGGAGATACCTTATCTGTTTCAGCTAGATCATAGACCCACTGCATATTTTTCTTAAATACTTCATCTTCAAAATTAGGAACCAAATTGCCGTCAGCGTCCTTCACCACGCTCTGCCAGCCGGCCACTTCTGCCGGAGCATAGCACAGATCAGACCATGTGCTGGGGAACACACAGCCGTATACACCGTTGTCCGGATCGTTCACCTGCTTCGCGATCTCAGTAAATTCTTCGTAAGACCAGGTTTCCGGAATCTCAATTCCCTTTTCTTCCATCATAGTTTTGTTATAAAATACCTTATAGGTATTATTCGCGAACGGCACGCCATACAGCTCGCCGTTATAGCTCAGCTGTGTTTTGGCCAATGTGCCATACATTTCATCGTAGTCGTCTCCCGCAGCCTCCACATACTCGGTAACCGGCAGAGCGCCTCCGTTCATAATGCGGTTAAACGCATCATCAATTCCCAGATATGTAATGTCAACCTGCTCTCCGCCGCTGATCATAATATTCAGATTCTTCATATACTCCTCATCCACTACGCTGGCCAGCTCAACATAATTGACTTTCACGTTGGGATGAAGCTCATTCCATTTCGCAATTACCTTGTCTGCCTTGTTATTTGCCTGCCAGCCGGCCCCCACCCACTGCAGGGTAATCTCTTCTTCTGACGTGCTTCCCGCAGTACTTGCGGAACTGGATGCTGAACTTGCGCTGCCGGACGCCGCGCTGCCACCGGAACTGGATGCTCCTGAACTTCCATCATTCCCGCCGCCGCATGCTGTTAAAGAAGCACACATGGCCACACTCAATAATACCGCTAATCCTTTCTTCATATGAAACCTCCTTTTATTAATTTTAACCATTCGGGTTAAAAACCATGTTATAATGGTGCCTGCTACAGCAGATTTTCCTCCGTATCCTTGCTGAACATGTGCATAAATTCAGTTTTAAACTTCAGGCCGATTGCCGGCTTCTTCTGAAATGACCCATTCACCAGCTCTTCCGGCAGATCCGCCACCGCTATCTTCAGCAGAACATCACGTTCGCCAACCCTCGTATGTACATGAGCGTCCACGCCCATCATCTCGTAAATATCCATCTCGGCCTGAATGACTCCCGGTCCCGCTTCTCCCAAAAGAATATGCTCCGGTCTCACTCCAATTGTTACCTCACAGGGTTCCTGCCCCTTCTCCAGCAGCGCGCCGGATTGTTCTGCGGGAAGGTCAAAGCGTACTCCCTGGCACATCGCGTAATACTGGCTGCCTTCTTTGCAAAGCTCTCCATCGAAAAAGTTCATCTGGGGCGAGCCGATGAACCCGGCCACAAACAGATTGGACGGATGATTAAACACCTCATAAGGAGTTCCGATCTGCTGGATAAATCCATCTTTCATAATTACAATTCTGTCTCCCAGAGTCATTGCCTCTGTCTGGTCATGGGTAACATATATAAATGTGGTCTGTATCCGCTTTCTCAGCTTAATGATTTCGGCTCGCATCTCATTCCTGAGCTTCGCGTCCAGGTTCGATAACGGCTCATCCATCAGGAATACCTGGGGGTTTCTCACAATCGCCCTTCCAATGGCCACGCGCTGCTTTTGCCCTCCGGACAATGCCTTGGGCTTTCGCTGCAGGTAATCAGTGATCCCCAGAATCCGTGCAGCCTCCTTTACCTTGGCATCAATCTCCTGCTTTTTAACCTTTTTCAGTTTCAGGGAAAACGCCATGTTTTCATATACCGTCATATGGGGATAAAGCGCGTAATTCTGAAATACCATGGCTATGTCTCTATTCTTCGGCGGCATATCATTCACCAGTTTGTCTCCAATGTAGACTTCACCTTCGGAAATTTCCTCCAGCCCCGCAACCATCCGTAGTGTTGTGGATTTACCGCATCCGGAGGGACCGACCAAAACAATAAATTCATTGTCTTCTATTTCCAGATTAAAGTCATGCACTGCTACAACGTTCTTGTCATATATTTTTTTTACATTTTTTAAAATAACTTTTCCCACTGCGTGCCTCCCATTTTGAACTTTAATATCTCCCACGATAATTATTATCTTAATAATACTAATCAGCACTTCTTTAATCAATAATGCACATTGCCAATGCCGAAACGAAAAATGGCATTCTTGGACAAATTCGCTAAATTTTAATCTTATATTCGATTTATCTCTTTACATTTTTTTCAGATGAGATTATAATACATCGTAAATTTGTAGAATAAGCAGGAGTAATATTATGAATTATTGTGCAGAATTTCAATCAGCAGACGGAAAACCCGTTTTTCACCTCAGATCTGACAAACAGTTTACTCGCCACAGTGAAGGTGCATTTCTGCGTCTGCTTGACGGGCGCATCATGTATGCATATAGCAGATTTGCAAATGGATACCAGGATGACTCCCCTTCCCATATCGCCGCGTGCTACTCCTCTGATGAAGGGCTGACCTGGACAACTCCGCAGCAGATTCTGAACCCGTCTGATTTCGGTACTCACAACATCATGAGCGTCTCCCTGCTCCGAATGCAGAATCAGGATCTGGGACTGTTCTTAGGCGCCAGACGTTCACCTCAGGACTCTGTTACCTATCTGGCACGCTCCAGAGATGAGGGGAAAACCTTCTATCAGGTTACTTCCTGCACTCCGGAAGACCGTCCCGGCTATTATGTTCTGAACAACGACCGGGTGATCCGCACGAAGAACGGCCGTCTGATCATGCCAGCCGCCTATCACCGCGGCGGTTATGACACTGCCCATCCGGGCACCGTATATTTTGAATGGCGGTCTTATCTCATATTCCGGATCTCTGACGACGACGGTATGACTTGGAGAGAATCTGCCGACATCATTTTCCCTCCATTTTCCAGAACCCGTTCGGGGCTGCAGGAACCAGGCGTCATTGAATTGCAGTCCGGCGTTTTGTATGGTTATGCAAGAACCGATAAAATGTATCAATATGAATTCTATTCCTTTGACGGAGGAGAACACTGGACACAGGCTGAGCCTTCGTCCTTTACCTCTCCCAACTCGCCGCTGCAGATGAAACGCTCTCCGGATGGCCGGTCTCTACTGGCAGTCTGGAATCCGATTCCCAATTACAACGGCAGGAAAATCTATCCGGGATTTGACGGACGCACCCCTTTGGTCTGTGCCATCAGCAGAGACGACGGCGGCTCCTGGTCAGCTCCCATGCTGATAGAAGGCGGCGAGGACTGTGGTTACTGTTATCCAGCCATCTTCTTTACCGATGACGGCCATGTCCTTATCAGTTACTGCAGCGGGATTCAGTCATCCGGCAACTGCCTGGCGGATTCAACTATTTACCGAATGAAGTACAACGGATAATCCGAACTTCAGGACAATTATCATGACAGAAGGAAAGTGATCAAACCATGGCAAAATATCCGCCCCCTTGGCGGCCCGGAAGCCAAATGGACGCGCCACCTCCCGCAGATGGGATGCGGCGTTTCTGGTTTCTGTTCTGTACGCATTTTTTCAAAATCATACTACTCAACCTGTTGTATCTTCTTTTCTGCGTTCCGGTTTTTACCATTCCGGCCGCAACAGCAGGTATGACCAATGTACTCATGAAGCTCTGGCGTGAGGGCAACTGCTTTTTATGGGCGGACTTCTGGAGCGAATTCAAAACGGAGTTTCCATCCAGGATGTTCCTGTGGTTTGCCATGCAGCTGGTTCCCATGGCGTTCTGGTTCCTTCCGGCTTTTCTGGGGGCCAAGACTGTAGCATTCTGGCTTTCCCTGATCGCGGAAGCCTTTATCCTTCTGATCGACGCCTATTGGTTCCCTCTGGTCACCACCATGGACGTCTCATCGGCTGTCAGCCTGAAGAACGCCTGCCTGCTGCTTCCCATTGCATTTAAGAATTCACTGGCGATGCTGGCTGTGATTGCCCTTTTCTACGGCGTATGCTACCTGCTTCTGCCTTTTACGCTGCCGGTGATCCTTTTATTCTCATTTTCCTGTGAAAGGCTGATCCTGTGCCTCAGGGTGCAGCCCGTCATGGAACAGTGGCTGGTTCAGAAGGAAGAATGATACTTGCAAATACAGCGTGTGCGCCATGCCGGAACCCCGTCATGGCGCACACGCTGTTTCTATTTCTTTCTTCTCCTCTCTCATATACAAGGGTGCGGACAATCCCGGCACTCTCCCAATTCCTCTTTTCTAATGATTCTGAATCCCTCCGCATCATTCAGGATCACTGGCCTCCGGTCACCGGCGGTCAGTTCCACCCTGTCAAAAGCTGCGGCTTCATCACGTTCCCGGGCAATTTTCCTAAGATGGTTCTCAGCCAAAAGCCACCCCTTCCTGTCCATAATATATACTGGTATTTTTATACCCACCTGGGCAGTCGCCCTGGGTTCAATCCATGTTTTAACAGCACGGGACGAGCAGGACCAGACCAAATCCGCTTCACTGCTCATAGCTCTTGCGGCATCCTCCCCCAGCCCTGTAGAACATAACGCAAATTTATAGATAATGATCCCGTCTCTCTCGAGCTTCCTTATTTCTTCCAGTATGATATTGTCCTCCCATGCCACGGAAACTGCAATCCTGCGGTATCCCAGGCTGATCGCCTTACGCACTCCTTCCAGCTGGTCAATAATGCCCGTATGAGGAAATACAGGGCAGATCCCCGCCTTCACAGCAGTCTCTGTGATTGTCTTAGAGGGACTCGTGGCAAACAGCCCGGTCATTCTCCGCACCGCCCCCTGAGTATTGCTCTGGCCGGTGGTTATAATGGTTCCCAGATTATTTGAGACAATCACGGCAGCGTCAATCAGGCCCGCTTCAAAGGCCGAGCTCATGGTCTCAGACGCTCCGAACAGAACATTAACCTCACAGGAATTCAACGGCCGTGATGTATCGAAATACCCCCCTTTGATTACCACTTCATCGATCAGTTCACACATCAGACCGGCTGAATCCTCTGCACCCTGAGCCACAGCCTCCAGCAGCCCCGCAGCAGTATCCCCTCCGATTTCCGTCAGAAGCTTCTTCATCAACGGACAATAGCGGAGCGGTATGGGCGTGGCGTGAACCGCTTTCAGCTTCCCGCGGATTCTTTTCAGATAGACAAAGCTGCCAAACATACGCGTAATATGGCATTCGTTTACTTCATAGAAATTCCGCAGCCCTTCCAGGAGATAATCCGCAAATATATTCTCCCCGTCTCCCGGAACAATGGAAACTTCCAGCCTTCCATTCCGGACAGACACCGACTGAACACTCTTCCCGGCCATGCGTTTCTCGGCCCCGGCAACAATCTGGCGGGCCGTATTCTCGTCCAGACACTCTTCATCCATGAAATCAGCAAAATACCTTTTAAAATCTATCAGCCTCAGCCTGATAGAAATGAGATCAGATAAATTACCGCGTTCTATAAAATATTCTGACTGTTCAACTGTTTTTTCCATATTGGCGAGTTACCTCCTTTACCATCTTAACAAATCATGCATACCCGCTTACCGCATTTGAGACCGCCGCTGCCAGCCAAAAGAGGGTATAGAACACGCTATACCCTCTCTGCCGAATCATTCTCTATGTTGTTCTTCCGCATACCGGAACTTGCGAAGCAGAATGCCCCTGCGGGTATCTGTTCATATTATACCTTATCAGAAAATATTTGTCACCCTCCGGGCCTGCAAATCATCTGCAATAACCTGCGGCTTCTCATCACGCTGCTTCTCTTTTCTTACCTCGCATAAGCAATAAAACCACATACACGCAAACCCCAAGCACCACAATCCCGAACACGGGGAATACCGCTGTTACGCTCTCTGCTTTCATCACCGACTTTAATCCAGTCACCAAATATGTACACAGGAACATTGCAATTCCATTTACAGCGCTGGTAATGCCAATCGCGGTCCCCTGCTTCTCTTCCGGCACCACGACAGAGCATTCGGTAAAGAAGAAGGAATAGAAGATTCCCCAGAAGCCTCCCATCAGCGCACATACAACCAGGGCAACCGCTCTGGACGGGAAAAAGGCCATCAACAGGAAACCTGCTCCGATTGCGATGAAGGAGGGTATCGCCGTAGCTTTTTTCAATTTACTGTAAATGAGCCCGAAGGCCAGGTTAGCCAGGAAGGAACAGATCGTCCCCGCCGACGACAGGGTTCCGGAAAATGCTTCGTTGCCAATTCCTGTATCGATCACGTAGACTGAAATCATATAAGTAATCACGTAATAGCTGGATGCCACCAGCAGCACCTGAATCAGGATCGGAATCAGGCCTTTCATCCAGCCAGCCTGTGTTGTCCTTCCTTTTTTCACCTCTTCCGCAGCAGATGCTTCCTTTTTCTCAGCCGGCATGCTGGGAAGAAATACAACCAGCAGAATCAGAATCGGAATATTGATCCAATACGCGCGGAAAGCGTTCTGCCAGGCTGAAACCGCCAGATATCCGGCTACCAGGCTCAGAACAGATCCCAGAGCCGCCATGACGGCATTATACCATCCGTTTACGGTTCCTCGTTTTCCCTCGTCCTCGTATAATTCAGCAATGATTCCCAGCGCTGCCGAGCTTGTCAGCCCCCATGCAACACCTGTGGCGATCAGCCGGCAAACCAGTATAAAATAAACATTTTCAAAGGCACACCCGAACACTGAAGTAACTGTGTACAGGGCGAAACCAATCACCATCAGTATCTTTTTGTTCATCTTGTCAGACAGATAGCCTCCCAAGAGACAGAACGGCACGCCAATAAGGGCAGGTGCGCTGATGATGGCATTTACCAGGCCCACCTGCGGGAACACATCGTACAGGTTTCCCGCGATTGGCACGATGACCATATCTCCCATTGTACAGCTCGTAGATAAAAACAGCGCCAGCAAAATCAGTATCATTCTGGCTTTTGACAGTTTTCTGGTATTCATTGAATTATCCCCCCTAAAACATTTCTTTTCCTGCTGCGGCTATTTCTTCCGTCAGCGCTTCATAGACTCCTTCAAATGTAGACATGGGCAGCCCCTGGGACGCGCTCGGGATATAGTAATATTTCCCATACTCCCGGCAGGCCCTAGTAACCTGAGTTTTTACCTCTTCTCTCGTCCATCCCGGATGATCCACGCTTGCCGAGTTAATGCCTCCCATGAAAGAGATCTGGCCGCCGTATTTCCGAATCAGCTCCGTTATATTATTTTCCGTCATGACCCCCTGCCAGATATCGACACCCATTTCAATCATAAAGGGCACCAGAGTGGCTGCGTATGAATCCGAATGGTGTACGATCAGCTGGACTCCGTGAGATTTGTAATAGCCGTAGATCTCTTTATAAGAGTCCAGAAGGAACTCCTCGAACATATCAGGAGATATGAACGTGGAAATCTGGCTGCCCCAGTCATCATGGTGAAACAGCGCGTCCGGGTGCAGCCTGCTGCACAGCGTTTCCGCGTACTGCAGCTCCCATTCCGTCAGATACTTAATCAACTCCTTCATCTCTTCCGGTTCTTCATAAAAATTAATGAGGGCGTCTTCCATTCCCATCAGATAATGAAGCCGTTCAAAGATCCCCGGAGCAATAAAGGGCGCCAGAAACAGCTCATTCCTGTCCACGGATTCTGCCTCCCGGACTGCCTCTTCCCATTCTGCATCCGAAAAAATCAGGTTTGGCGCTTTTACCCGTTCTCTCCACTCTCCAATGTCCTCAAGGACCTTATGTCCAGCGTCATGCACCGGAAATGCCCCAGGCGTTCCTTCCGGCCACGACAGCGTCACTCCCCAGGCATTGACAATATTCTTCTGCCCGTACTCCGGAAAGGGATCTGTCAGATTGTAAGGGTCCGACATCAAAATGTGAAGAAATTCATATTGATTCACGAACCGGTCCGGATTTCCTCCATGAATTGTTTCCAGCAGGTTTTGTCTCTTTGTCAGCATTTTCTGTCCTCCTATTATTTACGTATCATCATTCAGGATAAAAATCCCGCTATCACAAACAGCGCCGCCGCTGCCGCCGCCCCCGCCGCTACATAGGGAAGCGCTGTCCGGAACTGAACATCATTGGGGACATCTGTCCCCGCCGCCACCATGAAAACAGCGTCCGAATACAGGCAGGCCTGGCTTCCCAGTGCTACCCCTGACATAACCGCCCCGATAATCAGCGCCGGATTGACCCCGGCCTGGACAGCCATTGGCAGGAAAATCGGAAACGCAATCACAATCAGCGCCCAGAAGGACGCAGCGAAAAAAGTAATCCCGCCCGCCGCCAGAAATGCAGTCACCGGAATCAGCCCCGCCGGAATCGTCTTTGAAAGCAGCCCCGTCATGTATCCCGTAAATCCCATCTGCTCTATGGACATTTCCATAATGAACGCAGCAAAAATCGTAATCATCATGGGCGTCATCCCGGACGCTCCCCTCAGGAAGCAGTCAAAAAACTCTGCCGCTTTCATACGTTTCTGTCCCGCATACAGGATCAGCATTGCCGCTATGGCAAACAGAATTCCGACCACAATATTGCTGCCAAACGCCAGCATTCCCACCACCAGCGCAGCCATCGGTATCAAAAAGTTCAGGGGACTGGACGGTGTAACATCCGCAGACACCCTTTCCGGTCCTAGAACCGCCCGGGAATCGTCCAGAACCTCTCCTCCGCCTTCCACGCGCCGATATGCCTTTTTCAGCTCCCCCAGCCTGGGAAATTTACCAAAGGCCAGCAGGAGGCTGATCAAAATTGCGCAGATAGGATAAAACATGAAAGGAATCGCCTGAAGGTATTCTGTCATCCCCATATTCTGCTCTGAAGCGCAGCCTACGGCAAAGGCTGCCCAGCTTGAAATCGGCAGCAAGACACAGACGCATGCCCCCATACAGTTCACCGTATATGCCAGATGCTCCCGGGGTATCCGTTTCTCATCAGAGATCCCCTTCATGGAAGCCGACACCGCAAGAGCGTTGAGATAATCGTCAATGAAAACAATACCTCCCAGCAGCCAGGTGAAAAAAATAGTCTGCGAACGGGTGCGGCAGATCTTCTCCATAACCCTCCGGAATCCCAGCATAGCGCCTGACTTTTCCAGAAGGGCAGAGATACCTGCAAATCCTAGGCCTACAAAAACCAGAAGCTGATAGGAAGGATTGGACAGCACCTCGTACATTTTGCCAACATATCCATTTACGAAGTTGCCGCCTTCCAGCATTGCCACTGCTACCACTGAGGAAATCAACGCAGGTTCCATTATTCTTTTTGTAATCAGGGCACCTGCAATCAGAATCAGCAGCGGGATTCCTGCCCATAGTTCATTCGCCATAAAAGCCTCCCGATTTATACTTTTTGTTCAACTTAAACCTGCACCGGAATTTTTCTTTTTTCTGTAGAAATATTCTGATTTTCCTGTTATGATTAACATGATAGCACCAGAAAAGAACTTTGAAAATATCCCAAACTGTGCGTATTAGAAAACATTTTTCGCACAAAATGTACGAAAGGAAAAACCATGAATCTGAACCTATATATTATCCGCGACTACCTGAACCAGGCAATATTACATCAGAATATTCATCACAGCCTGATCTTCTGCCCCTTTGACAGCGTAACGCTGTACTATCCAGGTCAGGCAGTTTTAGCTAACTATTTGTATGTAATTGACGGAGAGGTCTGGATGAAAGAAAAGGAATACTTTGCAGGAGGGAATTTTGTAATCTGGAACTGGGACGGCCAGTGCGAGGGCACCCCCTCCATAAACAGCATCGGCCTTTCCCCCGAACCGTCCATTCATGAAATATTTTTTCAGATCCAGCAAATTTTCAGCCGGTTCCAGAAATGGGAACTTGAATTATATGGTCTGCTGGCCAACCATGCGCCGTTTAAAAAGTATGGGGACATTTCCCTGGGCTTTCTGGAAAATCCCATCTGCATGTATACAGCCGGCCTGAGGAATATTTTCTACAGCGAAAGAAAAAAGGCGAAGAACCTGATGCTGTTCACAGAGGAAGATGCCGACAACTTTCTTCCCTATGATGACATCGAGGGTCTTCGCCTGAATCCGGAATTTACCAGGACTATCGACCAGACAGAGCCAACCATCTTTCCGGATGATTTCTGGGGCTATCGGATTCTTTACGACAATATCCGCGTCCAGGGACTTTACATCGCCCGGCTGATGGTCTGTGAAGTAGAGCGTCCGCTCCGTTCCAGCGATTATGCTTTGCTCCATATGCTTTCTACTATGATCCAACACGGCATCGCCAATCAGGAGATGGCAATCAACAGCCATCCGCAGTATTTTGACGATTATATTCTAAGACTCATCCACCGGGAGCCGGTCAGCGTCCAGGAGCTTCTTCCGGTTCTGGAAAAATTCCAGTGGGCGGTAAACGACTCCTATTTCTGCGTGCTGATACCCATCAGCACTTATGACCAGGCTATCAGCACAGTGAGCACATTCTGTATCAAGCTGGAATCCCTGATCTCCGGCTGCGCAGCGCTGGAAAAGGATTCTCACATCGTACTCCTTGTAAACCTGCGCAATGCTGCTTCCACCCGCGATGAAATCCTGGCAAACCTGATCTATCTGCTGCGTGAAAATCTGCTGAAAGCCGGTATCAGCTCAGAATTTTCTGATCTGTGGCAGCTTTATCACTACTATAACCAGGCCGAAAATGCACTGCACATCGGCGCAGAAACCAATCCCACCCTGTGGTATTACAGATACGAGCATTACGCCTACCGCCATCTTCTGAAACGGGCGCTGGGGGATTCCACCATTGAATCCATCTGTCCAAGCGGCCTGCAGAAGCTGCTCTCTTATGATCTTCTCCACAACCGCCAGTATACCCGTTCACTGAAGGTATACCTGGAAGAAGACCAGAGCGTCACCCGAACTATACGCAAGCTTTACATGCAGCGCTCTACCTTTATTTATCAATTAAAACGGATCGAGGAAATATCCGCTTTGAACCTGTCGGAAAAAAGCTGCAAGATCCATCTGCTTCTTGTATTCCAAATCATGGAAGAAAGTGGTTACCAATTGCCCTAAGGCGCTGTGTGCTCAGATTGTAAAGGTAATCAGGTTCATATCCTCATCGTAAGCGATATTATACTTGATATCCTCTTTTTCATGCTTTGCAATGATGAGTATGCCGCCGTATTTCTTGCCGCCGACTACCTGTCCGAGAAATGCCGCGCTGCCGAATTCCTTAAAAGCGCCTTTCTTCTCCAGGATTGCCAGATACGACGTATAGGCATCTTCTGTCAGCCCGCTCTGTAATTCTTCCGCAAACCTGGCTTTCCACCCTTCATAATCATCGGACTCTGCCAGCCGGATATCCTCCATTGCCTGGTTCCTGACCGTCTCCTCATCAAACCCTTCAGGCAGCCCTTTCGTGACTTCTCCATCTGCTGCTTCTCCGCTGCTGCCGGAAGCACTGCTTTCACTGCCCGAACTGCTCTTTTCAGCCGTTGTCTGTGAACAGCCAGCCAGCGGCATCAGTGTCAGCACCAATACACATATTCCAATTACAAGACGTTTTACATTCTTTCTCATTTTCATAAATCCTCCTCTTTCCAATGTTTTCTCGTCCACAGTACAGCCGCTGCACCCATGACGAGGCCGCCTGCCAGAACACTCCAGATCAATATCTGATTCTGAAAGGCAATGGTAAAATCAAACAGGCCGTGCAATAATACCGCCAACAGCCAAAACAACAGCTTTTTATGCCTTTGGATTCCTTCCAGCACGACATAGGTCATCAAAACATGAAATCCCATGGCGCATATTCGTTCCACTCCCGCCAGCAGCACGGAAGCTCCCGCCAGAGAAGCAGTTCCGTTCAGCATAGCCGGAAGGACGCTGCCAAGCCCGATCCATATCGATTCAACCCCTCCGTGCCCCAGACCAAAGGCAAGTCCGTGTATCCATCCGGTCTTCCCCCTTCTCAGAAGTCCCAGACAGGCCACTCTCCCGGTCTCCTCAAACAATCCTGCCGAAATTGCCAGAAGGCCCATATAGAGAAAATATCCGGTATAAGGCAAAAGCATAAACCAGTCCCAGTGGGTGCTCAGATACCGCAGCAGAGGAAGCCGCACAACCAGCTGTGTCAATGCAAAAGACAGCATACCTGCCAGAAATGACCAGAACGCCGGCCTTCCCCGCGCCGACAGATAAATTCCACCCAGGACGGGAATTCCCACACACATGATAAGACTGATTATCCCGTAAATCATAGCTCCTCCTTCTTAGGCAGCATAATGCTGACACGATATTCGCCGCCGGTTTCCTCACACTGAAGCGTGCCATGGTAAACCGCCAAAGTCCTTCTGACATTCTCCAGCCCGATCCCCATATGCCCTTTCTTTTTCTGCCTGTTCGCTCTATCCTGTTGAACAGCATAAGCTGTTCCCCCGCCCGCCAGGGCATGCATTACGAGGTGCTCTGCGGGTATACCTTGTTGATCAGCGTCAATGGATCTCCCCTGCCGGTCTGGCTGGGCTGAACGATCCACCTTGCCAGGCTCATAAGTCAAGAGGCGCTGTTCAGGTATCGAATTTATGATGCTGATTACCCGGAAATTCTGGATCTCCTGGATTTTCATCTCAATAAACCGGTCCTGCCCTGATTCGGCTGCCGCATCTGTGGCATTATCCAATAGGTTTGCAAAAATTGTAGTTATATCTATATCTTTCAGATCCGAAAAATCCACGTCTCCTATTTCCGCCGCTACTCTGATTCCCCGCCGCCGGGCGGCAGAAAGTTTGTCATTGCAGATAATGTTAAGCATATGATTGGAGCTGTAAAACTTCTCACCCAGCATGTTCACCATATGATACAGGTCTTTTACATAGCGGTTCCCGCGGCTCTCCTCATCCGCATTGCTTCCTGCCCCCTCCTGGTACAGGCTTTCCACAGCCTGAAGATGATTTTTCATATCGTGAAGAATCTTTCTGGATTCTCTGTACTTCCGTTCCATGTCTTCATAGTATTTATATTGCAGTTCACTCTGTATCTGAAAAGCTCTCAGCTCCTGCTCCAGTTGATCGGCCCGCATCCAGCGGCTGAACAGATACAGAAAACAGAAATTAACCAGAAGCAAGGCAACCACATTGATCAGGATCAGACGGCTCCCCATCAAATCTATGTAGATCTCCGCCACCCGCACCAGTGAGTACATGAACAGAATACTGAACAACGGCAGCGTCAGAATTAACGCTATCTGCTTCTTTTTTACCCGGATGATCTGCTGTTGTTTCCTCCAGGAAACCACCAAAGCCGTAACGCAAACCATCAGTACGATCTTCACTGCCATTATTATGCTTCCGCTCCAGACGTTTAAAATTAGAATCCGGGAAAAAAACATAAAATTAAGCAGCATGATTCCAACTTCCATTGCCAGGAAAAGCATGACAGAAAACAAAAGATCCAGAAAAAGATCCAGGACCTTTCTGTGGAACAGCAGAAGCCCCAGGACTATCACCCAAATCACCTGAAATTCCAGGGTTATCCATTCATTGGCAATGATTCTTCCCACTATGGTAAAACCGAAGCTCCCGGCTCCCAAAACAAAAAATCCAAAAAAATAATATATTTTCCTGCTATAGATCACCTGGTCATTATTTTTCATAAAGCTATACTGACAGATGCAAAATACCGCTGTTTCCAAAAACGCCATCAGAATATTGACCGCTGCCGCCATTTTATCCTCCTTCTAAATCTGCTGTGCCAACCATCTGGTCAGCATTTCCCGGAGCTCAGCCGATTTTTTCTGAGACAGCGGCAGGATCTCACCGTTAGTCATGAACATGTCATAGCCCTTCAGATTCTTCACATGATGCAGGTTCACCACAAAGCTTTTATGGGGAACTGCGAATCCGAAGCTTTCCATCTTCACCGCAATATCCCCGATACTCCCTCTCATATGGAACAGGCATTCTGTCGTCACAAGCTTTATTTTCCGGTTCGCATATTCAAAATAGCAAATATCCCGAACCGGAAATTCCTGAAAGCCCTCATCCGTCTGAAAACGGACCTTCGGTCCCACAGCCTCTTCCTGTTCATAATCCATAGCCTCCTGCAGCAGCGCCTGAATCTTCTCCCTGCTCACCGGCTTTACCAGATATCCAAAAGCGTGGACCGAAAACGCATACTCTCTGAAATCTTCATAAGCGGTCACATAGATGATCTTCGCCTTCTTGTCTTTGCTTCTCCATATTCTCGCCGTATCAATGCCAGTAAGCCCCCGCATATCAATATCCAGAAAAATTACATCATAAAAGATACCTGCATCCAGAAGTGCATTGCCGCTCTCGTAATAATCCGCCTGAAAAACCGGCTCCAGATCCTTCAAGTATTCCCGCATCTGATCCCGCATACACTTTTCATCATCACATACTGCAATTCTCTTCATAGATTTCACCATCTGAACCGTCCCCGTGTATCTTCCAAGTATAAAGCATGCCCTTCTCTGGTACAAGAGCTTTTACACAACCGACAGTATTTCCGCATAAAAGACAGATACCTTAGGGAAAAACTTTTCTCGGCCTCTGCTCTGGCAGCTCACTCACCATCGCTTCAAATAACCCAGCCAAGTATTCCGCATTATCTATTTCATCAACAAGCAGCATAGCTTTTGCCCCTTCATAGGGAAATTCATAAGAAACTTTCTTCATATAGGAAATCGCAGATTTAACCGGCTTAACAAGCAATCTGTTATCATATATCCCGCCTGCTATTTTACCATGATAATAGATAATGTACTCACCCATCATTGCCCTGTATGTTATATCTTCCAAACCCGATAATTGTCCCAGAATAAACTGCAAATACTCCCGATCAGATGCCATTCGCATACCTCCTGTAAGATGATTGTCCACGCCTTGTTCTATGCTTTCAAAAAAGAGCAGTTAAAATTCATTTCCCTGTGTGCAACCTGTATTCATTTTTATATTGCATACTAAAAATACAGGCAAATCCCAGAGATACCATAATGCTTTTAATATATTTCTTTATGAACTCTTTCCGTTTTTATCTCATTCAAAGTATGTGCCGGCAGCCTCTCTTCCGGATAACCCACAGCAATTATGTTCAAAATGGCCATATGCTTTGGTACTCCAAGAAGTTCACGCACATATTCTTCGCTGCTCTTACCCTGGTTGGATTCTCTCAGGCGAATTTGTACCCAACAGGACCCCAATCCTAAGCTCTCTGCCTCCAACTGCATGATGGCAGAGGCAATGGAACCATCTTCAATCCAGGTATCGGACTTCTCTGTATTGCATAATACTGCGATAGCCAGGGGCGCCTGGGGCAAAAATGGCTGATTAGGCTTCCGGCAATCACCGAGCTTTTGCAGCGTCTCTTTATCCTCAATGGTAATAAATTCCCACGGACATGCGTTTTTCCCAGAGGGTGAAAGCTGTGCCGATAGGAGAATTTTCTCTATCTTATCTGTCTCCACTGTCTTTTGCTGAAACTTACGGCAGCTTCTTCTTTTCATCAATAGATCTAACATCATATTCTCCTCACTTTCCACTTTTCCGGCCATTCCATACCTTGAACAGAATGTCCTTTAACACTAAAACTGCGTCTTGTTCCCCGTACCCATAAGCTTCTTTTAACTCATCTAACATCAGACCTAATCTCACCCCGAAATTGGTAATATTGACTTCATCCTGATATCCGTTTCCCACTTAGAAATAGTTTGCCTGCTGACGCCCAGTTTTTCTGCCACATCTTCCTGCGACAATCCGCTTTTCTTCCTCGCCTGAAATAGACTGTTCCCTAAATTCATGGTAATCCTCCTTATCTGCGCCGATATTATCATTATAAATCCTGATAAAGACAAAATCCACCAACCATATTTACCATTTCAGCCCGTTTTTCTAACATGCAGCAATCCTGCCAATTATATCTGCAGCTTATGCTCCCAGGCGCTATATACCACACCACCCTCGTTTTTCCGGCTTGTACTTCTTTATCCTATTACAGCTTTAGCAATTATTTACAGGATCAATATTATACTGACAGAAAAAGGCTTCCAGGAAAAACCTGGAAGCCTTGATTCTCAGTATTTATTGGTATTACTCGATGATCGTAGCAACACGGCCTGATCCAACAGTACGTCCACCTTCACGGATAGCGAAAGTAAGACCTTGCTCCATAGCGATCGGATGAATCAGTTCGATGGTCATCTCTACGTTATCGCCAGGCATGCACATCTCAGTACCTTCCGGCAGGTTAATAACACCTGTTACGTCGGTTGTACGGAAATAGAACTGCGGTCTGTAGTTGTTGAAGAAAGGTGTATGACGTCCACCCTCATCTTTGGTCAGTACGTATACCTGAGCCGTAAACTTCTTATGGCAGGTTACAGTACCCGGTTTTGCAAGAACCTGTCCTCTTTCAATTTCGGTTCTCTGAACGCCACGAAGCAGCGCGCCGATGTTATCACCAGCCTGTGCCTCATCCAGCAGCTTACGGAACATCTCGATACCGGTTACAACAGTCTTACGAGTCTCTTCCTTGATACCAACGATCTCAACTTCTTCGTTCAGATGCAGAATACCACGCTCTACTCTACCGGTGGCAACAGTACCACGTCCGGTGATGGTGAATACATCCTCTACAGGCATCAGGAA
Organism: Wansuia hejianensis; assembly: GCF_014337215.1. Taxonomy (NCBI): domain Bacteria; kingdom Bacillati; phylum Bacillota; class Clostridia; order Lachnospirales; family Lachnospiraceae; genus Wansuia; species Wansuia hejianensis. The sequence goes on along the minus strand of NZ_CP060635.1, from coordinate 3,538,117 downwards.
CGGCTTGTCAGTGTCACGCTGCGGATCCGGAACCCACTCGTCAACAGCCTTCATCAGCTCAAGAATCTTATCGCCCCACTCGCTGTTGGGATCTTCCAGAGCCTTCAGAGCGGAACCCTGAATGATCGGGGTGTCATCTCCCGGGAAATCATACTCGTTCAGCAGCTCACGGATCTCCATGTCTACCAGCTCGAGCAGCTCTTCGTCATCAACCATGTCACATTTGTTCATGAATACAACGATATAGGGAACACCTACCTGACGGGACAGCAGGATGTGCTCTTTCGTCTGAGCCATAACACCATCGGTAGCGGCTACAACCAGGATAGCACCATCCATCTGTGCAGCGCCGGTGATCATGTTCTTAACGTAATCGGCATGTCCTGGGCAGTCAACGTGTGCGTAATGTCTGTTCTCGGTCTCATACTCAACATGAGCGGTAGAGATCGTGATTCCACGCTCTCTCTCTTCCGGAGCCTTATCAATGTTATCAAATGCAACTGCCTGGCCCAGGCCCAGTCTTACGTTCAGGGTCTTGGTGATAGCTGCGGTCAAAGTGGTTTTGCCATGGTCTACGTGACCGATGGTACCAATGTTACAATGCGGTTTTGATCTTTCAAACTTAGCTTTTGCCATTTTTAAATGTCCTCCTTATAAATCTTCAGCCCCGTGGGCTTTTCATGATTTTTATTTTCGTTTTCGTGAAACCTGCTAAGGTAGATTATATTGCATTTTTGCCCTTATTGCAAGTGAAATCTGGATTATTTGCCCTTCTCAGAAAGAACTTTTTCCTGTACAGATTTCGGAACCTGCTCGTATCTTTCAAAGAACATCGAGTAGTTTCCACGTCCCTGAGTTCTGGAACGGAGGTCGGTCGCATAGCCGAACATCTCTGCCAGCGGAACGAATCCACGGATCATCTTTCCTCCGCCGATATCATCCATGCCCTCGATACGTCCGCGGCGGGAGTTGATATCGCCGATTACATCACCCATGTAATCCTCCGGTGTGGACACCTCCACCTTCATGATGGGCTCCAGCAGTACCGGGGAGGCTTTGGACATCGCGTCTTTAAATGCCAGAGATCCGGCAATGTGGAATGCCATTTCTGAAGAGTCGACTTCATGGTAGGAGCCGTCATATACATTGGCATGAACGCCTACTACCGGGAATCCACCCAGGATACCGGCCTTCATTGCATCCTCGATACCTTCGCCGACCGCCGGGATATACTCCTTCGGAATCGCACCGCCGACAACCGTGGATTCAAACTTATAGGTCTCTTCCGCATTCGCATCCATGGGTTCAAATTTAACCTTACAATGGCCGTACTGTCCACGTCCGCCGGACTGTTTCGCGTACTTGCTGTCCACGTCCACAGATTTGGTGATGGTCTCTTTATAGGCTACCTGCGGTGCGCCTACATTAGCCTCCACGTGGAACTCACGGAGCAGACGATCTACGATAATCTCCAGATGCAGTTCACCCATACCTGCGATAATGGTCTGCCCGGTTTCTTTATTCGTGTGCGCACGGAAGGTAGGATCTTCTTCTGCCAGCTTGGCAAGCGCTTCACCCAGCTTGCCCTGTCCAGCTTTCGTCTTTGGCTCGATCGCCAGCTCAATAACCGGCTCCGGGAACTCCATGGACTCCAGGATCACAGGATGCTGGTCATCACAGATCGTATCACCTGTCGTGGAGAATTTGAAACCGATCGCTGCAGCGATATCACCGGAATACACTTTGTCAAGCTCCATCCTCTTGTTGGCGTGCATCTGAAGAATACGTCCCACACGTTCTTTCTTGCCCTTGGTGGCATTCAGCACATAGGAGCCTGCGTTCATGCTTCCGGAATATACCCGGAAGTATGCCAGCTTACCAACAAACGGGTCAGTCATGATCTTAAATACCAGCGCGGAGAACGGCTCATCATCAGATGAGTGCCTCAGCACTTCATTGCCTTCCATATCTTTACCGTCAATGGGCGGAATATCAACAGGGGACGGCATATATTCAACGATTGCGTCCAGAAGCTTCTGAACGCCTTTATTCCTGTAGGCAGTTCCGCAGCACACAGGAACGGCTGCGCATTCGCAGGTCGCTTTACGGAGAACAGCTTTCATCTCATCCACTGACGGAATGTCGTCTTCCAGATAACGCATCATCAGATCGTCATCCAGCTCGCAGACCTTTTCAATCAGCTCTGTATGATACAGCTCCGCATCATCCTGCATGTCTTCAGGAATATCAACAATGGAAATATCCTCGCCTTTGTCATCATTATAGATATAAGCTTTCATCTCAAACAGGTCGATGATTCCCTGGAATTCATCTTCCTTGCCGATGGGCAGCTGAAGAATGATCGCATTCTTGCCTAATCTGGTTCTGATCTGGTCAACGGCTCCATAGAAGTTTGCTCCCAGGATATCCATCTTGTTGATGAATGCCATACGCGGTACGTTGTAGGTATCCGCCTGACGCCATACGTTCTCAGACTGAGGTTCAACTCCACCCTTCGCACAGAACACGCCGACAGCGCCGTCCAGCACACGCAGAGAACGCTCCACCTCTACGGTAAAGTCAACGTGTCCAGGAGTATCAATGATATTGATACGGTGCTCCAGAGCTCCCGGTTTATTCATGCAGTTTTCCTGCAGTGTCCAGTGACAGGTTGTAGCGGCTGAAGTAATGGTAATACCACGCTCCTGCTCCTGTTCCATCCAGTCCATGGTGGCAGTTCCTTCGTGAGTATCTCCAATTTTGTAGTTAACACCGGTATAGTACAGGATACGTTCGGTAAGAGTTGTCTTACCCGCATCGATATGTGCCATAATACCAATGTTTCTGGTTCTCTCTAATGGATATTCTCTTCCAGCCAACGGGTTTTCCTCCTTTAGAATCGATAATGAGCAAATGCCTTATTAGCCTCTGCCATCTTATGCATGTCTTCTTTCTTCTTTACAGATGCGCCTGTGTTGTTCATGGCATCCATAAGCTCATTAGCCAGTCTGTCTTCCATTGTCTTCTCGCCTCTCTTGCGGGAGTACAGGGTAATCCAGCGAAGCGCCAGCGCCTGGCGTCTCTCCGGTCTGACCTCGATGGGCACCTGATAGGTGGCACCGCCGATACGTCTTGCTTTTACTTCCAGAACCGGCATAATATTGTTCATTGCTTCTTCAAATATTTCCAGAGCCGGCTTTCCGGCTTTTTCTTCAACTTTAGCAAATGCTCCGTATACAATCTTCTGGGCTACACCCTTCTTACCGTCTAACATGATGTTATTGATAAGCTTGGTAACCACTTTATTGTTATAGATCGGATCTGCTAAAACATCTCTCTTCTGAGTATGTCCTTTACGTGGCACGTTACTTCCCTCCTTAATCATAATGCGATTAGATCTCAGGTACTCACACTGATATGGTACACGAATGTGTCTGCGCCGGTAAATTCTCTATCAACCTGCAGCCGTTCAGGTTCGGAATAACCGTCTTAACATTAACCATAATCTGTGATACAACTCTAATCAGTCTCCATGCGGCAAATTTCACAGCCGCGGATTATTTTTTCGGTCTCTTGGCGCCGTATTTGGAACGAGCCTGTTTTCTGTTCGCTACTCCTGCGGTATCCAGGGTTCCACGGATGATGTGGTATCTGGTACCGGGCAGGTCCTTAACTCTTCCTCCACGGATCAGCACCACGCTGTGCTCCTGAAGGTTGTGGCCTTCTCCTGGAATATAGCTGGTAACTTCGATACCATTGGAAAGACGAACCCTGGCAATCTTTCTAAGAGCTGAGTTAGGCTTCTTAGGAGTTGCTGTCTTAACTGCGGTACATACGCCTCGCTTCTGCGGTGAGGACATATCTGTTGATTTTTTCTTCAGAGAATTGAAGCTTTTCTGAAGAGCCGGTGCTGTGGACTTTTTAACGGAAGTCTCACGGCCTTTTCTAACTAACTGGTTAAATGTTGGCATTCCTTTCACCTCCTGATAATTTTGGGTTACGGCTGCTGTAAATCGTTATAAAAACGCGCATAAAAACAACTGCATTTTCATGCACGCTTGAACATTATAGCTTCTGCGCTGTAAAAAGTCAAGGGAAAACCTGTGAAATCCCTGTAAAACCGCAAAAAAAGAGTATCTTCCAAATCAGAAAATACTCTTCCGTCGAAGCGACGGGATTCGAACCCACGACCTCTGCGTCCCGAACGCAGCGCTCTACCAAACTGAGCCACGCTTCGATTGCTCTCAATATCAGCAAAAGTTATTATATTAGAATTTCGTAAAAATGTCAACACTTAAATACAAATTCTTTCTAACTTTGTAAAGATATTGAAAAGGTGCCTCAGGCCTCCCCAAGGCACCTTCCTGTATCAGCCAACCTGGTAGACGTCTGCATACTGCAGTCCAAATGCCAAGGCATCTGAATGATTGGAGAAATAAACATCTACATGTCCATAAGCGGTTCCACGGTCCTGAACTGTATACACATGGCCGTTAATGGATAGCTTCGTGCCGAACGGCACTCCTCCCATGGCAACTGTCACACCCTGCTCTGCTTTCGCCCCGCTGGCCGTTGTTCCTGCATATTCAGCCCACTTGCCGCAGCATATGGAACAGGAGCAATATGCGGTCAGTTTAAATCTTCCGAGATAGGTCCCGCCGCCGGAATTGCTGCCATCCTCTTGTTCCGGCTCTGAGGGTGCCGGAGACGCTTCGTTCCCTGATGAACCGGATGAAGAGCTGCTTCCTGATGAACTGCCTCCCGAAGAGCTGTTATTGGATACCGCTGCCTGCTGAGCCGCCTGCCTTGCTGCTTCCTCTGCCTGTGCCTTCTGCTGGGCTGCCACTTCTTCTTCCTTAGCCTGGATCAGAAGCTGATTCAGAGCATCCTCCTGCTTCTGTATCTGCGCCACCAGACTGGCCTGTTCGCCCTGGGCTCCTTCCAGGTCTTCTGTATAATCTCTTATTTCATTATATGTAGCTTCGTAAAGGGCCTGCACCTGCTCCTGCTTGTCCGCACTTTCTTCCTGAAGTTTGCGGATCGCTTCCTGCTCGTCCTTTACCTGCTGCTCCTTCGCCGCTACCTCTTCCTTAGTCTCTTGGTAGGTAGTGAGCATTTCCCGGTCGTACTTATTGATCGAGGACATCGTGTCTGCCCGGTTCAGAAAATCCGTAAAACTTTCTGCCGAAAACAGTGCTTCCAGAGCACCTGTACTGGTTGAATGCTCGTACATGTACTGGATACGGAGCTTCATATCCTCGTACTGTTTTTCTTCCTGGGCCTTTGCTTCTTCCAGCTCAGCCTGTACCTCTTCCAGCTCAGACTGCTTATCATTGTAATCCTGCTGGAGCTGCTGAAGGCTCAATGTCAAATCGGACAACTGTTGGTTCAGTTCTGACAAATACGCTTCCGACTCACCTTTTTTAGATTCCAGCGCCTCAATTCTCGCTTCTGTGGTCTGCAATTCAGCTTCCGTCTGCTGCTTCTCCTGCTGTGTCTCTCCAATCTGTTCCTGAGTGGTTGCACCATAGCAGGGCAATACATTCGCCACGACTAAGAATGCGGCCAGAATCCCGTAGAATCTTTTCCTATTTTTCATCTCTTACACCTCATGTTACCCCTCGCCCTCCCTGGCTCTTCACTTCCAGAAAAGACTTGCACCAGAGTCTCTGACAGATCCTCTGCTCCCCGTGCTTTTTTGATTATACCACAGAGTCTTAAAAAATGAAAGCATTTTTTAATTATTTGTAACATAAACGTAATATTTTGTCGCTTTTTTGTATCACTTTTGAATCATTTTATACAAGATATAGCTTAATTTTTTCTCCAGCTACACAAGTACTTGTTCTTTAACACCCCATTTGACAATTTCCCCCAGCCCAAAGAAAATTTATCGACACAGACTAAATTCCACCCATTTTTACATTTCTCACCCACTTTTATGTCAAAAACAGTCTCTCCCCGCAGATACATTTCCACCTGTTCACTTTCTGCTCCAAAGCTCAGCACTTTAGAGTAACATTCCGGAGACAGATACATGGCATAAGCCTCCGACGGTTCAAATCTTCCTTTCTTAAACTCTCCCAGATACAGACCGTTTCTCAAAAATCTGATCCCCTTGACAGAATCCGGCATTTCCGGGACCAGGTACGCTTTTCCCCCTCTGCTTTCCACCCGGCCGCAGGGAAGCTGTGCCCCTCCTTCCCGCAAAAATGCTTCCAGATGCTTCTTTTCCTCTGCTTCCAATTTTCCCTCTGCCTTCGGCTGCTCCTTCTTCTTCCGTTTCACCCTGTTCTGCTGCTTTTCCTCCTGCTGTTCCAGCCTCTTCCGTTCATCTTCACTGCCCGCCGTCCGTTTTCTCAGAAGCGCCATGAAATGTCCCTCTCCGTTCATTCTGTGCGGCCAGATCCGGACACAGCAGGAAAGCGTCTCATTCCCGCCGCCCCATTCCGGTTTTCCCTCTGAAAAGCCTTCGTAAGGCTCCAGCTTCAGCAGTTCCAGCTCCGGGTTTTGCTCCAAAAGCCATCCTACGGTCCCTTCATTCTCCTCCGCCGAAAATGTACAGGTAGAATACAGCATAACCCCGCCCGGCCTCAACATTTCAACCGCGCTTTTGACAATCGACCGCTGCTGCTTCGCAAAGAAGTCCACGCGTTCACTGCTCCATGAACCAATCACATCCGGGTCCTTCCGAAACATCCCCTCCCCGGAGCACGGCGCATCCACCAGTATTTTATCAAAATACCCCGGAAAGCTCTCTGCCAGCCTCGCCGGGATTTCATTCGTTACAAAAATGTTGGCCGCCCCGAACAGCTCCAGATTGTGCAGCAATGCCCTGGCCCGTGAGTTGCTGATATCATTGGCCACTAGCACCCCTTTCCCCTTAAGCCTGGCCGCCAGCTCGGTCGCCTTCCCTCCCGGAGCCGCACACAGGTCCAAAACCCTGTCCCCCGGCTCCACCGAAAGGCGGCTGGCCGGGGTCATTGCACTAGGCTCCTGGAGATAATAGACCCCTGCCGCGTAATACGGATGCCTCGCCGGAAAAATCCCTTCTTTATAAAAGAATCCGTTCTTTATCCAGGGAATCCGTTCCACCGGAAACGGAGCCATCTCCCCAAACTCCTCCGGTGAAACCTTCAGCGTATTCACCCTCAGCCCATATTGACGCGGCATCTCATAGCTATCTATAAAATCCTGATACTCATCCCCCAGCATATTCCTCATCCTGTTCTTAAATTGCTCTGGTAAAACCATAACGGACCTCCTCGAACCATATTATACAAATCTCATTATAGCCCACTACCAAACTCCCCGGCAATCCCCCAAAAAATGGGGGGGCAAGGGGATGGATATACGGACGAAAAGCAGCGGGAAACCCTTTCGGCGAGCCTGGCTGAAGCGTTTTAGATGACCAGAAAGGCTGGGTATCCACCCCCCTCCTTCTCACCGCCCAATTGGAACCAATCTGAAAAAGACACCGCATTCTGCCGTCAAAACCTCCTCGGCCGCAAAATACGGTGTCCATACCTTCTTCAAAAATTATACAGTTTTTCTAAATGGCTTCTTCGACATCCTCTGCCATTGCCTGCTCATATTTGTCGAGAATGATCTTCTGAATTTTATCACGGGTAGCGGAATTGATCGGATGAGCAATATCCCGGTACTCCCCATCTGTGGCCTTTCGGCTGGGCATAGCTATGAACATGCCTTTTTCGCCCTCTATCACCTTGATATCATGAACTACAAATTCATCATCAATCGTGATGGATACCACCGCCTTCATCTTTCCCTCTTTTGCTACCTTGCGTACTCTGACATCTGTAATCTGCATAAAAACCTTATCCCCTTTCGCCTCATAAACTAGATTGCGTATCTTTCGTTTTTTTCTACTACAATCTTAATACCATCTTCCCCGCAATGATAAGAATTTGCCCGAATCGTATCACGGCTTTCAACAATACAGTTCTCAATATGCGTATTATCCCCCAGATAAACATTATTAAGAACGATAGAATTCTTGATCACGCAATTGTTGCCCACATAGACATCTTTAAAGATGACGGAGTTCTCTATCTGTCCATTGATGATACAGCCGCTGGCTATCAGGCTGTTCTTTACGCTGCTTCCGGGATTGTATTTTGCCGGGGGCAGGTCATCAATCTTAGAATAGACACCCGGATACTGGCTGAAGAAGTAATCTCTCACTTCAGGCTTCAGAAAATCCATATTTGTCTTATAATAGGATTCTACTGTTGCGATGTTGCTCCAGTAAGTATCTATCTTATATCCATAAATCCGTTTTAAATTCTTATAGCGGATAAAGATGTCTTTCACAAGATCATGACGGTCTTCCTGGGCGCACCGCTCCACAAGCTCAATTAGCTGGCGCCTTCGGATCACATAGATGCCGGTGGAGATCAGGTTAGAGCTTGAAACCATGGGTTTCTCCTCGAATTCCTCGATCCTGTAGTCTTCGTTCATCTTCAGGACGCCAAATCTGCTGGGATCGTCATCCCTGCATTCAGTACAGACGATCGTCACGTCAGCCCGCTTGGCGATATGATATTCCAGGACCTTATTATAGTCCATCTTATACACTCCATCTCCTGAAGCGATAATCACATAAGGTTCATGGCTGTTCTTCAGCCATTTCAGGTTCTGATAGATGGCGTCTGCCGTCCCCCGGTACCACCAGCTATTGTCAGCCGTAACCGTAGGGGTGAACACATACAGGCCTCCTTGCTTCCTTCCGAAATCCCACCACTTGGAAGACATCAGGTGTTCATTCAGAGATCTGGCGTTGTACTGTGTCAATACCGCCACCTTCTGTACATGAGAGTTGGTCATACTGCTCAGGGCAAAATCTATGCTGCGGTAGCTTCCCGCCACAGGCATGGCCGCAATGGCCCTCTTGTTGGATAACTCTCTCATCTTGCTGCTGTTGCCGCCAGCCAATATAATTCCCAGTGCTCTCATATCTATTCACCGTCCTTCTCAAGAAGTGCGCCGCCGCTGGGCAGCTCCCCATCCGGATAGTCCTCTGAACTGGTCTCTCCGGAAATTGCTGTGTTCTTGCCGACCTTCACGCCGTCAGGAATTACAGTATTTTCCCCGATTGTGACAAGGCCCCAGCTATAGATATTCGGTTTTTCCACATTAGGCACTTCCTCGCCGACACCAAGCTGAACATTTTTCCCGATTGTAACATTCTCGGCGATAATACTTTTATTAACCTGAGTTCCCTCTCCTACGTCACTGTGCCGCATGATAATAGAATCCCGGATGACTGCGCCTTTTTCAATTCGTACATCTGCCCCGATTACGGAGTTATGTACCTCACCGTATATTTCTGCGCCGTCACCAACTATGCAGCGGTCAATCACTGCTTCCGATGAAATATACTGGGGACGAATTACATCGCCCTTTGTATAGATCTTCCAGAACTCTTCATAGAGGTTAAATTCCGGTATGATATCAATCAGCTCCATATTGGCTTCCCAATAGGAACCCAGAGTCCCTACATCCTTCCAATAACCGTTAAACTCATAAGCGAAGAGCCGCATGCTATTATCCCGGCAGTATGGCAGGATATGCTTGCCGAAATCGCAGCCGGGCTGGTCCTTCAGGGCAGTCAGCGATTCCTTCAGCGCTTTCCAGCTGAAAATATAAATACCCATGGAGGCCAGATTGCTTCTGGGATGCTCCGGCTTCTCCTCAAACTCGGTGATTCTTCCATTCCCATCGGTGATCATGACCCCAAAGCGGCTGGCCTCTTCAATGGGAACCGGCATGCACGCAATGGTTACATCAGCCTTGTTGGCCTTGTGGTAATCCAGCATTACCTCATAATCCATCTTATATATATGGTCACCGGACAAGATTAGTACATAATCTGGATTATAGGTTTCCATGTATGCCATATTCTGAAAGATCGCGTTAGCTGTTCCGGTATACCACTCACTGCTTGTACTTTTTTCATAAGGCGGCAGAATCGTAACTCCGCCCACATTCCGGTCCAGATCCCACGGAATGCCGATTCCTATATGTGTATTTAGTCGCAAAGGCTGATATTGCGTCAAAACACCAACTGTATCAACTCCCGAATTAATACAGTTACTTAACGGAAAATCTATAATTCGGTATTTCCCGCCAAATGCCACGGCTGGTTTCGCCACCTTCGAAGTCAAAACTCCGAGCCTGCTGCCTTGTCCGCCTGCCAGCAACATAGCAATCATCTCTTTTTTTATCATGCGATCACCTCTTGTTGTATATGATAATTGATTATAGCATAGTTTCCAAAAATTGTGAACATTTTTAATATTTTTTATTAAAATATTTCTCCGATTTTATGACTTTTGCCCTATAATTTTTTTTGTTCGCCGCAGAAAATGAGAAATTTCTACAATATATTGTACAGTTTTTCGTTATTTTTTTCCTTCCTTTCATCTATTTTTTACAATTTCCGACTTTTTGTGATTCGATCTCAGATAAAGCGCTTTCTGCTTAAAACACCCCGGATTACAATTATTTTTCAGATTTACATTTATGACGGAAAAGGGTATAATCACCTTTGAGAATGATCTCACAAAATTTATACTATAATAAGGATGGAAACATGTATACCATTAATTTTGAAAAACCCATACACATTCATTTCATCGGAATCGGCGGCATCAGCATGAGCGGCCTGGCTGAGATCCTTCTGGAGGAAGGCTTCACCATCAGCGGCTCAGACTCCAGAGAAAGCGATCTGACCCGCCGTCTGGCCGATTCAGGCGCTCACATTATCTATGGGCAGTCTGCCGCAAATATTACTGATGATATTGATGTGGTCGTTTATACCGCAGCCATTCACCCGGATAACCCTGAATTCACATGCGCATCCGTTAAGGGCCTCCCCATGCTGACCCGCGCCCAGCTGCTCGGACAGATCATGAAGAATTATCAGATACCGATTGCCGTATCCGGCACCCATGGTAAAACAACCACCACTTCCATGGCTTCACACATCCTGATGGAAGCAGGCTGTGACCCCACTATATCAGTGGGAGGTATCCTCCCCTCGATAGGAGGCAATATCAGGGTAGGGCAGTCTGAGACATTTATCACAGAAGCCTGTGAATATACCAACAGCTTTCTGAGCTTCTTCCCGAAAATCAGCCTAATTCTAAATATTGATGCCGATCATCTGGATTTTTTCAAGGATATTGACGATATCCGGCACTCTTTCCGGGAATTTGCCAGACTTCTTCCTGAAGACGGCACTCTCATCATTAACGCCGACACCCCTTGCTACGAAACTATCACCAACGGACTGTCCTGCCAGGTTATCACCTATTCACTGAAGGCAGAAGCAGACTATACAGCCTGCGGGATTGAGTATGATGAATTCGGTCATCCCTCCTTCACCGCACTCTGTCATGGGGAACCGATAGGCAAGTTCTCCCTGCACATTCCGGGTATTCACAACGTATCCAATGCGCTGGCTTCTATCGCCCTGGCAACCCGGCTCGGCATCACTCCCGAACTGATACAGAAGGGGTTTTCCACATTCTACGGAACAGACCGGCGCTTCCAATATAAAGGAAAGGTCGGTGAAGTGACAATTATAGACGATTATGCCCATCACCCGACAGAGATCAGGGCCACTCTGAATGCCGCCCGGAATTATCCGCACAAAACTATCTGGTGCGTGTTCCAGCCTCACACCTACACCCGCACTAAGGCGCTGCTTCCGGAATTCGCAGAGGCACTGACACTGGCCGACAAAGTTGTGCTGGCAGATATTTACGCGGCGCGTGAAAAAAATACTATCGGAATTTCTTCCGCTGATCTGCAGTTAAAGATACAGGAGTCCGGTACAGAATGCCATTATTTTCCGACCTTTGACGAAATTGAAAATTTCTTATTAAAAAATTGTTCCCCAGGCGATTTGTTGATAACTATGGGCGCGGGAGACGTTGTAAAGATTGGAGAAACACTTCTCGGAAAATAGTTATCCACACTATCCACATGCTTATTCACAATTTAAAACGAATAAACATGTGGATTTTTTGTGTAAAACCAATTTACATAAGTTCTCTTGCAGATTTTGTTAAAAATCTGTAAAATACGGGCTTTTACGACATTATTTCTCGACAGGAACCGATCGGGGTATTTTTTCTCCACACTTTCCACATTTTTCACATTCTCCCCCCGAAATTCCCCTGAAAAAAATGGCTATTCTCTTTCCCAAAATACTGTGCTATACTTGGTATGCAGCAGGATTTCCACCGGCAGAAGGGCAAGACACGCATTCATACAGACTGCGGCTATGCCGCACTGCGGGAATACCCGGCGCAGATTGAGAAGAGGGTGTTTTTATGAGTTTTATATCCATTCAGGACAATCTCCTGTCATGTGTCTCCGTCATACCGGACGAATTTGTGGATACCTACATGCCCCAGGCCAATGGGGAATTTGTAAAAATATATCTTTATCTGCTGAGGATTACGCATAAGCCGGATGTGCATCCGACACTATCCTCTCTGGCAGATGTTTTTTCCTGCACAGAAAAAGACATTTTGAGAGCTCTGCGCTATTGGGAAAAGGCGGGATTGCTGGCCCTTTCCTTCGATGGCAGGAATCTGAGCGGAATCCGTTTTCTCTCCGCTGCTCCTGTGAAAACATCGGAACTCACGGCCAATGCAGCTTCCGGAACAGCCCAGCCGTCATCCGGAGGCCCTGTACCTTCCGGAACGCATTCCGCGAAAGCTTCAGAGATACCCGCAAAGACGGCGGATGGTCTCTCCCATGCGGAGTCTGTGCCCGCCGGAAAGGCTACCCAGACAGCGCGCCTGTCCAGCATAAGAGTCCGGGAACTGCAGAAAGAGAACGACGAAATACGACAGCTGCTTTTCCTGGCCGAGCAGTACATGGGCCGCACTTTAAGCCCTACAGATATCAGCAGAATACTGTATTTTTATGACGTTTTGCATTTCCCCATGGATTTGCTGGAATATTTAATAGAATACTGCGTTTCCAAAGGCAGCACCAGCCTCCACTACATAGAAAAAGTGGGCCTGGAATGGCACCAGGACGGCATCCGGACCGTTAAGATGGCAAAATCCCGCACGAACACCTGGAACAAGAATTATTACGCAATCTTAAAGGCATTTGGCATCCGGAACCGCAATCCGGTTCCTGCAGAGACAGAATGCATGGAGCGCTGGCTGAAGGAATACGGCTTCTCCATGGATATCATTATCGAGGCCTGTTCACGCACGGTCACCCAGACCGGACAGCCCAGCTTCCAATACGCAGAAGGCATTCTTTCCAGTTGGAAGAGGCAGGGCGTCCAAACACCGGAAGATATCCGCACCCTGGATGATAAGCACAAAGCCAGCCAGCACCAGAAGGCCTCCGCCGCATCCCGGCCGGCCAAGCCTGTCGCATCGAACCGGTTTAATAATTTTCACCAGAGGGATTACGATTACAAGCAGCTGGAAAAAGAGTTATTTGAAAAACAACTGATGGATCAGTAATCAGCAGCACGAAGGAGATACCATGCCACTGACGAATTCCCAATACGACGCGGTTCTGCGTCTCTATAATGAAAGGCAGCTCCGCAACAGGCGGGAACAGGACCGGCGCATCGCGAACGCCCGGCGAAGGATTCCCCGCCTCTCTGAAATAGACGGCGAGGTCGCTTCTCTCAGCCTGAAGAAAGCACGTATACTGCTCAACAAGAATTATGAAAAGGATTTTGACCTGCCCGCCGCTCTGAAAGAACTTTCCGAGGAGCGGAGGGTACTTTTGCTGTCCAATGGACTTCCGGAGGATTACCTGGAGCTTCACTATGACTGTGCCCTCTGTCAGGACACCGGGTTTATTCACGGACAGAAGTGTATCTGCTTCCGCCGCGCAGAAGTGGAACTTCTGTATTCCCAGTCCAATCTCCGGGAAGTCCTGGAGGAAGAGAATTTTCAAAATTTCTCATTGGATTACTATTCTGAGGATATTGTCAACGGCGACAGCGGGCTGACCTCCCGTCAGACGGCCGCCCTTGCCCTGAAGCATGCCGGGGAATTCGTGAAGGGATTTGTGAATTCCTTTGAAAATATCTGCTTTTATGGCGATACAGGCGTGGGAAAGACCTTTTTGTCCCATTGCATTGCCAGAGAACTGATAGAGCTGGGATACAGCGTCCTTTATCTCACTGCCTTCGATCTCTTCGAGCTGCTGGAGCAGAACAAGTTTTTCACCAGCGCCGAAACCCGGGAGGCTCACCATCACCTTTTCGACTGTGATTTGCTGATTATTGACGATCTGGGCACGGAGCTGACCAATACCTTCGTCTCTTCTCAGCTTTTTCTATGTATCAATGAAAGGATTCTGCAGAAAAAATCGACGATTATCTCTACGAATCTTTCGCTGGCGCAATTTGCCGAGACTTATTCAGAGCGGACCTTTTCCCGCATATTAAGTCACTACAAAATGATCCGGCTGTTCGGAAACGACATTCGCATACAAAAACAATTATCAGGAGGAAACAACCATGTCGCAGACAAATGAAAACTATTTCGAGACGCTCCCTGTAGGCAGGCTCGGAATCATACCCCTTGAAAGCTGTATGCCGCTGGGGCGGAAGGTAGACAACTACCTGGTCCAATGGCGTCAGGAACGGGAACATGAACACAAATCTACCCTGGCTTTTGACGGCTATGAGAGAGATTCCTACATCATCCCGTCCAGCGTACCACGTTTTGGGTCCGGAGAGGCAAAGGGGCGCATCAATGAATCTGTCCGCGGCGACGATATTTATATTCTGGTCGACGTCTGCAATTATTCACTCACCTACTCCCTCTGCGGGCATAAAAACCATATGTCCCCGGATGACCATTTCCAGGATCTGAAGCGCATCATCGCAGCCGTGGGCGGCAAAGCCCGCCGGGTCAATGTAATCATGCCCTTCCTCTATGAAAGCCGCCAGCACAAGCGCTCCGGCAGAGAATCCCTGGACTGCGCCCTGGCCCTGCAGGAACTGGTCAGCATGGGTGTTGAGAACATCATCACCTTTGACGCCCACGATCCGCGTGTCCAGAATGCCATACCGCTGAATGGTTTTGAGACTATACAGCCGGCTTACCAGTTTATCAAGAATATCCTCCGGAACGCTCCGGACATGAAGATCGATTCTGACCATCTGATGGTCATCAGCCCGGATGAGGGCGGCATGGGCCGGGCAATTTATATTGCCAATAACCTGGGCGTCGACATGGGCATGTTCTACAAACGCCGGGATTATTCTACCATCATTGACGGGCGCAATCCTATTGTAGCCCATGAATTCCTCGGAACCAATGTGGCCGGCAAGGATATGATCATCATTGACGATATGATCTCTTCCGGAGACAGCATGATCGAGGTAGCTAAGCTTCTGAAAGAACAGGATGCCCGCAATATTTATATGTGCTGTACATTTGGCCTGTTTACCAATGGTCTTGAGAAGTTTGACAAGGCATATGAAAAGGGCTATTTCACAAAGCTGGTGACCACCAATCTGGTATATCAGACTCCTGAGCTTCTTGAGAAGCCCTACTATATCAGCTGTGACATGAGCAAGTACATCGCTTTGATCATTGATACGCTCAACCACGACACATCCATCAGCAGCCTGTTAGACCCGGTAGAAAGAATCCAGAAGGTTCTGAGAAAGTTTCATAATCACGAAAAAATCTGATAATAAAAGAAAAGGCCCTGCCGGGGCCTTTCTTTTATTTCTCTGTTATCGCCGTTAGTTATGGTGCCGGAGTCGTCTCCGCTGCGCCGTCTGTACCTGCAGGAGCCTGGGTAGTGGTATCCCCGAGGTTCTCAACATTCTCTCCCATATCTTCCAGGCCTTCGCCCACTCCGTCCGTTACGCTGCCATCTGTGGTATTTCCGTCGGTTCCATCTACCGTATCGCCGCTTTCGTCCGGAAGATCCTTGGTATCGTTCTTGTTGTCGTCTTTCCTGTCTCCGTCCTCATCGTTGGTGGTACTTTCTGTATTTGGCTTGTTGGAATTATCGGTCGTATTCTTATCTTTGCCACAGGCAGTAATCACAACGCCGATTGCTACTACCATCAGCACACCCAGCATAATTTTCTTTACACACTTCATACTATGATCTCCTTTTTTCTGTATTATACTGGTAGTATTCCTGATTTCTTTAATTATATACAGTCATAAAATTTTTTACGAGATGATACAAGCCATACAACACAGAGTCTTCCGGATGTTCTGCCCTTTTAATCTCCACATGGCCGCAGCAGTCCCAGATGAATCTGTCAAGCCCTTCTGTCAGCATCTGATACAGGCCTCTGAAATTCATGATGGCGCCGCTCAGGACTACCAGCTCCGGGTCATAGGCATGGATCAGATTCAGGATGCCCGTTCTCCAGGCTTTTACGCATTTTTTTAATACGCTGACTGCCGTTTTGTCCTGCTTCAGATACCATTTTTCCAGTATCCGGAAATTAATTTCATCTTCGCCCGCAAGACCGCTGGCAATATATTCCGGCTGGCTGCGCACCAGCCTTTCCAGCGCCCAACCGGACGCCGTCGCTTCCAGACAGCCAGAATTGGGGCAGGTGCATTGATCGCCGTCCATATTAATAATAATATGAGAGGATAATGCTCCGGCCACATAATTCCGGCTGTTCAGAATTTTACCATCAAAGGCGACCGCCGTTCCCACGCCTGTACCCAGGATCAGCATAACCGCGTCTTTATAGCCCTGGCCGCAGCCGGAATTCAGTTCTCCCATGAGGGCCAGTTTTGAGTCCATCTCCATGACCATCGGAAGTCCGAAAGCTTCCCGGCACCACTGTTCCAGATCCAGCGATTTGCTGTCCTCATATTTATCATAGATCCCCAGGACCTTTTTCCGGACCGGGTCGACAATCCCGGGCATGGCAATTCCCACACCGGCATATTCCCTGAGCTCTTCCCCTTCCAGCATTCCCCTGACCGCCGCTTCCGTATCGGCAAGCCTCGGGGCCAGCCCTTTGTGGGAGTAAGCGGGAATGGTCCTTCTCTTCGATATTTTTCCATCCTGAAACAGCACCATTTTAATACTGCTTCCGCCAAAATCTATCGCTATACTTTTCATATTTTTAATTCCTCGATGACCACCTGTTCCATACAACCTGTGATTTCTTCTTCACCCGCAATCCCGAAAGAAAACGCAGTCGCTGTACCGGCTGCAGCGCCGGTGCGCAACGCCTCTCTGTAAGAGCCGCCAGTCAGATAGCCGGCCAGGAAGCCGGCCACCATGGAGTCGCCCGCTCCCACCGTGTTGCCTGCTTTCCCGGATATTCCTGCTGCATACAGGACTTCTCCCGGCTCCGTGAACAGACATGCCCCGTCCCTTCCCATGGATACCAGGACATTTCTCACCCCGGCTTTCTGCAGAGACCGTACACAGGCCGCCAGTTCATCCTTCGTCCTGATGGCAGCTCCACACAGCTCACTCAACTCATGGATGTTCGGTTTAATCAGAAACGGACGGTACTTTAGAGTCTGCAGCAGTTCTTCTCCCGTTGTATCCACCACAATACCGGCGCCACAACCGGAGATCCGTTCCAGAATATAGGCATAAGCACCGGATATCCTGCTGGGCACGCTGCCTGACAGAACCACAAAATCCTCCGGACCGGCAGACGCCAGCTGCCCGCAGAGCTGGTCCAGGTCCCTTTCCCGGATCCCAGGGCCTCCTCCATTTATCTCTGTTTCCTCTTCTGCGCTCACCTTCGTGTTGATTCTGGTAAACCCTCTGTCCAGGAACAGAAAACCGTGGTTCAGCCCGTTCTCCTGCAGCAACGCCTGATACGCCTTCCCCGTCGCTCCGGCCAGAAAGCCCAGCGCGACAGTCTCCATGCCAAGCCGCTCCAGAACCAGGGATACATTAACCCCTTTTCCGCCGGGAAAAATATACTCCCGGCAGGCCCGGTTGATATGGCCTTTCTGAAAGGCCTCCGTCTGTATGACGTTGTCAATGGCAGGATTCAGTGTCACTGTATAGATCATAATTCTTCTCCTGCTCCTCCCGCGCGCTTTCACGCACCGCCGTATTTTTTAGCGGCTTCAAACATCGCAATTATATTTTCTACCGGTATGTCATTCTGGATATGGTTGCAGCTGGTGAGGATATAACCTCCCCGATGGTTCATCGCATCCAGCATTTTCTTCACTTCCTCTTCCACGTCGTCCACAGTCCCTCTCAGAGCCTGCTGGGTGTCCACCCCTCCGTGAAAACAGATGGCGTCGCCGAATTCCCTTTTCAGGTCATAAGGATTCATATCCGCGGCCGCCGTCTGCACCGGATTCAGGATATCCACGCCGCAGGCGATCAGGTTGGGTATGCAGCGTTTGACCGCCCCGCAGCTGTGGAGAAATATCTTCGCCCCCGGCGCCTTCTCTTTGATCATATCATTCAGCCGCTTTCTCCGGGAGAGTATAAACTCTTCCAGGCAGTCCGGCGAAAGCATCAGTGAATGTTGGGTTCCGTAATCGTCTCCTGTTTCCACGATGTCCAAGTAAGGTCCCACCTCGTCCAGCACATAGCCATACCAGTCCAGTTGTACCTCCAGCACTTTTTCCGCCAGAGCATGGGCGAATTCTTCATCTGACAGCATATCCACGAGAAAATTCTGCATGCCCCGGAGCCAGCAGGAAATCTCAAAGATTCCATTCATCGGCGCCCGCAGGGAAACCGCATACTTATTCTGTTCATGCAGCTCCCTGGCCCGTTCCTTCATCCCGCTCAGATCAATCAATTCCTCCGCCCTTGGCCAGGGGTAGCTGTCCAGATCTTCAATCTCCGCTCCCTCCAGCGGATTTTTCACAAATTCCACCCCAAACTGTCCCTGCCTCTGAAGAATTCCCCACTCATTCTGGAAGGTACCGTCAGGAAAGTGGATCGGGAATTTATTTGAAGTCTTTACAAACAGCCGGCGGATATCAATATCAAAATAATCCAGAATTCTCTCATCATAATAACAGCTGTTGCTTCCTTCCCGGAAGGGCTCGATGTTCTCCCGGAACCCCAGATAGTTCTTCAATTTAAAATATACGCCGTCCAGCAGGGAGCAGGCCATGCCTCCCAGGTCCAGGGGAACCCGGTCAACCTCCTGATGGTTCATCGCGCGCATGACTCTTTCCTTCGATGTTAACATCTCTATACCTCCATCCGTTTATAGCACAAATTTTCTGTGTAATTCGCTCATATAGCCGACGATATCCAGGTATTTACCGTATTGAGCGGAGTATCTCTCCGTTTTCTGCCCTTCCGGAAAAACTCTGTCACCATAATATTTCTTACTCATCTTCAGCGCCATTTCGCTCATGTCGCTGTAAATCCCCACTCCGTATCCGGCGATGATCGCCGCTGCCTTATGTGAAGTATCCTTCTGCTTCAGAGGGACAAACGGCATCCCCAGCACATCAGCCTTAACCTGGGTAAATTCTTGGGAACGCGCTCCGCCCGCGCCTGTCAGAACCTCCCGGATCTCCAGCTCCGGAAACAACTCATGGATTCTCTGAAGATAAAATTTATATTCATAAGCAATTGATTCCATAATGGATTTAAACATGTGCTCTCTGCCATGGTAAAATTTCAAACCAAGCCAGTGCCCTGAAAAGCCGGCCTCGCTGGGGCAGATCCGGCCTGCGAAATACGGAAGGAAAAACAGCCCTTCATTTTCCACACCTGCCGCCGCCCTCGCCAGCTCACCGAAAGAATAGCTTCCGTCATAATTGATCTGATCGAAATACCAGCTCATGGTCTCCCCGCCCAGAACAAATCCGAAGGGCGTCCAGAGTCCCGGTATAATAGACCGGGGACAGATCAGAATCTTTTTCTCTGTATCCGGCCTGTATTCACTGACACATGCTGTGAGCACCGAAGCGGTACCCGCTACATCCAGCACCATATTTTTGCGGACAAGTCCTGCGCCCAGGCTGGACGCCGCAGTGTCGCCGCAGCCGGCCACAATGGGGGTTCCTTCCCGCAGTCCGGAACTATCCGCCCATTCCCTGGTAACACAGCCAATCACGTCATAGGGCGCTACAATTTTAGGAAGCTTCTCTTCCGGGAAATCGAACAGTTTCAGCAGTTCCCCGGACCAGACGTTGTGCTCTACATCGGCGAAACAGGTCAGGTGGATATGAGTATAGTCGATATAGGCATCTTCCGCCTTCAGGCCCGCCATACAGCCACAGACATATGTGGAAGCCGGCACGAATTTTTTCACTCTGGCAAACACTTCCGGATGGTTCATCTTCCACCAGTACATCTTCGCTCCCTGGGCTACGATGATTGGGCTGCCGCACAGCTCTATGACCTTGTTCTCGCCCATCTGCTGCATCCGGCGGATCGCTGTTTCACACCTCTTATCCAGACCTGAATCATAAGGAGTCAGGGCTTCCCAGCCATCCCCTATCCCCACGATGCCGGCCATCATCCCCACAACTCCGACCGCTGCGATTCCGGCAGCCGCGTCCGGCCGGCCTTCCAGGACCGCTTTCGTGGACGCCAGGACGCCTGCCAGCAGTTTTTCTGCACTCAGCGTGATTTCGCCGCCGTCACTTTCTGAAAATAAATTTTCGGAAAATCCACATGTAATCACGTTTCCGTCCAGATCCAGCAGGGCTGCCTTGGTACCCTGCGTCCCCAGATCGAGGGATAAAATATATTTTTTTTCTGTCTTCATAGACTTCAATCCTTCATCCTGTCATTTTTGCGGACATAGCACAATTTTCAAAGAACCGGACGGCTTGCCGTTCTCAAGGTAATCTGCCAGCCGTTCCATGGGGACACATTCGCTGATGATATCCTTCACAGAAATTTTCCCGCTGGAAATCATATCAATGGCCTGCGTATACGTATAAACCGCAGTTCTCGTGCCGATATACTCCCAGTCATTGTCATAGATCTGATAGGGGCTGATTGTGACTTCAGCGCTGCTGTCCGCACAGCCAAACTGCAGAATCCTGGCTCTTTTCGCCGCCACCGTGAACATGGCCCCGATGACCTTCGGATTGCCCGTAGCGTCCACTACCACGTCAAACCCTCTCGGAAACTCCTCCTTTGCCTCCGCTGCCGAACCATATACATCTGTTGCGCCCAGAGCTTTCGCCCTCTCCAGGCATTCCCCGTCAATGTCCACTACCGCCAGCCGGCTAATTCCGCCTGTCTTCAGCGCTTTCAGCAGCAACAGGCCCATGGGGCCCGCGCCGAATATGATAGCCCTGCTCCCGTATTCCGGTTTCAGCCGTTTCACTCCGTACAGCACACAGGCAAGAGGTTCAATCATCGCTCCTTCTTCAAAGCTGATATTATCCGGCAGCTCATAGAGCTGGGAAGCCGGCACCGCCACATATTCCGCGAAGGCGCCATTCCTCGTGACGCCGGAAGCCTCTGCGTTTTCACACATATTTTCCTGATCCTTCAGGCAATAATAGCAGTGATGGCAGTAAATATTCGGATCAGCCGTCACCCGCTGTCCCGGCTGCCAGCCGGATACCCTTTCTCCTACGGCTTCGATCACCCCTGAAAATTCGTGTCCCTGAATCAGTGGATATTTCGCCGGATAGGTGCCGTGGTAAATGTGGAAATCAGACCCGCACAGTCCCGCTGCTTCCACCCGGACCAGTACCTCATCCTCTGCCGGGACAGGCTTCGGAACCTCCTGAATGCTTATCTCTTCCTTATCCTTTAACAGTATTGCTTTCATCTTTCCTGCTCCCTTCCGTCACTTCTGCTCACTTCGCGTTCACAATCACAGTTTTCACAGATTCCATCTTATGGTTTAGCGCAAAATCCATGGCTTCCGCCGTTTCTTCCAGTTCAAAGCGTTTCGTGATCACGGCGTCAAAGTCTATTACCCGGGAATCCAAAATCTGGATGGCCAGCGGATAGCTGTTGGCGTACCGGAATACCCCCTTTAAGGTGACTTCCTTATCAATAATATCAAAGATATGGAACTGCACCGCCTCATCCTTCGGAATGCCTACCAGAGAAATCCTGCCGCCCTTCCGCACCAGATCCACAGACATATAATCAGCCACAGGCGCGCCGGAGGTCTCGATGACACAGTCAAACCCTTCTCCGCCCGTAAACCGTTCCACGATTTCTTCTGTCTTCAGCTCTCCGGTATTCACCGTGTGTTTCACATGACAGTGTTCTCTCGCAAACTGCAGCCTGTTTTCCTGAATATCTCCCAGCGTGATATCTGTCACCCCAAAAGCCAACGCCGCCGCCGCTGCCATGATACCGATGGGCCCTCCCCCGAGAATCATCAACCGATCTCCCGGCTTCACCTCCGCCAGCTCACAGGCGTGGATTCCCACGGAAAGCGGCTCCGACAGGCTTGCGACCTCATAGGACATCCGGTCCGGTATCGGAAACACCATATCGGCTCCGATCACCAGATATTCCGCGAAAGCCCCCTTGTTGCCGGGTGTGGACAGGAACCGCACGTCTCCGCACAGGTTATAGTGGCCTGATTTACAATGGCGGCAGCAGCCGCAGGTCTCGCCAGGCTCCACAGCCACCCGGTCCCCGGGCTTTATTCCTGTCACACCTTCTCCCGTCTCCACCACTATCCCGCTGGGCTCATGCCCCAAAATCTGAGGCTCAACCATCTCATAGGTCTTTCCCATCCGGAATTCTTCATAATAATGGACATCCGACCCACAGATCCCCACCGCCTTTATCTGCACGACGACCTCTCCGGGCCCTGCGGACGGCTTTTCCACTTCTTCTATCCGAATGTCTTTTTTCCCATATAAAACTGCTGCACGCATACCAGTCATACAACTTCCTCCAATCAGACTTTTTACGCGGCTTTCTTTTCCCGGAATGAGGAAAGGATCACTGCCGCCACGATGATAATTCCTTTCAGCATCTGCTGCGGATAAGCAGGCACATTGCAGAGGTTCAGAATATTATTGATGATCGCCAGGATAAAGGCTCCGATCAGGACTCCCAGAACATTTCCGGAACCGCCTGATAAGGAAGTGCCTCCCACAACGACCGCTGTGATGCAATCCATTTCCTGTCCGTCTCCGCTGGCCGGCGCCCCCACTCCCAGCCGGGCAGTCAGCACAACCCCGCCGAGCCCTGCCAGAAGGCCTGTATACGCATAAGGCAGTATTTTGTAAAATCCCGTTTTTATTCCGCTCAGCCTGGCCGCCTCTTCATTGCCGCCTATGGCGTAGCAGACACGTCCGAATTTGGAATATTTCACCAGAAGAATTGTAACTATGTAGACGATGATCCAGATCAGCGCGGGGATCGGCAGAAACCCGAATATACGTCCGCCGCCCATGGTTTTGAAGCCGGATACGTTATCAAAATTTGTCCAGAGGATCGTCTTCGCGCTTGTGAACCAGTACGCCAGTCCCCTCGCAAAATACATAGTACCTAAGGTTGTGATAAATGGTGCCACACGCAGCTTAGACACCAGAAGCCCGTTCAAAAGACCCAGCACCAGGCCTACCAGCATCGCCAGCACACTGGCCAGCACCCAGTTCATGGTTTCAATCCACGTCGCCACCATCACGCCCGACACGGCCACGATGGAACCCACAGAAAGGTCAATGCCCCCGGTCAGGAGAATCGTGAACATACCGCAGCTGATAATCATCGTCACCGCCATCTGAAGAAGAAGATTTTCAAAGTTGGCAGAGGTCAGAAATACAGGCGATGCGATGCTGGAAATGATGATAATCAGCACCAGTACCAGAAGCGGGATGACCTGGGCCATTAAAGACTGCTTGAATGCACTTACTGTTTCTCTATTTTCTTTTCTTCCTGCCATGATTTATTCACTCCTATACATCAAACGTATTGTATTTTCACTGGTCATCTCTTCCGGCTCCAGCATGCCCGAAATCCTGCCCTCGCGCATGACCAGAAGTCTGTTGGAAATACCGATCGCCTCTTCCATTTCAGAGGAAATGACGATTACCGCCGTCCCGCTCTTTGCCAGCTCATGGATCAGCTCGTAGATCTCTGCTTTGGCCCCCACGTCAATCCCCTGGGTCGGCTCGTCGAAGATCAATATCCTGGGTTTTGAGGTCAGCGCCTTGGCGACCACGACCTTCTGTTGGTTACCGCCGCTCAGCTGTCTGCACAGCGTGTCTGTAGATGGGGCTTTAATGCGGATCTGCCGCTTCAGCTCCTCTGCGTAGTCCTGTTCCATTTTCCTCCGGACCATGCCCAGATGAAAAAAACGGTCCATGTCACTGTAAGTAATGTTCTCCTTAATAGACCGCTCCGGAACGATCCCTTCCCCCTTCCGGTCCTCCGGTGCCAGGAAAATCCCGTGCCTGATGGCGTCATAGGGCGAATGAATATCTGCTTTTTTGCCCTCAATCAATATCTGGCCGGACTTCAAACGGTCGATCCCATAGATCGCCCTGGCCAGCTCTGTCCGCTTCGATCCCACCAGACCTACGATCCCCAGAATCTCTCCTCTGTGCACTGTGAAGGATATATCGTGAAGATATTCATTCGTAAAATTCTCCACCCGCAGCTCTTCTTCTGTAAACGGCCCCCCGGATTTCGGCGGAAACATGGTCTCCAGCTTTCTGCCCAGCATATGGCTCACCAGATCCTCGTGGGTCAGGTTCTGATTCTCCAGAACGGTAATCATCATCCCGTCGCGCATGACTGCAATTCTGTCGGAGATCTGGAAAATCTCATCCAGCCTGTGGGAAATGTAAATAATCGTGATACCTTCCTTTTGTATCTTGCGGATCATCCGGAACAGGATATCCACCTCGTTGTCTGACAACACCGCAGTAGGCTCATCCAGAATCACCAGCTTCGGCTTCTGCCGCAGCATTTTGACAATCGTAATCAGCTGGCACTCTGCCACGCTGAGATTTTTCATCTTCATGTGAGCGTCAATGCTCAGTCCGTATTCTTCTAAAGATTCCTGAGCCTCCCGGTACATCTTTCCCCAGGATACAAATCCTCTCGATGTGTACTCCGGCTCTCCCATAAATATATTTTCTGCCACGCTCAGCTCCGGCACATATTCCGCCCGCTGATAAGCCTGGCAGATTCCCAGCTTCTTCGCATGAATCGGGGAAGTAATTTCAACAGCCTGACCGTTAAACCGAATCGTTCCGGCGTCTTTTTTATGCGCCCCGGTCAGTATCTTGACCAGCGTACTTTTGCCGGCCCCATTTTCTCCGACCAGCGCCAGAGTTTCTCCCTGATAAACATCCAAATCAATGCTTTTCAACGCGTGGACTGCCTGGAAATATTTTTCAATGCCCTTGAGGCTTAACATTGTGTTCATTTCCGTGTCCTCCTGTTTATGATAGTTCTCCAAGTGCGCTCCGGCTAACCCAAGCGATCCGCCGGAACACTGATCTTCCTCCGTGATAAAGCATGAGCCGTCATAACACACCCTGATATGACAGCCCATACTTTGTGGAACAGCGGAAGCTGTTCCTTCCGTACCCATTCTCTTCCAGCGCTTAGAATGCCGCGTCCGGATCGTATACTTCATCAATATTATCCACGCCGGCTTCAATCGGAGCAAGGCGCAGGATACGTGCTTCCGGAAGGGTTCCGTTCTCCAGATAGGAAAGCACCAGATCTGTTGCGATAATGCCCATACCCACGGGGTCCTGCCCTGCGATAAATTTAACCGCAGTACCGTCCTTCACCGCTTTGAGAGCCGCTTTGTCCCCGTCGCGCCCGCACATGAACATCTCGCTTCTTCCGGCGCGTTCACAGGCTGTTAAAGCTCCCATCAGGAACGGATCGCTGATTGCAAACATAATATCAATATGTTCATTGGCCACCAGCATGTCTTCCGCCATCTGCAGCCCGGCTTCTTCTGTCCATGCGCCGCCATACAGGTGGGAAACCTCTTCCAGCTTGTGATCTTCCTGGATGCTGGCCACGCCGTCCCAGAAACCGTCATAGATTAGCTGTGCCACGGCATTGCCTTCCACTCCGTCGAATACGCCGCAGGTACCTTTTACCTCACCGTAAAGCTCAACCAGATGATTGGCCGCAGCAACGCCGCAGGAGAATCCAAGGGCATAATTATCACTTCCGATAAATGCCAGATAGTTTTCAAAATTCTCATCCAACATACTGTCTACTGCTGCCACCGGGATTCCTGCATCTGCCGCCTTCTGAAGGGCTTCGCTCACACCTGACGGCGGATCTACTACGTTGATGATGATCGCGTCCACGCCCTGAGTGATAAAGTTTTCAATCTGGTTTACCTGTGTCGCCAGATCTGCATCCGCGTCTGAAATCAGGCATTTGCACCCCAAAGATTCTATGTATTTCTGAGTCTCCGTAGGCCCTGCGTAAAAATAAGCGGATCCCATATTGCCTGCCACATAGGCAATCGTATATTCCTTGCTCACATCTCCGCTCAGCTTAAAGCTGTCCCTGGAGATGAAATCTGCCGCTTCCACCGTCTCATAAGACGCGTAGTCTGAAATCAGATCATTTCCTCCTTTAGCCTCACTGCCCGATGTGCCGGATGCTGCGGATGAGGAACTGCTCTTAGACTCCGATGAAGCTGACTGTGCTTCTGTCTTTGCGGAACTCCCGGATGTGCTCGCCGCCTTGCTGCCGGAATCACTATTGCCACACCCTGCCAATGTGCCAGTCAGCATTGCACCTGCCGCCAGTAATGCTACAATCCTTTTTCTTAACATTTTCATACCTCCCAGTATTTAAATAGTTTTCTATTCTTAAATTGCTGTTCCGCTTTCCGGTAAATGCCCCCGCTCACACGTTTCTCTTTCCCATCGCCTGCGAACAAACAATTTAGAACCTTAAAATGAAAGCGTTTTCATCAGTTTCCAAAAAATTTGCATACATCAAGTCTGCTTATGCGGGCGTAATCATTGTATAATTTTCCCATTCAACAGCCGGATATATGCTATTTTTTATATGTTTTTGGTATCTTCTTTTTCTTTAACGCTATAATACTATACTATCTCCATCTTGTCAATATTTTTATTGAAATCGTTTTCATTTCATGCTACCATTCAACACCCCTGCTATTTCATTACTTATACCCACAGGGCATGCATTACGGGGTGCCCTGTGGGTATACCAACTGTGATATCCCAGTCAGGTTCTTTACCGAGTTGCCTGTTTTCAACACTGTCGGCAAAGTCACGGACCGTAAGACTTCCGGATTGCCGAATTCAATATTGTGTATTACAAGCTCCACCGCTTCCTTTGCCATATCCCTCATGGGAAGCGCAACAGTTGTCAGGCGGGGAACCAGAAGCTTCGTATTTTCCTGGCCGTCAAATGCGGAGACGGATATATCATCAGGAATCCTGATTCCTTTCTCCATCAGCGCCATGTAGACACCATGTGCGCAGTATTCGTTCATGCACTGTACGGCTGTGGGCGGGTCATCCAGCTGAAGCAGCTTCAGCGCTGCGGAATATCCCGGATTCTTGTGATTCCCCTCATCGATGACATACTGCTCGCAGATTTCCACCCCATAGTCTGTCATAGCTTTCCGGTATCCCTCAACCCTTTTACCCAGGCTGCCCCGCTCAAACTGATACCCTACAAACGCAATTTTTTTATGCCCGTTTTTTATAAGATTTTCTACGGCAGCATAAATCCCCTGTTTGTTCTCCACGCAAATCCGGTCAACACCCTCTATATCGCCTTCTATAGAGACTACCGCCATGCTGTTCCTCATCTTTCGTATCATCTCATCCGAATCGATTCCCATGCTCAGTATGATTATGCCGGCAACCCTGCGTCGGATCATGTCGTCAATATAATAAGCGATCTTGTCAGGCTCAGAATTAGTGATACAAAGCTGCAGGGAATAGCCTTTCTCACTCAAGAGCGGTTCTATGTAAGTGGTCAGCTCCGCATAATACCCATTGAAAATATCAGGAATCAGCATGCCGATGATCTTATTGCTTTTCATGACCAACCCCCTGGCCATCTCGTTGGGCACATAGTCAACGGACTGGATCACCTGAAGCACCTTTTTGCGTGTTTTTTTACTGACTTTGTCGCTGTCATTTAACACCCTGGAAACCGTTGTAATCGACACGCCTGCCATCCTGGCAATATCATTGATCTTAAATACTTTATTTTCTTCCCCAGAATCCCGTACCATACTTTCTCCATCTCCAATTTATTTTAAAATATAACTAAAATATACCCTCTCTTACTTTTTAACCTTATCATTTAAAATTGAAGTTGTCAATAATATTGAAAACGTTTTCATCCTCCGGACATTGCGGTGCTTGAACACTTGATTTGCTATTTCGCGTACCATATCTGCACTAAAAGAGCCGCCTGCCCTCTCCCCATACGAAATGGCCAGAGTTGACAGGCGGCTTTTTTATCCGATTACATCACTCATGTCATACATCCCGGCAGGCTTACCGGCCAAGAATTTAGCTGCCTCTATCGCTCCTTTTCCAAAAACTGCTTTTGAGTATGCTGTATGCTTAAATTCAATAACCTCATCCGCCCCTGCAAATATGATTTCATGTTCGCCTACGATCGTGCCGCCTCTCACTGCAGATACTCCGATCTCTTTCGGATCTCTCTGCTCATGCCGCTGGCTTCTGTCGTACGTGTAATGATAGCTTCCTTCCATGGCCTCATTCAGGCTGTTGGCAAGGGCAAGGGCCGTTCCGCTCGGCGCATCACATTTCAGCTTGTGATGGCGTTCTACAATCTCCATATCAAATCCCGCGGGCGCCAGAGTCTTCGCTGCGTCCTGGATCAGTTTCAGCAGCATATTGATTCCCAACGACATATTAGCAGACCGGAGAACCGCCACTTCCCTGCTGGCCTCCTGCACTTTGTCAAGCTGCTCCTGTGTCAGCCCGGTCGTACACAGCACCAGAGGAAGCTTTTTCTCCCGGCAATAACCGATCACCTGATCTGCCGCCTTGAAGGAAGAGAAATCAATCATCGCGTCTGCCTCTACACTGCAGTCCTCCAACCTGGTAAATACAGGATAGCCGTTCTCCCGGTTATCCGCAACGTCAATACCTGCTACAATTTCAACCGTATCATCTTCTGCAATCAGCCCTGTGATGACCTGCCCCATATGACCGTTGCAGCCGTGCATTATCACTCTAACCATTTTTATCTCCTTATTGGCATTCAATTCCCATATCCAGCATGGCTTTCCTCAGTTTCTCCTGATTCTCCGGCTCCATCTCATACAGAGGGGCTCGAAGTGGGCCTGCCTCTCTGCCCATCAGATTCAGGGCTGCCTTCACCGGAATCGGGTTCACCTCGCAAAACAGAGCGTTGATGAGCGGCAGCGCCTTCAACTGCATCTCACAGCTCCCTTTCACATCGCCCTCCAGGTATTTCCAGGCCATCTCATGGGTAAATCTGGGCGCCACATTGGCAAGCACAGATATAACTCCTAACCCTCCCAGCGACATAATGGGTACCACCTCGTCATCATTTCCGGAATAAAGCTCGATATCATCACCGGCCAATTGTTTTACTTTAGCGATCTGCGAGATATTGCCGCTGGCTTCTTTGATCCCTACGATGTTTTTCACATTTTTCGCAAGGTATGCGACTGTCTCCGGCAGTATATTGCAGCCAGTCCTGCTCGGCACGTTATAGAGGATGATTGGCAGGCTAACCGCCTCAGCAACCTCTGTAAAATGCTTAATCAGACCCTTCTGCGTCGCCTTATTATAATAAGGGGATACCAAAAGCAGTGCATCCGCCCCGATCTTCTCTGCCTCACTGGACAGATAAATGGCCGTTTCTGTACTGTTGGAGCCTGTTCCGGCAATCACCGGCACTCGTTTCGCCACTTTTTCCACACAAAACCTAATTGCGTCCAGATGTTCCTCATGACTCAGCGTCGAGGATTCTCCAGTGGTTCCGCAGATAACGATCGCGTCAGTTCCCTCCGCGATCTGCATCTCAATCAACTCTCCCAGTTTATCAAAATTCACCTCTTTATTATCCTTCATCGGGGTTACAATTGCAACTGCTGATCCTTTAAAAATAGGCATCTTATCTCCTCCTTATGAATGTAGAAAAGAGGCTACCAAAAAATGGCGCCTCTATATCATACGCATACTCCATGCATACTCAATCAGATAGCTCTCCATCTTTCGATGACAGTCATGAACTTCTTCAGCCCATGCCCAAGAATCAGAATCCAGGCCTCTGACCCTTTCGGCGTCTTCCCCTTTCAGCGGCCTTCGTCTGTGCCTGACACATCCGACCGCCTAATCTTGAAACACGCGACCTCTACCTACTGCTGCTAATTATTTAAGAAGAATATAACATTAAAGCAATGCCTTGTCAAGAACTCTAGTCTACATATTCCAGTTTGCTGACCGACACCTCGTATGCAATTCGTTTTTCTGCCTCTGTCTCGCTGAGCTTTTTCACATACTCACGGCTCTGGATGCGTCCCCAGACCAATACATGTCCGCCCACAGCAAACGCAGAAGCGTACCTGGCATTCCTACCCCAGCAAATGCATGGGATATAATCTGATTTTCCATAGGGCCGGTTGACGGCAATTAACAGATCCGCGATCTCCCGTCCAAGAGGGGTTTTCCGATAGACCGGCGGCTTACATATGTACCCGTCCAGGAAAATCTGATTTGATTTGATAGAGTCATCCTCTTCCTCCACAAAGCTGACCTCCCGTGCAAACACTGAGAGCACCAGCCTGTTCTTCTTTTCTTCGTGTCTGTTATAGGAGCGAAATTGGCCGTAAACCTGAATATACTCCCCTTCATAATCCTGCGTCACGTCGATCAACCGCTCTGAAACCATGACCGGAATCCGGTCTTCAGAATCGCTCAGGCGCTTAACCATCACATCAATCAGGTAGAATCCCTCCCCGAATACCTGATGACTGAACGTAAACTGTGAAACGATTTGTCCCATAATGGACACCTGGTTGTTTTCAATAATCTTATCTGCCATGAATGATAGTTCCCCTTTCCTCTGGTTGGTATTTTGTCTATATCATATGTATGAACCCATACCAGAAAATAGAACTAAAAATTTTGGTTTTGCTTCCAATTGGTCGGGGAAGGGAGGGCGTTTTGGATACCCAGCCTCTCTGGTGATCTAAAACTCTTCACCCAAGTTCTCCGAAAGTGTCATCAGGATGGTTTCAAACAGTAATTACTGGCTTATCGCGGCAGACTGGCGCCAGTATTTCTTTATTAAATATCGAAATCTACCGCCTGAGATTATCGGGGTTCCACCCCTGGCGAGAGCCATTGTACCGTCTGGAACAGCCAGAAAAGCAACGGGGGACCTCCGGCGGCTGCGGCCTGTTGGGCAGACCTCTGCAGGGTTGTTAGTGATTCTTGACTTCCGGAGGCCGCTCTCCAGGGGGCGTCCGCTGTGCCTCATGCACGGCGGGCGAGGGGAACGGAGGATGGAAGGCATCAAGCCTTCCACCGGACTTTCCCCGGTACCCCTGGAGGGTGGCCTCCGGAAGTCTTAGAATCACTTCAACCCGAAGCCCAGTCTGCCTGGCAGGCCGCAGCCGCCGGAGGTCCCCCGCTGCTTTTCGTCCGGGTATCCACCTCCACCTCGCCACAAAACCGTAAGTTTGCAGTTTTTCGGGCATTTCCCCTACACAACCAGAAAAAAGTGTGCTATACTTCTTGAGAAGTTTGTGTATTTGAAAGGACAAAGGTCATGAAAACCAAAAGAGAAGATGTAAGAAATGTTGCCATAATTGCCCACGTTGACCACGGCAAGACGACACTCGTAGACGGACTGTTAAAGCAGAGCGGTGTATTCCGCGAGAATCAGGAAGTCCAGGAGCGTGTGATGGATTCCAATGATATTGAGCGTGAACGCGGTATCACGATTCTTTCCAAAAATACCGCTGTTTTCTATAAAGGCACTAAAATTAACATCATAGATACCCCAGGTCATGCTGATTTTGGCGGCGAGGTGGAACGTGTTCTGAAGATGGTGAACGGCGTCATCCTACTGGTCGACGCGTTTGAGGGCGCCATGCCGCAGACGAAGTTTGTTCTTAAAAAGGCCCTGGAGCTGGACCTTAAGGTGATTGTGTGCATCAACAAGATTGACAGGCCCGAAGCCCGTCCTAATGAGGTCGTAGATGAGGTACTGGAGCTTTTGATGGATCTGGACGCTTCTGATGAGCAGCTGGATTGCCCATTCCTCTATGCTTCAGCAAAAAGAGGCCATGCAATGCTGGATCTGAACGATACTTCCTCTGATATGACTCCTCTCTTTGACGCCATTTTAAAATATATTCCTGCCCCTGAGGGCGACCCGGATGCCGGCACACAGCTGTTAATCAGCACCATTGACTACAATGAGTATGTGGGCCGTATTGGTGTGGGCAAAGTGGATAACGGGAAAATTGCCGTTAACCAGGAAGTCATGCTGATGAACCACCATGATCCGGACAAGAAGAAAAAAGTAAAGATCAGTAAGCTGTATGAATTCGACGGTTTGAATAAAATAGAGGTCCGTGAAGCGACCGTAGGCTCTATTGTTGCCATTTCCGGCATTCCGGACATCCATATCGGCGATACACTCTGCGACCTGGAAAATCCGGAGCCGATCCCCTTCCAGAAGATTTCAGAGCCAACGATCTCAATGAATTTCATGGTAAACGATTCACCTTTGGCAGGCCAGGAGGGAAAATTCGTCACCTCCCGCCACATCCGCGACCGTCTGTTCCGGGAACTGAATACCGACGTGAGCCTGCGGGTAGAAGAGACAGATTCCGCAGACTGCTTCAAGGTTTCAGGCCGTGGGGAATTACACCTTTCCGTGCTGATTGAAAACATGCGGCGTGAGGGTTATGAATTTGCCGTCAGCAAGGCAGAGGTTATATACCATACAGATGAACGCGGCAAGCTTCTCGAGCCTATTGAGCTGGCGTATGTGGATGTTCCGGAGGAATTTTCCGGCACTGTCATTCAGCGGCTCAGCGAACGCAAGGGTGAGCTTCAGGGCATGAGCTTGGGCAGCGACGGTTCTTCCCGTCTGGAATTTTCCATTCCGGCCAGAGGGCTGATCGGATTCCGCGGTAATTTTCTTACTATGACCAAAGGAACCGGCATCATAAATACCATCTTTGATGAATACGCCCCTTATAAGGGGGACATCCAATACAGAAAACAAGGCTCACTGATCGCCTTTGAATCCGGAGAATCCGTGACCTACGGTTTATTTGCCGCCCAGCAGCGCGGCACTCTGTTCATAGGCCCCGGCGAAAGGGTATACGGAGGGATGGTCATCGGCCAGAACGGTAAAGCCGAAGACATTGAACTGAACGTCTGCAAAACCAAACATCTGACCAACACCCGCTCCTCCTCAGCTGATGAAGCCCTGACCCTGACTCCTCCCAAAATACTTTCTCTCGAGGAAGCTCTGGAATTCATTGACAAGGACGAGCTGCTGGAGGTTACACCCAAAAGCCTGAGAATCCGCAAACGGCAGCTGGACTCCAGACTCCGTAAGCGGGAAAGCATGAAATAATTGTACGTAGCAGTGATGCCGGACAGCACAGAATGATCTGCTGTACGGCATCACTGTCTTTATCTTCTTATTCAACTGTCAGGCCAATATGGCACAACATCTCTCATACATCATCGCGGTTCTTATCGGTCACACTGTTATCAGCGATATCCTCATCCGTAAATCCAAAATAGGTAACTCCCGGTTCCAGCTCATATCCCCGAGCTGCGGCAAGCTCTTCCACCGTCACCAGCCGATACCCCTGAGCAAGAAGCTGCGGAATAAAGATACTGCTGGCATCTACTGTTTCCTGATAAATATCATGCATCAGTATGATATTGCCTCCGGTAACATGGCTCATTACCTCATTGGCAATGGCATTGGCATCCTGGCTGTCCCAATCCATCGTGTCCACATCCCAGAAAAAGCACGGCCTTCCGGTATTCGCCGCCTCCTCCTTCGTATACTCACCATAAGGAAAACGAATGACCGCAGCTCCCACCCCATTATTATACTGCGCGATCAGCCCGTCCGTCTGACTGAACTGCTGCTGCGCCGCCTCCGGGCCTGCTTCTCTCAGGTTGCTGTGATCATACGAATGATTCCCCAGCGTGCAGCCCAGCTGCACCATCCTCGGAATCGTCTCCGCTCCATACTGCTCCACCTTGCTGCCCAGCATCATAAATGTAGCCTTCACCCCATTGGACTGCAGGATATCCAGAAGCTGCGAAGTATACTGGCTTGGTCCGTCGTCATAAGTCAGAGCGATCATCATGGAACTGTCCGCATTCGGATCATAGACGCCATTCTGATCAAAATAGCAACCCTTTCCGCCAATTGCTGTCCAGCCCGTATCCATGTACCCATTGCTGTCAAAATGATATTGATTCCCCTCCAGCTCCAACCAGCCATTCACATAGCAGGTAGCCGCATCAGCCGCATACCACCAGCCCCTGTCATTCAGCTGCCACCCCGGAGTGTCATACTGTACCGCCATATTCTCACCCAGAGCCGCTTTCCCGGCCTTTCCGGATCCATCCGGACGCTCCGGTTCCATAACATCCGCGTGAACATTCACCAACGCCCCGGCCACATCCTCCGTCCGCCACTCAGACTTCCTCACAAACGGTTTAGCCACCGACCACCCTGCAGACACCAGGACAAGCGCCGCCCCAACACAAATCGCCACTTTCAGGCAATTCTGCAGCATAGCCTTCCGCCGGTTCCTCCTGATTCTCTTCCTAAGTGTCTCTTTATCCATTCTTAAACTCCAAACTTCATCGTATGTAGTATTAATAATTCTTATTATACCTTTTTCCGACTTATTATTCAACGCCATAAATCCAAAAAGAAAATTATGGTTTTGCTTCCAAATGGTCGGGGTGGGGGGAGGCGGTTTGGATACCCGGACGAAAGGGTGGGGGGAGGCGGGGCGGAACAGGGACGGCGCCATGGAAGGCTTCGGCCTGAAGTTCTGCTAAGCGGCCATCAGCACCTACAGGGAGGTACCAGGGCAAGTCCGGTAGAAAGACTGATGTCTTTCTATCCTCCGTGCCCTTCAGGTATTGTGCGTGAGGCACAATACCTGCCCTCCCTTCCGGCGCTGCTGCCCGCTAAGCAGAACTAATCAGGCCTGCAGAAATCCATGGTGCCGTCCCTGTTCCGCCCCGCCTCCCCCCACTCTTTCTGGTGATCTAAAACGCTTCACCCGGGTTCTCCGAAAGTGTCATCGGTATGGTTTCTGATAGTAATCAGTGATTAATTGTGACCGATTGGCGCCAGTATTTCTTTATTGAATTCCGAAATCTACCGTCTGTAACCATCGGGGTTCCACCTCTGGCGAGCGCCATTGTACCGTCTGGAACAGCCAGAAAAGCATCGGGAGACCTCCGGCGGCTGCGGCCTGTTGGGCAGACCTCTGCAGGGTTGTTAGTAGTTCTTGCTTTCCGGCGGCTCCTCGCAGGAGGGCGAAAATTGTGCCTCCAGCACAATTTTCGAGGGGTACGGAGCTCAGAAAACATCGGTTTTCTGGGCGACTTACCCCGGTCCCTCCGGAGAGGAGCCGTCGGAATGCTTAGAACTCCTTCAACCCGAAGCCCAGTCTGCCCGGCAGGCCGCAGCCGCCGGAGGTCTCCCGATGCTTTTCGTCCGGGTATCCACTATCTCGCCACAAACACTCCCATATGTTCCAACAGTATTTTTGTCCCGATCAGCAGAAGTATAATTCCTCCTGCCAGCTCTGCCTTTGACTGATATTTCTTACCGAAGATATGGCCGATGAAGACTCCCGCTGCCGACAGGGTCAGCGTTACAATTCCGATAAAAGAGACAGCCGGAACGACGTCTACTTTCAGGCAGGCGTAGGTGATTCCCACAGCCAGGGCATCTATGCTTGTGGCTATCGCCAGAAGCAGCATCGCCCGAAAGCCCAGGTCGGCGGTTTCTTCTTGGTCTTCTTTGGAGAACAGGGCTTCACGGATCATATTTCCTCCAATCAGCGCCAGCAGGACGAATGCTACCCAGTGGTCAATCGCCTCTATCTGTTTCTGAAACTGGGTTCCCAGCAGATAGCCCAAGAGCGGCATCAGTGCCTGAAAGCCTCCGAACCAGATTCCAACTGTTAATGCCTTCTTAAATGTTACCTTCTGCATTGCCAGGCCCTTGCTGACAGACACGGCAAATGCGTCCATTGACAGTGCCACGGCTGTCAAAAGTAATTCCCAAAGCTGCATATGTTTGTTTCATCCTTTCTGATGCGGGGTATTCTCACATAAAAGAAGACCCACGGGACCGCACCTTTCCAAGCGGTCCTGTGAGTCTCGTTTTTTAAAGTAATACCAGATCTGCATCATTATGTTGATATTACTACAGTTTCCTGCAAACTACTCCCTCATAGGAGATTTCTATATAAACTGCTAATGTAAAGGATTCTACCGGAAAAGAGCGGGTTTGTCAAGGCTAATCAGGACAATTCTTGTAGCTTCCAAACACCATTCTCCAGGTGATAACGGATATCCCAGGTGTCATTCCCGGTCTCTTCCTCTTCCGTCTCGCCGTCATAGGTATAGTATGCCGTCATATCGCCGTGTATCCTCAGGATCACATCGCCGGGCTCACTTACATAGCTGTCAGCCGGGCTTACGAATTCTATGTTTATATTACTGAGCTCACACCTTGTGATTCCATATTCTTTTTTGCTGCTATAGGCAGAATCCTTCAGATTATTGTAATTTTCCTCGGCGGCTCCGTCTTCCAGGGCCGTTTCAGTAAAATAGGAGGATACCGTATCAAAATCCTGGCCCTTTAAGGCGCTGTCCAGTAAGGCGCCATAATCTGCTGCAAATTGCTCTGTCAGCGCATCCATCGTCTCCCGGTCAGGCATCAGATAGACATTATAAAAATCAAAGGCATCACTGTTCCCCTGATAATCCACCAGCTTCCGGTAGGTTTCCATGCCTTCCTGCCTGATTTCTACCTGATATGTACCATAAAACAGGGCTGGGATCTCATACACTGAGTAAAAGGTGCCATCCTCAGCATCTGCTTCCTTCATGTCCGGCGTCTGTCCGTTCAGCAATAATTCAGATTCTGCCGGAACGGTTACTGATATATTTTCGCCATAAAGCCCGGCAGGA
Organism: Wansuia hejianensis; assembly: GCF_014337215.1. NCBI lineage: Bacteria > Bacillati > Bacillota > Clostridia > Lachnospirales > Lachnospiraceae > Wansuia > Wansuia hejianensis. The sequence goes on along the minus strand of NZ_CP060635.1, from coordinate 3,500,963 downwards.
ACGATCTTCCATTCGTCAAACAGGAAAAATTTCCTGTAGCCGGTCCTCACCGCTACGACCGTTGATTTCTGTGTCTCACCTTCCACCTTGCAGCGCACCTCATAATTGACAAAGTCTTCACTGCTGTCGCCGCTGGCCGCGAGCTGACGGATTTCCTTGTCCACCTTCCCTGACTTTTCACGCACTGTAAGATCTGTGTAATCCTGATCTTCTCTGGCCGCTCTTGAATTGAGATACTGGGCCTTAGAAAGCCCGTCACTGTCCAGATCAAGATATCCATACGCCTCGTCCCATCTGCCTTCCAATCCGGCCTGCGCGTAATCCTTCACCAGCTTTTCCGGGCCATAGAGATATTTGCCGAGCATAAAGCCTCCGATCAGTAAAGCAGCCAGGAGCACTCCCTCTATCAGAACCATCCAGTGGACAGGCTTCATCTGAAAAGTCCCGGACGCCTTTTTTCTCCTCCGCGTATCGCCACCACCGGTTCTCCTGCCAGTGTTTCCCGGTCCGGTCTGCCTGTCCCCCGGACGGCCGGCGGCAAGAGGGGTGTAGCCTCCTTCAGCTCCGCTGCTCAGCGGAGCACCGCAGTATTGGCAGAAACGCTTGCCGTCTTCATTCTTCTTACCACATTTTTCGCAAAACATTCTCTTCCCCCCTGTCAAGTCCAGCCTTTTGACTCTTTATACGCCATCAGAGCATCCACGTTGGCAATTTCCGTACTGCTGAACAGTTTCCGTACCTCTTCCTGGCTTTCGTACTTTTTCAGGGCCTGATACCAGGATTTGCTGTTGAAATACTGATAGTCCACGGGATTCTTGTCTTCATGAAACTGATAACCGTGACGGGCATAGATTTCATTGACCGCCCGCTGGCATTTCTCCTTATCTGTCAGCTTCTGGTTCATCTCGTCCTGGGTAATCAGACGGATATTGCTGTTTGGAAAAATAAAGTCGCTGTCCGGCATTCCTGCGGTGTTTTCAGTCCCCGGCACCGGCTCATTTCCCGGTGTTACTGTCGGCGCAGGCTCATTGGCAGGCTTTGCCGTCCCAGTGAAGGCAGCGCCTTTCGCGGTCACCATGCCTGAATAACTGGTTTCAAAATCCTGATCCATATAGTTTTCATCATTGCTTTGAAAATCCTCCGTTATGACTGCAGAGGTCTCATCTGACACTTCTTCAGCCCTGTCCACGGCGCGTGATTGAAGAAACATCAGAACAATGCCGGCCACCAGGGCAGCATCCAGTATACCAAGCACAACTGCCAATATTACAGGTACTTTTTTCATGGTTTCCCCTCCCATTCTTCATAAAAGGAGGTCATTACACAACTGTAACGGCCTCCTTACCTATTGCTTTCTATTATACTTCTGGCGTCTCCAGCTCTTCCTCAAGGAAATCCTCTGCCTCGTCTTCGTCTACCTCATCCTGGAGCATGTCATCCGGAAGCTCCAGATCCTCGTCAAAATCCAGATCGTCTTCCAGAAGCAAGTCGTCCTCCTCCTGATTCAACTCGTCATCAGAATCCAGCTTGATATTGCTGTAGCACTTCATTCCGGTACCGGCCGGAATCAGTTTACCGATAATCACATTTTCCTTCAGGCCGATCAAATGATCCACCTTGCCTTTGATGGCCGCCTCTGTCAGCACCTTCGTAGTCTCCTGGAAAGAGGCCGCGGAAAGGAACGAATCTGTTGCCAGAGAAGCTTTGGTAATACCCAGCAGAACCCTCTTACCCTCTGCCGGCTGCTTTCCTTCCTCTTCAAGCTGCGCATTCACTTCTTCATAATCCAACACATCAACCAGTGTCCCGGGAAGGAATTCTGTATCACCGTTCTGCTCGATGCGGACCTTCTTCAGCATCTGGCGGACGATAACCTCTATATGCTTGTCACTGATTTCAACACCCTGCAGGCGGTAAACTCTCTGTACCTCCCTCAGCATATAATCCTGCACGTCACGCACACCTTTGATCCTGAGAATATCGTGAGGATTCACACTTCCTTCTGTCAGCTCGTCGCCGGCCTCCAGAATGGCGCCGTCCATTACCTTGATTCTAGATCCATAGGGGATCAGATAGGTTTTGGAAATTCCCTCTTCGGGATCTGTCACCGTAATCTCACGTTTTTTCTTAGTATCCTTGATCGTGGCAATGCCCTTGATCTCCGTAATGATTGCAAGGCCCTTCGGCTTACGGGCTTCAAAAAGCTCCTCGACACGGGGAAGACCCTGTGTGATATCTCCTCCGGCCACACCTCCGGTATGGAAGGTACGCATGGTCAGCTGTGTTCCAGGCTCGCCGATTGACTGGGCGGCAATGATGCCGACAGACTCGCCAACCTGCACAGCCTCACCGGTTGCCATATTAGCACCATAGCATTTTGCACAGATTCCGATATGGGAACGGCAGGTCAAAATGGTACGGATCTTCACTTTCTCATAAGGTTTGCCGTTGCTGTCGACTCCCTCGTTGATAATTCTGGCGGCGCGCTTCGGCGTAATCATGTGGTTCGCTTTCACAATTACATTGCCGTCCTTATCTTTGATCGTCTCACAGGAGAACCGGCCTGTAATACGCTCCTGAAGCGCTTCAATCTCTTCCTTGCCATCCGCGAAGGTTTTCACATACATTCCCGGAATCTCATCTTTTCCCGCGCAGCAGTCCACTTCACGGATAATCAGATCCTGGGAAACGTCAACCATACGCCTGGTCAGATAACCGGAATCAGCCGTACGCAGGGCTGTATCAGACAGACCTTTACGGGCTCCGTGAGCAGACATGAAGTATTCCAGTACGTCAAGTCCTTCACGGAAATTGGATTTGATCGGCAGCTCGATGGTATGACCCGTCGTATCGGCCATCAATCCACGCATACCCGCCAGCTGTTTGATCTGCTTGTCGGAACCACGGGCTCCGGAATCAGCCATCATAAAGATATTGTTATACTGATCCAGGCCGGAGAGCAGTGCATGCGTCAGTTCCTCATCAGTCTCCTTCCACGTTTCTACAACCTCTTTGTACCGTTCTTCGTCAGTGATCAGGCCACGCTTGTAGTTCTTGGTAATCTTATCCACCGTGTCCTGAGCTTTCTCGATCAGCTCCGGCTTCTGGGGCGGGACCGTCATATCCGAAATGGATACGGTCATGGCCGCACGTGTGGAATACTTGTACCCCATAGCTTTGATAGAGTCCAGAACCTCGGCAGTTTTCGTCGCGCCATGAGTATTGATAACCTTTTCCAGTATCTGCTTTAACTGCTTCTTGGCTACCAGGAAATCTACTTCCGGAAGAAGCTCATTCCCTGCCGCCGTGCGGTCCACATACCCCAAATCCTGGGGAAGGATCTCATTGAACAGGAACCGGCCCAGAGTGGAACTCACATTGCCGGAAATTGGTTTTCCATCAATGCTGATTCCCTGACGGCGTACGTGAATCCTCGCCTGAAGGGTCAGATACCCGTTTTCATAGGCTAGTATTGCTTCATTCACGTTCTTATAGTAATTGCCCTCTCCCTTATCTCCCGGACGTTCCTGTGTCAGATAATAGATGCCCAGGACCATATCCTGTGACGGCACTGCAACAGGCCCTCCGTCAGAAGGCTTCAGCAGGTTGTTAGGTGACAGCAGCATAAAGCGGCATTCAGCCTGCGCTTCCACCGAAAGAGGCAGATGGACAGCCATCTGGTCGCCGTCGAAGTCAGCGTTAAATGCGGTACACACCAGCGGATGAAGCTTGATGGCTTTACCCTCTACCAGGATCGGCTCAAACGCCTGGATACCCAGTCTGTGCAGGGTAGGCGCACGGTTCAGCATAACAGGATGCTCTTTGATGACTTCTTCCAGGACATCCCACACTTCCGGTTGGAGCTTTTCCACCATTTTCTTGGCATTTTTAATATTATGAGCGGTGCCGTTGGCGACCAGCTCTTTCATAACAAAGGGCTTAAACAACTCAATAGCCATTTCTTTCGGAAGCCCGCACTGGAAAATCTTCAGCTCAGGTCCGACAACGATAACAGAACGGCCGGAATAATCCACACGCTTGCCCAGAAGGTTCTGGCGGAAACGGCCGGATTTTCCCTTCAGCATGTCAGAAAGCGACTTCAACGCACGGTTGCCCGGTCCCGTTACTGGGCGTCCGCGGCGGCCGTTGTCAATCAGGGCGTCAACTGCCTCCTGAAGCATACGTTTTTCATTGCGGACGATGATATCCGGGGCGCCCAGCTCCAGCAGCCTTTTCAGACGGTTATTGCGGTTTATGATCCTACGATACAGATCGTTCAGATCGGAGGTGGCAAAACGGCCGCCGTCCAGCTGTACCATCGGCCGGAGATCCGGCGGAATAACCGGGATGGCATCCATGATCATCCATTCCGGACGGTTACCCGATTCACGGAATGCTTCCACAACCTCAAGTCTCTTGATGATACGGGCGCGCTTCTGCCCGGTAGATTCCTTAAGTCCCTGTTTCAGCTCCGCGGATTCTCTCTCCAGATCAATGGCGCACAGCAGCTCTTTGATCGCTTCCGCACCCATTCCGACACGGAATGCGCTGCCGTACTCTTCTCTGGCATCCTGATATTCCTTCTCGGTCAGGACCTGCTTATACTGAAGTCTCGTATCCCCGCCGTCCAGGACAATGTAGTTGGCGAAATACAGAACCTTCTCAAGCGTTCTGGGAGACAGGTCAAGGATCAGTCCCATTCTTGAGGGAATTCCCTTGAAATACCAGATATGAGAAACCGGAGCCGCCAGCTCAATGTGCCCCATGCGCTCGCGGCGCACAGAGGCTTTGGTGACTTCTACGCCGCATCGGTCGCAGACCACACCTTTATATCGGATCTTTTTATATTTACCACAATGACATTCCCAGTCCTTGGAGGGACCGAAAATGCGTTCGCAGAACAGTCCGTCTTTTTCCGGCTTCAGAGTCCTGTAATTGATGGTCTCCGGCTTCTTCACCTCGCCGTGGGACCAGTCCCGGATCTTTTCCGGTGAAGCCAGGCCGATCTTGATTGCGTCAAAGGTCATGGGTTGATAGGTAGTTGCTTCTTTATTAATTGTTTCTGGCATTTGATTACCCCTTTCCATTACTCTTCGCTGTCATCGAAAGTCTCGTCTAAATCGTCCAGGAATTCTTCTTCATCCTCTTCCTCGGCACTTTCATCGATGTCAATCAGCTCCTCACCGTCAAACTCCTGTTTGCCAAAGCCGTAGGCGCCCAGAGAACCTTCTTCGTCCTCCCTGCCTGAATAGCGGTCTCCCTCAATGATCGAATGCAGATCCGTATCGCCGTAATCCACAGTCTCCATAATCTCAACTTCGGTATTATCATCTCTCAGGACTCTCACATCCAGCCCCAGAGACTGCAGCTCCTTCAGCAGTACCTTGAAGGATTCCGGAATACCTGGTTCAGGGATATTCTCGCCTTTGATAATCGCTTCGTAGGTCTTCACACGCCCGACAACATCATCAGACTTCACAGTCAATATCTCCTGCAGCGTGTAGGAAGCGCCGTACGCTTCCAGCGCCCATACCTCCATCTCTCCGAAACGCTGGCCGCCGAACTGGGCCTTGCCTCCCAGAGGCTGCTGTGTGACCAGAGAATATGGCCCGGTTGAACGCGCATGAATCTTATCATCCACCAGATGATGCAGCTTCAGGTAATGCATGTGCCCAATCGTCGTCGGGCTGTCGAAATATTCTCCGGTACGGCCGTCTCTCAGCAGTACCTTGCCATCTCCGGAAATAGGAACACCTTTCCACAGTGATCTGTGTTCTTTGTTCTCATCCAAATATTCATAAACCTCCGGGAGAAGCTCTTCCTTGTGTTTGGCAGAGAATTCATCCCAGGAAAGATTCACGTAATCATTGGCCAGCTCCAGGGTATCCTGGATGTCGACCTCGTTGGCTCCGTCAAATACAGGCGTGGAAATATTGAAGCCCAGCGCCTTTGCCGCAAGGCTCAGATGAATCTCCAGCACCTGCCCGATATTCATACGGGAGGGCACGCCCAGAGGGTTCAGCACGATATCCAGCGGACGTCCGTTAGGCAGGAAAGGCATATCCTCCACAGGAAGCACGCGGGAAACAACACCCTTGTTACCATGGCGTCCCGCCATTTTATCACCCACAGAGATCTTTCTCTTCTGAGCGATGTATATACGGACAGCCTGATTCACTCCGGGGGACAGCTCGTCGCCGTTTTCCCTTGTAAAAATCTTGGCATCCACAACAATTCCATATTCACCATGGGGCACCTTCAATGAGGTGTCGCGGACCTCTCTGGCCTTCTCGCCGAAGATCGCACGGAGAAGACGCTCTTCTGCCGTCAGCTCCGTCTCACCCTTAGGCGTCACTTTGCCGACCAGAATATCCCCGGCACGAACCTCCGCGCCGATGCGGATAATTCCCCGCTCATCCAGATCCTTCAGCGCGTCGTCACCGACACCCGGAACATCCTTGGTAATCTCTTCAGGCCCCAGCTTCGTATCTCTGGCCTCAGCCTCATACTCCTCTATATGAACAGAGGTGTATACATCCTCCTGCACAAGCCTTTCACTCAGAAGAACAGCATCCTCGTAGTTATAGCCTTCCCAGGTCATGAACCCGATCAGCGGGTTCTTGCCCAGCGCCAGCTCTCCGTCAGATGTAGACGGGCCGTCCGCGATTACGTCGCCAGCCTCCACATGATCTCCCTTATTCACAATTGGGCGCTGGTTATAGCAGTTGCTCTGGTTGCTTCGCATGAACTTGGTCAGATGATATACATCTCTGGTACCGTCCGCATTGTCCATACGGATCTCCCTGGAAGAAGCGAACGTGATCGTACCTGTTTTCCTGGCCACCACACAGACACCGGAGTCTACTGCGGCCTTTGCTTCCATACCGGTCCCTACCACAGGAGCCTCGGTGAACAGCAGCGGCACTGCCTGGCGCTGCATGTTGGAGCCCATCAGCGCACGGTTGGCGTCGTCGTTCTGCAGGAAAGGAATCAGAGCCGTAGCCACGGAAAATACCATCTTTGGAGATACGTCCATGTAATCAAACATCTGGCGCTCATATTCCTGCGTCTCATCCATATAACGGCCGGACACATTCCTGTGAATGAAATGCCCTTCTTTATCCAGCGGCTCATTGGCCTGGGCCACATGGTAATTATCTTCTTCATCAGCCGTCATGTAGACAACTTCATCTGTAACCCTGGGATTCTTGGGGTCCGTCTTGTCAATCTTCCGGTACGGCGCTTCCACAAAACCATAGGTGTTGATACGGGCATAGGACGCCAGGGAGTTAATCAGACCGATATTCGGGCCTTCAGGAGTCTCAATGGGGCACATTCTTCCATAATGGGAATAGTGCACGTCACGTACTTCGAAACCGGCACGGTCTCTTGAAAGGCCTCCGGGGCCCAGGGCCGACAGACGCCTCTTATGAGTCAGCTCGCCCAGAGGATTATTCTGATCCATAAACTGCGACAGCTGGGAGGAACCAAAGAATTCCTTCACAGCAGCGGTCACTGGCTTGATATTGATCAGGGACTGGGGAGAAATGCTGTCCATATCCTGCGTGGTCATGCGTTCCCGAACCACTCTTTCCAGACGGGAAAGCCCGATACGGTACTGATTCTGAAGCAGTTCACCTACCGCACGGATACGCCGGTTGCCCAGGTGGTCGATGTCATCATCGTTGCCAAGGCCATACTCCAGATGCATGTTATAGTTGATGGACGCAAATATATCATCCTTTGTAATATGCTTCGGAATCAGATCATGGATCTGGCGGCGGACCGCCTCCTTGATATCCTCCAGATCCGTGTGCTCTTCCAGAATCTTCTCCAAAACCGGATAATACACTTCTTCCGTCACATGAACTTCCTTCGGGTCCACATCCACCCAGCGGGTGATGTCTACCATCATATTTGAAAGAACTTTTATCGTTCTCTCTTCTGTCTCAATCCAGACATAGGGAACCGCTGCGTACTGTATATCGTCTGCCAGCTCCCGTGTCACCTTCGTACCTTTTTCCGCGATAATCTCACCGGTAGAAGCGTTAACAACATCTTCTGCCAGCACATGGCCGCGGATCCGGTTCTTCAGGGACAGCTTTTTATTGAATTTATAACGGCCCACCTTCGCCAGATCATAGCGGCGGGGATCGAAGAACATAGAATTGATCAGGCTCTCCGCACTCTCAACCGCCAGCGGCTCGCCGGGACGGATTTTTTTATAAAGCTCCAGAAGGCCTTCCTGATAGTTGGTCGCCGTATCCTTGGTAAAGCTGGCCAGGATCTTCGGCTCTTCGCCAAAGAGCTCTACGATCTCAGCGTTGCTTCCCACGCCCAGGGCACGGACAAGGACGGTGATCGGAACCTTTCTGGTACGGTCTACACGCACATAAAACACATCATTGGAGTCAGTTTCATATTCCAGCCAAGCACCTCTGTTCGGGATGACGGTACAGGAGTACAGCTTCTTGCCCAGCTTGTCATGGGCCACTGCATAATAGATGCCGGGGGAACGCACCAGCTGGCTTACAATAACACGCTCTGCGCCGTTGATTACAAATGTGCCGGTTGCTGTCATCAGAGGCAAATCGCCCATGAAGATCTCATGTTCACTGATTTCGTCTTTTTCCTTGTTGTATAGCCTGACTTTGACCTTCAATGGTGCCGCGTAGGTCGCATCACGCTGCTTACACTCTTCGATGGAATACTTCACGTCGTCTTCACACAGAGTAAAGTCTACGAATTCCAGACTGAGTTTCCCGCCGTAATCCTCGATTGGAGAAATGTCATCGAAGACTTCCTTCAGTCCCTCATCAAGGAACCAGTTATAGGAATCCTTCTGAACTTCAATCAGATTGGGCATTTCCAAAACTTCTTTTTGTCTCTGGTAACTCATTCGCATACTTTTTCCGGTGGTAATCGGACGTATTCTGTTTTTCTCCATTGACGTTTCACCCCTTGTGTGTATAATATTTATTATGAAGATGCATCTTGACCCCTATATTTTGTGCAACATATAAATCATATAAATAAGGGAAAAGGCATATCTTGCCATAATAGTGCATTTTTAACTGTACCATAGAATTTCAAGCATGTCAACCAAAATTTATACATGAAAATTGTACTTTTTGACATACAGCATTGTGTTTGCATCTCATCTCCCGATATCTTCCTTTCCAGGTATCGGGATTTTTAAATGTCAGAACGCGCTCCGCTCTCTGAGAGAGTGGAACGCGTCCCCGATCACGTTTTTGATATCCAGGCCTATGTTTCATCACCGGTTTTACCGACGCTGCGGCCACCGGCGTATTCTTAGGATTCTGAATCGGCGAGGGTGTTGGTAATCGTCTGCTGTTCCGCACATCACTCTACGGTCAGCACTGAGTTTATTAACCGTCTGGTATATTCATTCTGAGGATTATTCACAACCTTCTGCGAAGTTCCCTCTTCCACACATCTTCCGCCGTTCATTACCATCAGCCTGTCACACAGGCAGCTGGCCAGCGCCAGGTCATGAGATACGAACAGGAGGGCAAGCCGGAGTTCTCTTCGCAGCTTAGCCAGAAGCCTGACGATCTGGGCCTGGGCGGAGACGTCCAGGGCGCTGGTGATTTCATCACACAAAATTACCTTCGGCTCCGCGGCCAGAGCCCTGGCGATCGCCATCCGCTGGCACTGTCCGCCGCTCAGCTGAAAAGGATACCGGCCGGCCAGCTCAGGCGCCATCCCCACCATATGGATCAGCTCTTCCCTTCTGGCAGCCACCGGCTCGCCCCTGAGCCCGGGGAGATTGCGCAGTGTCTCGTCAATCGAAGCAGCAATTTTCATCCGGGGGTTAAAGGAACCTGTTGAATCCTGGAATATCATCTGCAGTTCTCCGCAGATGTCCCTGGTTTTTCTTCCCGTGATATCTGTGCCGCTTAGCACAATCCTTCCCCTGTCGGCCCTTTCCAGACAGGCAATCTGACGCAGCAGCGTACTTTTTCCACTTCCGCTTTCTCCAACGATCCCCAATATTTCTCCCGGCCTGAGACTCAGGCTCACATCAGCTACTGCCTCAACGCCGCGGCCATTCCGTTTGTAATTTTTAGAGATGTGTTGCACTTCAAGAACCGTATTCATGAGACTCTTCTATCCCTTCCATACAGCAGGACATGTGTCCTCCGGATACTTCCTTTAGCTGATATCTGTACTCTCCGCAGGATTCTTTCTTGTATCTGCACCGTCCTGAAAAAGAGCAGCTCCCTTGCTCCGCGCCGTACAGAGGCGGCTGCCCTTCCAGGCTCTCAGGCAGGCGGCCGCCTAGACAAGGGATGGCAGAAATCAGGCTTCTGGTATAGGGGTGCGCAGGGGTGCGCAGCACTTTCTGCGTATCTCCCCATTCCAACAGCCGGCCGGCATACATGACGCCTGTCAGGTCCGCCATTTTCGCAGCAATCCCCAGATTATGAGTGACTATTATAATGGACGTTCCGGTCAATTCCTTCATTTTCAGCAATTCCTCCACGACCGTCTTCTGGGTTGTGGCGTCCAGCGCGCTGGTAGGTTCATCGGCGAGCAGGAGCCTGGGCTTCTGCAGCATAGCCGCCGCAATGGCAACCCTCTGGTTCATCCCACCGCTCATTTCATAAGGACAGCTATCCAGAATGCGCCGTCCCTCCGGCAAATGGAGCTTTCCAAAACAGTCCAAAATTTCCGAATACGACTGTTCTCCTTTAAAACCACCGCTGCTTATCAGCATTTCGGCAAATTGTTTTCTGTAGCTGCGAATGGGGTTAAAGGACGCTCCCGGATTCTGGAAAATCATCGCGATTTCGCCTCCCAGCAATTTCTTCCGTTCCCGGCAGCCCAGCCCTGTCAGATCCCGTCCGTCATACAGAATCCGCCCCCCGGTAATGGCAACGCCTGAATCTGGAAGGCCAGCCAAGGCTTTTAAAAGGGTGGTTTTCCCGCATCCACTCTCTCCAACCAGAGCCAGCACCTGGCCTCCGGATATCTGAAAGGAGAGATCCGCCACCACCTGCTTCTCATAGGAAAGGCTTACGTTTTCTAAAGCAAGTAAATATTCACTCATCTTTCGCCTCATCTGCCGACATCCGCAAGATCGCGGACCGCGTCTCCCAAACAATTAAATACAATAATCGTAATGACAACCGCAGCAGCAGGCGCCATCACCGCCCAGGGCGCCAGCTGCATATAGGCCCTGGCCTCATTAATCATGGAACCCCATTCTGCCTGAGGCGGAATGACTCCGACCCCCAGGAAAGAAAGCCCCGCAATACCGATCATCATTGTCCCGATCTGCGTCGCCGCGCTGACCAGAAGCGGCCCTGCGATGTTGGGTAATATGTGTCTAAAGAGAATTCGTCCGCTGCCGCTGCCGGAAAATTTCGCTGCCGCGAGAAAGGGTTCTTTTTTTAACTTCAACACGGAACTTCTGGCCAGCCTGGCGTACAGCGTCCAGCTGGTGATCCCCAGCGCTATCATGGCGTTAACCAGTCCGCCGCCCAGGACCCCCGCCACCGCAATCGCCAGCACCATCTGAGGAAAAGCCAGCAGGATGTCGGCAATCCGCATAACGACCTCATCCAGTATGCCACCATAGTAGCCGCACAGCATGCCCAGCAGAGTACCGACCGCAAAAGACAGGCCAACCAGCGCCAGAGCCGAGAATACGGAAGCAGGGGCTCCCATGAGCACCCTGGACAGAATGCAGCGCCCCAGCTTATCAGTCCCCAAGGGAAATCTCATGCTGGGGGCAGCCTTCATAAAATCGGCATGGGTTGCATTCGGGTCGTTGGGGGCAATGAATGGCGCGAGAATGCTTATAGCCACCAGAAGAAGGGCAAGCGTCAAAAAGAAATAAAATCTTTTTTTCATCCTATTCCTCCTCCCATTCTTCATTCACACGGGGGTCCAGCCTATGATAGCTCAGGTCCGTGATCAGGTTCACCAGGACATAGATCACAGCCATCAGGATGACAAAGCCCTGCACGACCGGGTAATCCCTCGCAGTGATGGAATCCATGGCCAGCTTACCAAGGCCCGGCCACATAAAGATGGTCTCAACGACAACACTTCCTGCCATCAGTGAACCGACAGACAGCCCCAGGACTGTCACAATGGGAATCATTGAATTATGAAGCACATTCCCGAACAGAATAAATCTTTCCTTCACGCCTCTCGCCCGTGCGCCGGAAACGTATGGCTGATGCAGCTGTTCCAGAACCTCCGCACGTATCTGCCGGATAAACTGGCTCATCATCGGAACTGCCAGTGTCAGGGCCGGCAGGAAAAGTCCCTTCAGCGACTGCTCGGCTATGATTGGAAATATCTTGAACTTGATACAGAAGAAATACATCAATAATACGGATATAAGGAAATTGGGCAGAGAATTCCCAATAAAGCTCAGGAACCGGATCAGATAATCACCGAATCTGTTCTGCCTCACCGCCGAATAGATGCCCAGGGGGATCGAAACCAGAACGGCAAGCAGAAAACTGCTCACCGAGAGGATCGCCGTATATTTTATCCCTTTTAGAAGCTTTTCACCCACCGGAATCCCATCCTTGAAAGATGTGCCAAGATCACCCCTTAGAGCCTTACCCAGCCAGTCGCCGTACTGCACCAGAAACGGCCGGTTCAACCCCATTTCCTCGCGGGTTTCCTCCAGCACGTCTTCGCTGACGGCAATTCCGCCTGCGGTCAGCTTCTTCTGCGCCGGATCACCGGGAGAAATGTACATGAGCCCAAAGACCAGGAACGTCACTCCGAAAAGGATCAATATCAATTGTAATATCCGTTTTATCACATATTTTCTCAACGTTATTTCACCACTTAAATATATTAGGGAGGCTGAATGGCCTCCCTATTTCATCACAATCCTCAGGTTTTATCGGAGTCCGCATCGATCCCATAAAAGTCATAGGGCAGGTGTTCTGCAAAACCGGTGACTCCCGGCAGCGTGACGGTAATTTTATTAAACAAGCCCACGTATCCGAAGGCGTTATCGTCTATGGCTATCTGAACTATCTGGTTCGCCAGCTCCGCCCGCCTATCTGTATCCACTTCGTATTTTAACTGATCAATGAGAGCTTCACATTCGTCATTGTCAAAACCACCGACGTCAAAATACGCGCCGTCGCGGAGTGTGCTGTCTATGAAGTAATAAGGATCACCTGACTTATCCGCGATCATACAGTACAGAGCAATATCAAAATCCGCTGTGGCGATGTATGTGGAATCCGGATCTTCCTCACAGGTCAGATAAGAATTCACGCCAATCGCCTTTAGCTGCTCCTGAATCAGAATCGCCAGTGTGTCCAGAGAACGTGACGCATAGTAGGCGATATTCAGGTTCAGCTCCTGCCCGCCCTTCTCGTAGAAGCCGTTGGGGTTCAGAGTATATCCTGCGCCTTCGATGAGGCTTTTGGCTTTCTCCGTGTCTACCGCTGGAACAGTTACCCGCCCGTATGCGGTATTGGTGCCAAAGGGACCCTCCGCAGCGCTCACCGTCCCCTGCAGATAGGAGGCAATGGCCTCTTTATCCACTGTGAGGTTTATCGCTTCGCGAACCGGGTCATCCAGCCGGTTCTCATTCAGGATATAGAACTGCAGCCGGGAGGCCGGCAGGACCGTCACCTGATATTTATCCGGTTCCAGCTGATAAGTCTCCATGGCCGACGCCGTCACGAAATCATAACAGTCAATCTCCCCATTCTGCAGAGCCATCTGCTTCGTGTCGTCCTCCGGCATATAGTAAAACACTGCGCCATCCAGCCTGACATCCCCGTTCCAGTAATTTTCATTGCGCACTACTTTCACAGTTCCCTTCGGTTCAAATGACGAAACGGTAAAAGGCCCTGTGCAGACCGGGCTGTTATCTATATCTCCGGAATCCTCCAGGTCCATAATCCCCAGCTCCGGGCTTGCCAGATCATTTACCATTGTAGGATAAACTTCTGGCGTGGTAATTGTCAAGGTCTTTTCATCCAAAGCCTTCATTTCATAATCGCTGAGATACGCAAACCTCTCATTCTTCTCGGCGGCCCTCTGCAGATTCTTAACAACCATCTCAGCCGTCACTGATTTCCCGTTGGAAAAAGCGATCCCATCCTTCAGGGTGATCGTCCACACCTTGCCGTCGCTCTCGGCTTTCTCTGCCAGCCAGGGCTCTACCTCATAATTCTCATTCAGCTTAAACAGTTCCTCTGTAATACCATATACATTCGTATACCATCCGTTGTAATCCAGATGCGGGTCCATAGAGGCAATGTTAAAGCTCACACCTGCATTCAGTATTTTTTCCCCTGACCCGGTCTGCGCCGCTTCGTCAGGATCGGAAACTGCAGAACTTGACGGAGCTGCTTCCGTTTTAGATGAGCTAGATGTTGGTTCCTTCGGGGAATTGCCGCAGGCAGACAATGACAGAAGCATAGCCATGGCCAACGCCCCTGCTATAAATTTCCTGATTTTTTTCATAATATAAACTCCTCTTCGGTTCTGATATCTGAAATTCAGTATAACTTTCACAAACCAGGGATACAAGCCCCTGAGGGGGATAGTTTTTCAAGCGGACCAACGCCGCCATACAAAAAACCGCCGCACCGGTTTCCCGATATGGCGGTCTTGTCCTGTTACTAATTGTTCTATAAGTGCTGAGTTACTTCAGGGTAACTTTAGCTCCCTCTGCTTCCAGTTTGGTCTTGATATCTTCTGCTTCTGCCTTAGCGGCTGCCTCTTTGATTACCTTCGGAGCGCTGTCAACCATCTCTTTTGCTTCCTTCAGTCCAAGACCGGTTGCCTCACGAACTACCTTGATAACTTTAACTTTGTTCGGTCCGATCTCAGTCAGCTCAACGTCGAACTCGGTCTTCTCTTCCTCAGCTGCCGCCTCACCGGCTCCGCCTGCTGCTGCTACAACAACGCCTGCTGCTGCGGATACGCCGAACTCTTCCTCACATGCTTTTACCAGGTCGTTTAACTCTAATACAGATAACTCTTTAATAGCTTCGATAAACTCTGCGGTTGTTAACTTTGCCATTGTAATTTCCTCCATTTAATATTATTTTCGTTTATTTTCATCATCAGCCCGCGTCCTGCAGGCATTCACGCAGCCAGATTATTCTGCTGCTGCAGTCTCGCCATTGGCTTCGGCGATCTGCTTGATAACACGTGCGAAATTGGCGATCGGGGACTGGATGCTTCCAAGCAGCTTGCCCAGCAGTTCTTCTCTGGACGGTACGGCTGCCAGGGCCTGTACGCCTGCTGCGTCGTAATAATTGCCTTCTACAACACCGGCTACCAGCTCCAGCTTCGGATTCTTCTTCGCAAATCCGGCCAGCACTCTTGCGGGAGCAGTTGCGTCATCCTTAGAAACGGCCAGAGCGTTGGTTCCTTCCAGATGTTTGCAGAGCTCTTCGCAGGATGTTCCCTTAAATGCGAAATTCATCATCGTGTTTTTGTAGACCTTGTATGTGATTCCGGCTTCTCTCAGCGTTCTGCGCAGCTCAGTGTCCTGTGCTACGGTGAGACCGCTGTAGTTAACCAGCACTACGGAATCCGCATCAGTGATTACGCCGGAAATCTCTTCTACAACCGGCTTTTTCAGTTCTACTTTTGCCATGAAACGGTGCACCTCCTTATAGTATTTGTGTACACGCTTAAACAAAGAAATCCTGTTCAGCCGAAGCTGAACAGGACACGAAATTCTCATAAAAGAATGTTCATCCTCGGCAGGCGTTTGCTTCTTACGCCATACGGCACCTGCTGTCTTCGGCGTGATACTAAATTATAGTACCATTAACCGGAACCGTTGTCAATACCATTTTTGATCTCCGCTCCAATTCCTACCGCTTTCCAATAATCCGCAAACTTATAGACTTTTTGCTGTCATTCTACACAAAAGAGGCCGCCGCCCCGCAGATTCTCATCTGCCTGGGCGTCGGCCTCTTTGTATGGCATATATTATGCAAGCTTAACAGGGTTAATCTTCACGCCAGGTCCCATGGTCGGGGCAACAGTAACACTTCTTAGATACTGTCCCTTCAGGGCTGCTGGTTTTGCCTTGTTAATTGCACCTATCAGCGTCTGGAAGTTGTCCGCTAACTGCTCCTCTGTGAAAGAAGCTTTTCCGATTGGCACGTGAATGATATTTGTTTTGTCAAGACGATACTCAACTTTACCAGCCTTGATATCTGCAATCGCTTTGGTCACATCCATGGTTACAGTACCGGATTTCGGGTTGGGCATTAAGCCTTTTGGGCCCAGCACACGTCCCAGACGTCCTACGACGCCCATCATATCCGGTGTAGCTACTACTACATCGAAATCCAGCCAGCCTTCGTTCTGGATCTTCGGAACAAGTTCCTCCGCCCCTACGAAATCTGCGCCTGCCGCAGCGGCCTCTTCAGCTTTTGCGCCCTTGGCGAATACCAGCACACGCACGGTCTTGCCGGTTCCATGGGGCAGTACGACGGCACCACGGATCTGCTGGTCTGCATGACGTCCGTCACAGCCTGTACGGATGTGAGCTTCGATTGTCTCATCAAATTTGGCTACGGCTAACTTCTTTACCAGAGCAATGGCCTCCTCCGTATCGTAAAGGTTAGCACGGTTTACTGCTTTCGCAGCCTCTAAATATTTTTTACCATGTTTCATATCTAAATAACCTCCTAGTGGTAATTGCGGGATTCTCCCTCCCACGTCTCTTTTTCAAAGTAACTGTTCCAAACTGAGCCCGTTATTCGGAATTATTCCTCTACGGTGATGCCCATGCTTCTTGCGGTTCCGGCAATCATGCTCATGGCCGCTTCGATAGTCGCCGCATTCAGATCCGGCATCTTCATCTCAGCGATCTCGCGTACTTTGTCTTTGGAAATAGTAGCAACCTTGGTCTTATTCGGAACACCTGAACCGGATTTGAGGTTGCAGGCCTTCTTCAGCAAAACGGCTGCCGGTGGAGTTTTGGTTACAAAGCTGAAACTTCTGTCTGCGTATACAGTAATTACAACCGGGATGATCAGATCTCCCTTATCCGCAGTCCTGGCATTGAACTCCTTTGTAAACTGTACGATGTTGACGCCATGCTGTCCAAGCGCGGGACCAACCGGGGGGGCTGGTGTTGCCTTTCCAGCAGGAATCTGTAATTTAATATAACCTGTTACTTTCTTTGCCATTTTTCGGCACCTCCTATAAAATGTGGTATTTGCGGGGATTTCCCTCCCACGGGCCGCTTATCCGACCTTCTTGACTTCTGCGAAACTTATTTCTACTGGCGTTTCGCGGCCGAACAGCTCAACATTGATGGTGACAACCTGCTTGGTCTTGTTGATGTTCTGGATCACTCCGGTGGTATCCTTCCATGCGCCGCCGATAACGACTACGGAATCTCCCACCTCCAGATCGATGACAACCTTGTCCTCATCCTTGATTCCCAGAGGCATCATCTCCTCAGGAGTCAGCGGGACAGGCTTGGAGCCGGGTCCTACAAACCCAGTTACACCCCGGGTGTTCCTGACCACGTACCAGGTATCATCATTCATGACCATGTTCAGCAGAACATAACCCGGAAACATCTTTTTCTGCACCTGCCTCTTGGTTCCGTTCTTAACTTCAATCACGTCTTCCATGGGGACACGCACTTCCAGAATCTGATCCTCCAGATGCCTGTTCTCAATTGTTTTCTCAATATTGGCTTTCACCTTGTTCTCATAACCTGAATAAGTATGAACTACATACCATTTTGCTTCTGACATTGACTCACCCTTATCCTTACTTGATTATAAACTCAACAAGCTGTAACGCCACACTGTCTACCAGCGTAATCAGAGCACAGATAATCGCAGAGATAACTACAACCGCAACGGTCTGTTTTCCCAATGTCTTCTTGTCAGTCCAGATGATTTTTTTGAACTCAGCTTTCAGCCCTTTGAACCAGCTTTTCTTGGTTTTCTTGTCCTTTTGATCCTTCTTGTCGGACTTTGAGGACGTTTTTACCGCGTCATCTGCCATATCTTCACCTCGCCCCAATTACTTGGTCTCTTTGTGTAACGTGTGTTTCTTACAGAATCTGCAGTATTTGCTGGTTTCCATTCTGTCCGGATGATTCTTTTTCTCTTTTGTCATGTTGTAGTTCCGTTGTTTACACTCCGTACATGCCAATGTGATTTTTACGCGCACGACTTCCACCTCCACTGTGTATTTGCGTTTTACACGGTCTAAAAAAGCCTGTCCTCAGCCGCATAACCTCAGGGTACTCCGGATTCACGCCCATCGGCGGGAGCACTCTGTGCCATAAGGTATTCATCTGCTGTTTTCAGGCATAAAAAAAAGACCTACTTCCATGTCGCTATACAACTATAGCATGAAGCAGGTCTTATGTCAAGATTTTTTAATACATATAATGCTTAAAGAACCAGCGACGGAGCCGCATACACCCTGGCTGCCAGCTCGCCGTCCATCATGTAGAGCGATCTGGGGTCTGATCCGAAAAGCTCAAATTTCTTAATCAGGTTATCGGCGTTCGTCTCCTCCTCGCCCTGTTCTTTCACAAACCAGTCAAGGAACTGCATGGTCCGGAAATCCTTGACCGCGTTCGCGGCGTCGTATATGGTATGGATCAGGCCGGTGACATACTGCTCATGCGCATAGCCTGCCCGGAGCGGCGCATCGAAGGAATCCAGCTTCTGGTCCGGCCTGTCAATAGCCTCGAGAGTTACCTTACATCCGTTATTCTGAAGGTATTTGATCATCAGCATCGCATGGTCTCGTTCTTCCTGCGCCTGAACATTATACCAGTTGGCAAATCCCTCCAGCCCCTGCTCTGTATAATAATTTGCGAAGTCCAGATACAGATAGGCGGAGTAAAATTCTTTGTTAACCTGTGTATTTAACAGTTCAGCTACTTTTGTATCCAGCATTTTATTATCTCCTTTTCTTCTGATGTCAGCTTGCTGCACATATATTGTATCACTTTATCGGGTGTGCTGCAATTCTGAATTATTCCCAGGAATTATTCTTTCCTCGTCATCAAAAGCTCAGCCGTCCCGCCGGCATGGAGCTGCCCGGCAGAAGCAGAGGTAACTCCTTCTCCTGTATTGGGATTACCTGATGAGTAAACCACATCGGTACAGAACGCCCCTAAAAGGATTGCGCACAGCGGGACTGCCGCCCGCGCAGGAATCCGCCTCAGCATATTGTCCAGCAGCGGCGCCAACACATATACAAATATCATACCCATAATTCCAAAGACCAGCAGCCCCTCCGCGCAGATTCTGCCATGCAGGTTCAGGAAATACCCGCTGTAATCCCACCATTTAGCTCCGCCGTGAAGAATTTCCAGAACCAGCGAAGTAAAATATTCCACACATCCGCACAGCACCATTATGGATAGGAATTCCCAGAAAGGAGATTTTCTCAGCCTATTCAGGACTACTAGGACCAGAACGCCTCCCGTCCCGTAGATCGGCAGCCACGGGCCGTGCAGGACGCCCCGGTTTACGAAGTCTCCGTACACCACCATGTGCTGGCTGACCTCCCATACCCATCCAAAGAGGGAGAAAATGAAAAACAGCAGGATCAACGAACACAGTGAATACCGGCGCATATAGTGCAGGCTCTCTACCCGCCTGTTTTTCTGCCTTTCCGGTATCGGAGAGAGCCTTCCCGGATAAGCCTTGCCTTCAATGGCCTCTTTCCAGACGGCGTATTTAATAAGCTTCGCCTGGGTTTCCTCATATTCCTTCTCTTCCCTGCGGTAAAAAAGTGCTATTCCAAAATTCCTTGCCAGGAACCCCCGCATTCCCCGCAGGTCCTTCGACTCATCCGGCTGGCTCAGTGCTTCAATGGCGTCAGCATAAGCCTCGCGTATCACATCTTCACCGGCTTTTTCATACAGATATCTGTCATTCAAAAGCTCCGTTCCTTCTATTCCTGCCTCTTTGGAAATCCTGCGTATCTCCGTATAATATTCGCTGAACGCCGCTACTTTATAAGGATTGGAATAAAAAACCGCCGTGGCGCCAAAGGTCAGTGCGCCGAGGATTTCCCAGCCTATGTATGAAAGCTCGAAGACAAAGCACTGCCACTTATGGCCCTTCATCATCCTTCTGGAAAGCGTGATGGCCATTCCCGGGGATATGTCCGGGTTCTCAGCCACAATATACGGTATCAGATAGTAGGAATACCGTTTAATAATGCCGCCCACAATTGTCAGTGTCCACAAAGTCAGGTATAAAGCCGACAGAAGCATGGTACAGGCAGCCTTAAACCACTTCCTCACACGGAGCAGGAACATGAATCGCTGAACCGGCAGTTTTTCATAGGTGCGGCCTTCCAGAAAAATACGCCGGGAAATGGCCGTATACAGATTCTTAATTAAAAACCAGAACAAAAAGATGAGCAGAAAGCTGCCGATGATCCAGATAACAGCGCTCACGCTTCTGGAGCCCGTAATTGAATTCAGCGCTGAGATTAATGAAACATAGATACCGCCGGAGGTAATATCATTCACCAGCCCCGCCAGCACTCCCTGGGTCCTCCCCAGCATCGGGTTCCCGTTCCTGGATGCTTCGATATCCTGTTCTCTCAGTCTGTCCGCCAGGTTTCGCGCGTCCTCTTCCCTGCCCGCCAGCATATCATACACCACGTCCACAATCCCCTCCCGGGAACTGACCTCCATCCTCACCGTTTCTTCAGATTCGCCAAAAGCCCCCTCCGCCGGGTATCCGATATTCGCGGTCTGCGCCTTTATGCCGTTCAGGGAACTTCCAAATTCTGATCCCAGAAAAGCCGCAATCAGACAGGCTGCCACCAGTACCAGATAATGCTTTTTTAAAACCCGCCGTCCTCTGTGTTTCATATCACGTCTTGTTATCATTCTCCTGTGCCCTCATCTGCCTTCTATGTTTGGTCTTCAGTTAACCGCATACTCCCCGGAAGTGATGCGGCTTCAATGGGCCAGAACAAGCCTGGCTCATTTTTTACGCATAACCATATAATCCGGGAAATTTGTCCCCGGATCACATTATATATGACATCTGCAGTCTTCGCAACTGTAAGAAATTTTTCAGGCGCACTTCCTTTGCTGCAAGCACGAGAGATTCTGTCCGAGTATCTATAGAAGACTGGGCCTCACCTAGAATCAGCGCCGGAGAATCGGCCGCCGCCAGAAAATTCTTTTCTTGCTTTCCGTCAGCCGCATGATTATACTGTTTCTAGTGCCTGAGCACAATCTGTCATGTCAGATACATCAATTTATCCAGGAGTTTACACAGATCATGCAGCAAAAGATAAAACATACCAATGATTTCGGCAATGACCCGATTCCTTCCTTAGTCCTGCGCCTGTCTGTTCCCTTCATGTTCGCGCAGTTTGTGAATGTTCTGTACAGCATTGTGGACAGAATCTATATCGGCAATATCCCCGGGTCCGGGAGCGTCGCTCTGGCAGGGGCGGGGGTGTGCGCACCTATCATTACGCTCCTCTCTTCCTTTGGCACCCTGGTGGGTATCGGGGGTTCTATTCTGTTCTCCATGAGGCTGGGGCAGGACAATAAACGGCAGGCGCGGCTGATTCTCGGCAACTGTTTCAGCGTACTGCTGATCTTTTCTGCCGTTCTGACACTGGTGTTTCTGCTCACTAAGGGATATCTTCTGAGCTGGTTCGGGGCCAGCCAGACTACGTACCCTTACGCCGATACCTACCTGACCATCTATACCTGCGGGACCTTTTTTGCCCTGCTTTCCATCGGTATGAATTATTTTATCACTGCCCAGGGATTTCCCCTTCTGGGTATGGCTACAACCCTGATCGGCGCAGTCCTGAATATTTTGCTGGACCCGCTGTTTATCTTCGTGTTTCATATGAATATAGCGGGGGCGGCCGTTGCCACAGTGCTGTCGCAGCTGGCCTCCTGCGTCTTTGTTCTGCTGGTGCTTCTCCGGAAACGCATGCCTATTCGTCTCTGCCTTCTGCGGCCGGCCGGACGGCTGCTTGGGCAAATTATGGGCCTGGGCTTTTCCCCGTTCCTGATCCTGGCGACCGACAGTATCATCATCATTGCTATGAATGCGGCCCTGCAGTATCACGGAGGCCCCGGATATGGAGATACTCTCATCACCTGCGCCACAATTGTACAGAGCTACATGATGCTGATTACATCACCCATGTTGGGAATTACCGGTGGAAGCCAGCCGCTGATCAGCTTTAACCTGGGGGCCGGAAAACAGGACCGCATCTGCAGGATTATCCGCTGTGTCCTGCTGCTGTGCATCTGTTTTACATCTGTGATGTTCCTGCTGTCCAGGATACTGCCTTCAGCCTTTGCCCGTATCTTCACGGCGAATCCGGAATACATACAGCTGTCTGTCTGGGGCATCCACGTATTTACAATGATGATCATTCCTCTGTCGCTCCAGTACACATTCGTGGATTCACTGACAGCCCTGGGGATGACAAAGCTCTCCCTGACTTTGTCTCTGTTCCGTAAAACACTGTATCTCCTGGCCGCCTGCCTCCTGCCCTTCGCCTTTGATCCATCTGGCTCCTTCTATGCGGAACCTGTCGCAGACGGCACAGGCGCATTCCTTTCTACGGCAGTTTATCTGTTTATCTATTTTAAATATCTGAGAAAACCGGGAAGCCTCCAGTCCATATGAAACCATCTTTCTGCGCGTCTCAGAACCTTACAGCACAGCAGGCAGTTGCCAGATCGAAGCGACAGCCACAGGATAGCCACAGAAAACCCGAAATACTTGGTTCAACAGTAACCCAATTCTAACGGGATATACATTGACATCTGATGTATAGAGCGCTATAATGCAAGTATTCACTTGCGCCAGGAGAAAACAATGTTTGATGAGACACAGGCAAAAATCATACAAGCCACTATGAATCTGGTCATGGAAAAAGGTTATTCTTCCACAACCACCAAAGATATAGCCCTTCATGCCGGTATCAATGAATGTACTATTTTCCGCAAATTTCACGGAAAAAAGGATATCGTACTTTCGGCCATGCAGCTTCCAGAATGGAATCCCGGGCTGGAGGAATCTGATTTTACCTGGTGCGGCGACCCGGAAAGTGATCTTGTCTCCTTCGCCGAGACCTATATGCGCCATGTAACACCGCGGATGGTAAAAGTCTCCATTGGCCTGCGCACCCCGGAGCTTTATCCCGATACCGCCGAAGGTATCCTGAAAGTTCCCTGTGTATTTAAGGCTGTCCTGCTGAGATATTTTCAGTCTATGCTTGTAAAAGGGAACATCAGGAATACGGACTGCGAGTCTATGTCCATGGCTTTTCTATCCATGTGCTTTGGTTTTGTATTTTTTAGAGCTTCTTTTGGGGAAAAGCTGTCAGCCCTTCCGGAAAAGCAGTATATATCTGAAAGTGTACGGATTTTTTTAAAAGGCATCGGTTAATGCACAATCCTGGTGCCTTTGTTTTTGCCCGCAACGCAAGTGTTTACTTGCATCCACATCTGTTAACCAAAAAGGAGGGTATTATGGTTTATTTTATTGCAGCTATCATGATTGATCCACAGAAAGGTGCCGGAGAATATGAAGGCTACATCCGAAGAGTAAAGCCTGTTGTGGAACGGTATGGAGGCCGCTATCTCCTCAGATCAGAAAAAATCACGCCTCTTACCAGCCGCTGGGAACCTGACAGGATGATCGTGATTGAATGGGATTCCAGAGAGCAGCTGGAACTTTGCTTCAATTCGTCAGCTTACAGAAAAATCGCCGGGATGCGTGAAAACTCCGTAGACAGCCGGGCAGTGATTGTGGAGGGATGATAAATGGAACTATGCAGAAATATTCATCAGATACGGATTGATTTCCAGGTAACAGAGACTGTGAGCCGTTACGTGTTTATTTATCTGATTACCGGAAAAAACTGTTACCTCATAGATACAGGCACGGCCGGGAGTGAACATCAGATTGCCGCGTACATGACAGCCATCGGCCGGAGCATCCGGGAGATTAAAGCCATCCTGCTGACCCATTCTCATCCTGACCATATGGGAGGTGCAGCCGCAGTACAAAGGGCTTCCGGCTGTAATATATATGCTTCCTGCAGGGAACAAACCTGGATTGAAAACATAGACATACAATTCAGAGTACGCCCGGTTCCTAACTTTTACAAACTGCTGAAGGAACCGGCAGCCGTGGACCATCCGCTTAAGGATGGAGAGCAGATATGCCTTGAACCCGGCCTAACCTCCATAAGCCTGGAAACGCCCGGACATTCTCCGGGCTCCCTGACTTACCTCTTCAATGAAAAACACATTTTGTTCACCGGAGATGCCATACCGGCAAGAGATGATTTTCCGATATTTTCAGATCTGCCGAAAAGCCTCTCATCCCTCCATAAACTAAGCAGTCTTCCGGACATCCTGACCTGCTGCCCCGCGTGGGACAGAGTGTATCGCAGAGAAGAAATGAGCAGCAGAATCCGGCAAGCCGAAGCGCTCCTGCGCAGTCTGGATTCCTGCATTCAGACTGCGCTGGGAAGGGCAGATCTGAAGCCCGGTGAAGAAAAGCTGAATTATATCTGCGGATCTATGGGATGGAATCCGGCGCTCATAAACCCTTTGCTAAAAAAAGCCTTGCTGCATCAATGCAGAGCATTGCGCAATATTCAGAGATAACTCTTCTGGGGGGGGGGGTGGAATTTTTAAGCTATATTTATCATGACGGGAATCTCCATCGATACCAGGGCAATCAGCTTACTTTTTCTGCTGGAACTACAAACAGAAAAAAGGATGAATTTGGGAAACAATTCAGTTTTTCGGTTACTGCATCAGAATCAATTTCGATTAAACCATGCACAACACTTACACCTTTTAGGCATACTTATTACACCTTTTAGAACAACACAAACTATCCTTCCAACCTCCAAGGCATGCATTACGGAATACTGTTAAGTATACCACCAGAATCTATGACAGTCTATATCTATAGACATCTCACCTCATAAACGTGAAAATTCCTCTTTAGAAATGCAAACATTTTTATCAGCTTTTAAGATATTATAAAGAAGTGAAGAAAACTATGTAAATTACAAAATAAAACGATTTATTTCTAACAGCCAGATAAATCCCACTTTCAAAGGCATATGTTGCACAGGCAACGTTTATTCTCCACCTTTTGTGATATCTTTAGTACAACAGCAATCGGGGATGTTAAATATTTAACATCAAATTATCTAAGGATTTTGGGAGATGTAGCCATGGGTTTTATCACACAGCAGGAGCAGCCGGATGCTCTGCTTGAGCACTTGAGGGCTGATTATACCATTTATGCGCCTAAGCGCTATGTGGGCGGCGGTTCTTTTTCCGATACATACTGTGTTCGATATGGTGAGATACAGTCAGTGAACGAAATTATCTTTGATGAAAAATCGCAGTATTCTTTTAAAGAAGTCCTGCTACCGGTCTCGCAGACTCTGTTTTATTTCACAGAGCATGAGGTGAAGGAGGCGGATGCGCCCGTCAAAGGCGCTGTCATCTTTCTCCGAAGCTGTGATATTCACGCATTAAAACGGCTGGATGACATGTATCTTCATAACGGCCCGGAGGATTATTATTACAGGCGGCTCAGGGATCGCATTAAGCTGGTGTTAATGGGATGCGGGGATTCTTTTGAGAACTGCTTTTGTGTCAGCATGGACATAAATATTGCAGATCACTATGACCTGAGCACAGACGCCGTCGGCGGTCAATATTTTCTGGACAGCAAGGATTCTGAATGGTCACAGTTTCTTTGTGGATTAGGTATTCCTAAGCAGCCGGTGGTTCCCGCCCATGTGACTGAAAACACTGTAACACTTTCAATTCCTGACAATCTGGACTGCTCTGTGAGCGGCAGCAGTATATGGACGGAATACGACAGCCGCTGCATAAACTGCGGGCGGTGTAACTTTGTCTGCCCCACCTGCACCTGTTTTTCCATGCAGGATCTCTTTTACTCCGAAAATGCGAGAGCAGGTGAACGCCGGAGGGTATGGGCCTCCTGTATGGTAGATGGCTTTACGGATGTGGCCGGAGGCAGAAGTTACCGGAAGCAGAACGGGCAGCGCATGCGGTTCAAGGTTTTGCACAAGGTTCTGGATTATAAGCAGCGCAATGGCTATCACATGTGTGTGGGCTGTGGGCGATGCGACGATATCTGCCCGGAATATATTTCTTTTTCCAATTGTGTTAACCGGTTAGAAAACGCTATGAAGGAGGTATCCAGCCATGTTGCAGAATGATTACATACCCTTTTCCTCTGAAATAATGGACGTAATCCGCCATACGGCGATTGAATATACTTTCCGCATGTCCTGTAAAAGCGTCGTCAGACCCGGGCAGTTTTTGAGGTGTCTATTCCAAAGTATGGCGAAGCGCCTATCTCTGTCAGCGGTATCGGCGACGGCTACGTGGATCTGACGATCCGCAGGGTAGGGAAGGTGACAGATGAAGTTTTTGAACGCTACGTAGGCGATTCACTGTATCTGCGGGGGCCTTGGGAAATGCGGACACTGTAAAATAGGAAAGACTTATATCTGCCTGGACGGCCCGGTCTATAACTATTCTATTGGCAAAAATCTAATTGACTGAAAAGAGGTGAACGCTATGGATATAAATACAAAAAAATTAAAGAAAAACGCTTTCCGCATCCCGCATACGTGTTCCCGGCGGCCACCTGGACGCGAAGTATCTCGGAAAGATTCAGGAAATAGCCGAAACCTACGGGGACGGGACTGTGCACATCACCAACCGTCAGGGCTTTGAGATCCCGGGCATTCCCTTTGATAAAATGCCCGAGGTTAACGCCGCTCTCCAGCCGCTGATTGACGGCCTGGACCCGCAGTGAAAAAAATATTACCGCCTGACATTGTTCGAACGCAGCGGCAAGAAAAACCTGCGGCTGGGCGAAGACTTCATTAAATGGGCAGATGAAGACAGCATCATTAAAATTATTTTAAACACTTACGACTACGTGAAGGAATACATCGATCTCAGCGCTCCCGGCGGCAAAGAACATATCGGCTACATCGTTGACCGGACAGGATTTGAAGAATACAGAAGATGGGCGCTGCGCGGCGTAAAGCTGCCCGGCATCGCAGAGGTTTATACACCTGTTTACTGGAAGGGAGTGAAATACTAATTAAAAGCAAAGCACCAGATACAGCACATGATGAACAGAGGTAAATCAAAGGTGCCGATTCAGGAGGGCAGCCGAAATTAGTTTGTCTGCCCTTGTGAAAACTAAAACCTATTGATTTTTTCCAAACGGAAAAATATAACTTGACTCTCCCATAATAGGATACTTTATAATTGCTCCAAAGAGAGTATACCCGGCAGACTTCAACTAGCTAACAGGAGGAAAATATATTCAGCTATGATCAGACTTCTCAGATTTCTATCACCCTATAAAGGCAGAGCAGCCGCAATGCTTCTTCTGCTGTTCCTACAGGTACTGGGCACACTGTACATTCCCACCCTTACGGCGGATATCGTAAATAGAGGCATCGTAACGGGGGATCTGGATCACATCTGGAGGGTCGGCGGCTTCATGCTGCTGGCAGCCATTTTGACCGCAGGAGTCTCTGTCGCCGTCACCTATCTGACCACATGGATCTTCTCTATCATGGGAAGGGATATCCGGAATGCTCTGTTCCAGAAATCCCAGTCGCTGTCCCTGAATGAATTCAACCGATTCGGCACAGCGTCCATGATCACACGGTGTACCAATGACATCACCCAGATCCAGCAGGCGTATATGGCCGCCATTGAAATGCTTCTGCCCGCCCCGGTCATGACGGTGGCCGGGTTGATTCTGGCATTTTCCAAAGACACTCTGCTGGCATTCTCAATCATTGGAGCGATGCTGGTGGTCTGTCTGTTCGCCTTTCTGGTCAGCCGCAAAGCGCTGCCCATGTTTGCCAGACTTCAGTCCCTGTTGGACAGGTTCACCCGGGTTCTCCGCGAAAATCTCACAGGCATCCGGGTTATACGGGCTTTTAACCGCTCAGACAGTGAAAAAGAACGAGTGGATCAGACTTTCACCGATTATGCCGAAACTGCCATCCGGATCAATAAGATTTTTGCAGCAATGATGCCTGTGATCCTGATTATCATGAACTTCTGTACTTTACTCATCATAGGCGCCGGCGGGCAGCGGGTGGCCGCCGGACGGATGCAGATCGGCGATATCATGGCGCTGATCGAATACGCCATGCTGATCCTCTACTACCTGATCATGGGAATCATGGTGTTCATGATCTTTCCAAGAGCGCAGAGCTGTGCCAACAGGGTCAGCGAAGTCCTGTCCGTTCAACCTGAGGCGCCCGGAACTCCGCGGTCCCACAGGGACAGCAATGAGGCCGCCAGCCCGGCCCGGTTGGAGCTGTGCAATGTTACCTTCCAATATCAGGGAGCGGAGGAGCCTGTGTTGAACAATATCAGCTTTTCCGCCCATAAGGGCCAGACGACGGCAATTATTGGAGGCACCGGTTCCGGAAAGTCCACGGTCGCCAGCCTGATTCCCCGGTTCTACGACATCCAGAGCGGGACGATCCGTATTGACGGCCGCAACATCCGGCATATGCCGAAGCGGGAACTTCGGGATAAGATTGGCTATGTTCCTCAGAAAGCATTTCTGTTCAGCGGCACGATCCTGGATAATTTTCTCCACGGGAAGAAAGACGCCGGGATGGAGGAAATCCGTCACGCAGCCCAGGTCGCGCAGATCAGTGATTTCATCGACAGCCTGGAATCCGGTTATCAGACCTGCGTATCCCAGGGCGGCAGCAATTTTTCCGGCGGTCAGCGGCAGCGGCTCTCCATTGCCAGAGCACTCGTCAAACGGCCGGAAATCTATATTTTTGACGACAGCTTTTCCGCTCTTGATTTTAAGACAGACGCAAGGCTGCGGGCTGCTCTGAGGGAAGAGGTCCGGGACGCGGCCGTCATCCTGGTAGCCCAGCGGATCAGTACAATTATGGATGCGGACCAGATCGTCGTGCTCGATGAGGGCCGGGTCGCAGGAACAGGCACCCACAGAGAGCTGATGGAATCCTGCCAGGTCTACCAGCAGATTGCCCAGTCACAGCTCAGCGAGGAGGAATTAGCATGAGCAGCGAAAAAAGCACCAACGACGCGGCAGAAATCAACCTTTTAGACGATGGTATGAGTGCGGAAAGAGCCCGGAATGCCAAGGGCACCGCCCTCCGCCTACTGAAGAAGCTGATGGAACAGAGATGGAAGCTGTTAGTGGTAATCGTCAGCATTATCATAAGCTCTGTCTTCACCGTACTCTCTCCAAAGCTTATCGGCATAGCCATCAACCAGATATTTAACGGCATTCAGAGCGCCGCCGCAGGCGGAGGCCCCTTCCGTGTAAGCTTTGAGACCATGGGGATGATCCTGCTGGGACTGGCCGGCCTGTATCTGCTCTCTTCACTATTTTCTTTTATTCAGCAGAATACCATGGCCGGCATTTCCCAAACCCTGTCACTTTCTCTGAGAAAAGAAGTCAGCGCAAAGCTGAACCGGCTGCCCCTGAAGTATTTTGACCGCCATTCCAAAGGCGAGATCCTAAGCCGGATAACGAACGATATGGAAAAGGTTTCCGATACCCTTCAGGAAGGAATGATCCAGTTCCTGAGCTCTATTGTGAGCATTCTCGGCGCTTTTCTGATGATGCTGTTCATCAGTCCCCTTTTGACACTGATCGCGTTCGGCACCATCTTCGCCAGTCTGCTCGTGGCCGCGCTCATCTCACAGAAAACACAGCGCAGCTTTTCAGCCAATCAGGAAGCTCTGAGCCGCCTCAACGGGAGCATCGAGGAGGCTTTTACCGGCAATACGGTGATTAAAGCCTTTAATCTGGAGGATCAGATGATTGAAAACACCAGGGTTTTGAATGATAGCCTCTACCGGGAGGGCAAAAAGGCGCTGTTTATGAATTACGCCATCAGCCCTGTCATCCGGCTGATCGGCCAGTTCGGCTATGTGGCCGTCGCCATCCGCGGCGCGATGTACGCCATACAGGGCCGTATCTCCATCGGCGACATCCAGGCATTTATCCAATATGTGAACCAGGTTTCCGAACCGATCACACAGTTTTCCTATACCTGGAACTCTCTGCATGGAGCTGTTGCCGCCGCCGAACACATTTTTCAGATTCTCGACGAAGAGGAAGAGATTCCCGACACCCCCGAACCACTGGCAATTCCCGAACCGAAAGGCAGCGTGAGCTTTGAGCACGTGCACTTCGGCTACAGCGAAGATGCCATATTGATGCAGGATATCTCCTTTGACGTGGAAGCAGGAAGTAAAATCGCAGTCGTCGGCCCTACCGGAGCCGGGAAGACGACTCTTGTCAACCTGCTGATGCGTTTTTATGAATTGCAGGGCGGACGGATTACCATAGACGGCACAGATATTTCAAAAATGAGACGCGCCGACCTGCGTTCCCTGATGGGGATGGTCCTGCAGGATACCTGGCTCTTCGGCGGCACTATCTGGGAAAATATCGCCTATGGCCGCACAGACGCCACAGAAGAAGAGATTTACCAGGCGGCGCGGGCGGCGCGGGCAGATCATTTCATCCGTACAATGCCGGAAGGTTACGACACTGTCCTTGACAATGAAATATCCAGTTTTTCACAGGGGCAGAAGCAGCTTCTTACCATCGCGCGGGCCATACTGGCCGACCCTGCCATCCTGATATTGGATGAAGCCACGTCCAGCGTGGATACACGGACGGAATTAGAGATCCAGAAGGCAATGGACGCCCTGATGAAAGGGCGTACCAGTTTTGTCATCGCCCACCGCCTCTCCACCATCCGCGACGCCGACCACATCCTGGTGATGAACAAGGGGACAATCATCGAACAGGGCAGCCATCAGTCCCTGATGGCCCGGAAGGGCTTTTATGCCGACCTGTATAACAGTCAGTTCACTTCCGCCGCCGGCTGAGACAGTTAGATAGCCGGAGCACCCTTCACCGTACTCCGGCTATCGCTTAAATCTGCATCCGTATCTGGTCTGTCCGCGCATAGCGCAGCTCCAGCTCCGGCACCAGGCAGGAATAATCACTCCCGCTTATCTCTGTCTCAAATACCACGCAAATACCCGGCCGGCTGCGCAGGTCCGGGAAATAACTCTCAAGCTCCCGGTCGCGCCCTCCCGATACCTTCTGGCAGTCAAATTCCAGCGCCGGCACCTTCACGATATTTTTTGCCCCCTCCGGCGCCTCCCCCTCCAGATCCACATACAGATACTGCCGTTCCTCCCGCCCGGTATAATAATACAGCATTCCGCATTCATACCCAATCTGGCAGCCGGCATCCAGAATCCTCTGATAGGTGTCCCCGAACCGCCAGTAATAATCCGCCTCATCCCGCAATCCCTCGCAGGGTTCTGCCCAGATAACCTTCTGCGGAAGCTGCATCGGCACGATCAGCCCCTCCTGCCGAAGCTCCTTTGCCCGCCGGATCTCTGTCTGCATCGCCCGCAGCCAGTCCAGTTCCCGCCGGACAGCGGCAAACTTCTTCTCCATCTGCCTCGTTCCATATTGAATCAGCTCCTCAAAGTGGATCTGATTGCTTCCGTCCTCATAGAACCGGTGAAACTCCTTCAGAGGAATATTCAGCCCTATACAAAGCTTAATAGCTTCCACAATCTGAAGCTGCGGAAACGAATAATAACGGTACCTGCTCTCCGGATCCACATACGCAGGCTTCAAAATGCCGAGGCTGTCATAGTACCGGAGAGATTTGATATTTACATCGGACAATTTAGAAAACTCCCCGATGCTCAGCCATTTATTTTTCTTCATATATGCCGTCGCTCTCTCACTTTTTTGATTTCAGTATAACACATAATAGGGTATCCTTTCAATTCTCCAGCCGGCTTCCCACCGCATTCGCTTTGGCCCGTTCTTCTCCTCATATGGAGCCGCTTAAGCCGAAACGCGTCGCGTTTGCCCGTTCGATTACATCATCCCATCGCTCCAATTTATAAGACATGTGATTGTCCCTTTTCACTGTCCTGACGGCCCAGCTTTCCATCCTCTAAAAATGATAGCAGTTATTCCCAGGCAGAAACACTCGGTATTGCTCTTCTTCAATGCAATTATATATATCCACAGGGCATGCTTACGGGGCTCCCCGATGAATATCATTTGTAAACCGGCAAGCAAAAACGGTGTTGATGTTCATTTGAAGTTGTGATATAATTCATTGTAAGTAGTATTCCTCTGAAGAAACGGAGGATTCATGAGCCAAACTAAAACTCTGGCGGAGCTGACAATTAAGAATAATTTCTTGTTCAGCGCCGTCATGCTGGACCCGGAGAATTGCCGGGGACTTCTCGAGATCATCCTCGGCATTCCCATTGACCGGGTGATTGTCAGCCGGGAACAATGTCTGATCTATCATCCGGAATACCGCAGCGTCCGTCTGGATATCTACGCCAAAGACAGCCGGAATACCCATTATAACGTGGAGATGCAGGTCTCTCCCAAGCCTGCTCTTGCAAAACGCTGCCGCTATTATCACAGCCAGATGGACATGGAGCTGCTTCTGGCCGGAACAGATTATACAGGGCTTCCGGATACCTATGTCATTTTTATCTGTGATTTTGATCCCTTCGGCAGACAAAGATATATATACACCTTTGAAAACTGCTGTATGGAAGACGGACAAATCATGCTGAATGAAGGCTGCAAGACTATATTTCTCAGCACGCGGGGGACCAACAGGAGCGAAATTTCAGCGGAATTAGCAGCTTTCCTGGAATTCGCGGGCGCGGACCTGGCGGGCAGCCAGGGGGAGTTTGACAGCGCTTATGTCAGACAGCTTCAGACGTCCATCAGGAACATCAAAAACAGCAGGGAAATGAGGGAACGTTATATGATCTTTGAAGAACTCTTAAAGGAAGAACGAAGTGAGGGAAAAACAGAGGGCAGAATTGAGGGCAGAATTGAGGCCACGGCCGAAGCCATTCTGGAACTGCTGGAAGTGCTTGGACCTGTCCCGGGACATTTGTCATCAGTAATCTGTTCTGAGACAGACCTGGAACTGCTGAAAAAATGGCACCGCCTGGCAGCCAGATCAACCTCTGTTCAGCAGTTTATTAACAATATGTAAATTAAAATCTATTACCTATTTTCAATTCTATCTAAACGGCAGGCGTTGGGGGATTCCCCCTTTTGCCTGTCATCAGTGGAATCTAATCTCATTGCCTAATCAGGCGTCATTCACTTAACATTCACTTAAAAGTCAGAGGAATACTATTTTAACTGACCCGTAATTAGTATCAGCGGCGCCAAATAACTTTACGCTTCGTTTGTCTAAATTCCATACACCGCGTTGTCATCGGACAGCGCAGCCGACGCTGCACCGCCCTCTTTCACCTCGCAGCATTGAACAGGGTGTCCTACGGGTATGCTTTTTTGAGCACAGCGTTCAGATTCACAAGCACTGCTGCTGCCCGCGGCGCAGATAATACCGATATGCCTCCGCCATGAACTTTGCTGCCCCGCTGCCATGTATTTTATCAAATCCTTCGATCACTTTCTGGTTTTTCAAAAATTCTTCTGTGATTGCTTCCCAGTAATTTTCCCCCATATCCATATCCGGGGCACTTTGTTCTCCTAATTCTATTAATTTCTTTACTGTCTTCTGTACTTCTTCTGACGTCACGTCCCTTGTCAGATCGCTTAACAGCTCTTCAGTCAGTTCCCGGTTTCTCTCTACAAGGCCGTTTTCTTTGATTCTCTCCATTTGCTCCATTCTCTCCGAGAAGTGATCCAGGTTTTCTTTCATCGCGGCTGTGTATTTTTCCACACTTCCATAATATTTGATGGCTGTTTTTGCAATACCGGACTCATGTTCCCTGGTCTTCATGATGAAGTCATTGAAGGCTTCCACGCTTCCCCAGTATCTGATTACGTCTTCGGTTTTGTTGTTTTTAAAATCTTCCAGAGCCTGTATATACCCGCTCAGATCAAATTCTCTGAAACTCATGCACGCCTCACCCTTCTCCAGTTTTTCCAGCAGACTGATTAAGTCATTCAGCCTGTCCCGCTTGATCCTCAGCAGCTCCTTCTGTTTTTTGAACGCTCCTATCCGGTTGAAGTCAGGGTCTTCCAGGATAGCTTTTATCTCCTTCAGCCGAAAATCCAATTCCTTAAAAAATAAAATCTGCTGCAGGATCTCCAGCGCCCTGCTATCATACAGCCGGTAACCGGCTTCTGTAACCTTTGAAGGCTTTAACAGCCCTATTTCATCGTAATACTGTAATGTCCGGACGCTGATTCCGGTCATTTCCGCAACTTCCTTTACTGTTTTCATTCTCATTTTCCCTCTCCGTTCCGGCAAACATACCTGTCCCGCCGCCTGTATGGCAGGTTTTCCTTTATTGTACATTATCACGCAGCGTAAGGGTCAAGCATTAACTGTATTTACCATATGGCCCGCGGATTTTACAGAAGCTCCGGCCGCATCCCTTTCCGGAGGCTTGATGGTAAATTGCACGTCCGTTTCATGACGGACGCACAAACGGGCTTTCCTATGTGCCGAAACACATGAAAGAAAGCCCGCTGACCAAAGGGAATCAATAATTATTATTTTTATAAGACTGATACGATTCAAATGCGATAATTGCTACCAAAAGAAGTCCTCTGATTGCCGTCTGATAATAGGAGTATACCCTCATGATATCCAGAGCATTAGAGAGAACGTTCAGCAGCAATATGCCGGACATTGTTTTCCCGATACTTCCAATCCCTCCAGACAGGCTGGTTCCGCCGATTACGGTTCCCGTAATCACAGACAGCGCCAGAGTGTCGCCATGAGCCGCGGAGCCTGTATTGAGCCGGGATGCGTTTAGTACCCCCGCAATTGCGGCAGTGAGTGATGCGATCACAAAAACCATAGTCTTATCGCGGACTACCTTAACTCCGCTGAAATGAGCGACCTCACGGCTGCCTCCTATCGTATATACATTTCTTCCGAACCTGGTCTGACGCAGGACATATCCTGTAATCAGCACGCAGATCACCATGATGAGCACCATCACAGGAATGCCCAGCACAGAGCTGTTGCCGATATTCTGGAACCAGCTGCTCTGGCTCTGCACGGGCTTTCCGTCAGAGATTCTCAGCGCCGCCCCCTTTATGATATACTGCATGCCGATCGTCACAATAAATGAGCTGATCCCGCATTTGGCAATCAGGAAGCCGTTTACCAGCCCGATGAGGGCGGCCGCTCCCAACGCAAAAAGGATTGCGCCCGCCTGCCCGATTTTGGGTTCCAGCATCACGCAGAGCAGCCCTGTCAAAGCCATCGTGGACCCTACGGACAGGTCGAATTCACCGCTGATGATTGCAAAGGTCATGCCGCACGCGGTTATCCCGTATATCGACACCTGCACCAGCACATTAATCAGATTGCTTCCTGTCAGAAATCCCGGGATAAAGATGCTGGTGAACACGCAAAACAGCACTAAAATAACAAGCGTCTTCTGTTCCTTTAAAAATACTTTTGCCTTTGTCATACTGTCCTCCTATGCCTTCTTCATCTGGCTGCGGTTCCAGGCATCAAACGCAATCGCCAGAATCAGCACAGCGCCTTTTACAATATTCTGGTCATATGATACGAAGCCCATAAGATTCATGGCATTCGACAAAACCTGCAATGTAATGACGCCGATCACTGCCTTCCAGACGCTTCCTCTTCCTCCATTCAGGCTTATCCCGCCCAGGACGGCGGCCACTATCGCATCCATCTCGTAACCACTTCCCGCATTCGGATTCGCTCCGGACGTCCGGGAGGTCAGAATAATGGCCGCAGCGGCGCTCATAAAACCCATTACAATATAACTCGTCAGAACTGTTTCAGAGGTGCGAAGGCCAGACAGACGGCTGCACTCCTGGTTATAGCCCAGCATATGCAGGGTACGCCCGAATCTGCTCTTCGATTCCACAATGCCCAGAACCAGGATCAGGACTGCCCAGATGATGATCGGATAAGAGATATATTTTCCAACAGTTCCCATTCCGATCTGGCTGTAAAATTCCGAGCTGCTGCCGGGCAGGGTAAAGCCTTGAGTATACAAGAGACAAACAGCCGAAAACAATAGGTTTGTACCAAAGGTAATCATCAGTGAACCGCCGGAATCGGCATGAGATTTCACGATAATGATTCCGTTGACAAATCCCAGAAAACAGCCAATCAGGAGTGCGCACAGGATCGCCAGGCCCACAGGCATGTGATTCTGAAGCGTAATTGCCATCAGGCCTGTCAAGCTTACCTGAGAACCGATGGACAGATCCATATGGCCGGATATCAGCACATAGGAAAGACCCACCGTCAATATCCCTAATATACAGCTCTGTTTCAATATATTCGTCAGGTTCCGCACGGTAAAGAAGCTGTCCGAAAAAGCGGCCGCGATCAGACAGAATATGATGAGCAAAAGAATATTTGCATATTTATAAAGCAGGCTTAACTTTTTGTTTTTCATGTCATTCCTCCGTCAGAATTGCTAATTTCATAACATTTTCCGCAGTCATTTCCTCCTTCGTCAGCTCGCCTTTCTGATTTCCCTCGTGAATGACGATCACACGGTCACTCATATTCAACACTTCAGGCATTTCCGAAGAAATCATTATCACAGATTTTCCTTCACCCACAAATTTATGAATTAATTGATAGATCTCGTATTTCGCTCCCACATCGATCCCGCGCGTAGGTTCGTCTAATATCAAAATATCCGCCTGTGTATACAGCCATTTGGCCAGCACTACCTTCTGCTGGTTCCCTCCGCTTAAAGTCATGCAGGAAGTCCCTTCGCCGGGCGCTTTTGTCTTCAATTGCCGGATGTAATCCCTGGCGACCTCATTTTCCTTCTTACGGTTGATAAATCCCCGGTCTGTGACGGCCTTCAGGTTAGCAAGCGTTGTATTTCCCGCAATGCTCGCTTCCAGCACAAGCCCCTGGGTCTTTCTGTCCTCGGTAACCAGGGCGATACCCAGGGCGATCGCCTGCCTGGGCGACTTTATTTCTACCGGCTTCACCCTGACATAGAGGGCGCCGCTGTCCAGCCGGTCTGCGCCGAAGATGCATCTCACGATTTCCGTTCTTCCCGCGCCGACCAACCCGGCAATGCCGAGAATTTCTCCCTTCTTCAGTTCAAATGAAATATTCCTGAATTTTGGCTCGCGTGTCAGGTTTTCTGCCCGCAATACCGTCTCTGCGCCAGGAACTCCCCGGCGTTTCGGATATTCCTGATCCATGGACCGGCCCACCATTTTAGAGATGATGGATTTCCTGTCCAGCTCTTCAATCCGGTTTGTATCTATAACCGCGCCGTCACGGATAACCGTCACGGTATCACACAGCCGGAATATCTCATCCAGGCGGTGCGATATGTATATGACAGTGATATTCTCTCTTTTTAAAACGTCTATGATCTCAAACAGATGCTGCAGCTCATTCGTCGTCAGCGTGGCGGACGGTTCATCCATGATAATAATCTTAGAATGGAACGACAGAGCCTTTGCAATCTCAACCATCTGTTTGCCTGCCACACTCAATGAACCTACTTTTTTCGTCACATCTTCAGAAAGCCCCACTTTTGCAAGCCATTCGCCTGCCTGGCGGTATACCGCCTTCCAGTCAATTCCCTTTACACCTTTTTGGGGCAGCCGTCCGACAAAGATATTTTCCGCGATGCTTAAAGAGTTTACCAGGTTAAATTCCTGGAAAATGATGCTTAGTCCCAGCTTCTGCGCATCCAGCGGCGTGTTGATCCTGACCTCTTTCCCGTCAATTTTTATGGTGCCTGAATCCTTGGGATAGACTCCGGTCAGAATCTTCATCAGCGTAGATTTTCCCGCGCCATTTTCCCCCACAAGGCCTCGGACTTCTCCCCTGCGGATGGACAGAGATACGTCATCCAATGCCTTGACCCCCGGAAACGCTTTATTGATATGCTCCAACTCCAAAATATACTCTTCTGACATATATGAATTTCTCCTGTGTATGTTTGAAATGGGAACGGCTGTAAGACCGTTCCCTTATGGCTGGCACTCTGGCACTGATGACTTCCCGGCTGCTTACCACAGCAGGGATTTATCATATGATTCTACATTATCTTTGCTGAGAGGTGTGATTTCATCCTTATACCAGGCGCTCAGCTCTTCACCATTAATCGCTTTCACCAGCGCCTTGATGCAGCCGCGGCCCTCATCCACCAGAGGCTGTACGGCTGTCGCTACCAGATAACCCTCCTGTACAAGTTCTGCGCCTTTGGCGCTTCCGCCGTAACCAACTACCACAAGATCGCTGCCGGTATAACCCAGTTCCTTCATCGCCTGGGCAACGCCGGAGGCCATTGTGTCGTCATGGCAGAAAATTCCCGCCAGATCAGAATATTTGGTGAGCAGGTCTTCCGCAATACCCATCGCCGTGGCTTCATCGTAATCCGCCGCGTTCTTGGCTACCACCTCTACAGCACTTCCGGCTACCGCTTCCTCAAAGCCTTCTGTTCTGTTCACCTGGGCGGAGCTTCCTGCGGTTCCTTCGATGATTGCAACTTTTCCGCCTTTGTCGCCCAATGCTTCCATCATCGTCTGTCCGGCGATTCTTCCCACATCCTTGTCATCCGGTCCTACAAAGGTCCTGATGTATTCATAGCCGGATTCATCCACATTCATGGCCCCTGTCACCACAGGGATTCCTGCCTCATCAGCGTTTTTGCAGGAGGAGACCAAAGACGTACCGTCGCTGGGGTTCAGCACGATTCCATCCACCTTCTGAGAAATAAATGTATTCATCTGATCCGCCTGGGTGGCCGCATCAAAATTACCGTCCAGCTCAATCAGTTCAATTCCCAGCTCTTTCGCCTCTTCCTGAATCCCCTGGGCAAAAACCTTAACCGCAGGGGCGCTGCTGGTGCAGTATGTCACTCCGATCGTCAGTCCTTTAGCGGACGCTTTTTCTTCGTCCGTAAGCTCCAGATCTGAATAAGTGGCCGTGTCAGATGAAGCGGCCTCCGAACCAGCGGACGTACTTTTTGAATCTGTGCTCTCTGAACCCGCGCTCTTAGAATCCGTGCTCTCATTCCCACTGTTCCCCGCGCCGGATGAGGAAGCTGAAGCCGTACTCTTAGACGAGGCAGAACTACCCGCAGATCCGGCGGCCGTTTCTTTTGAATCCCCGCAGCCCGCCATCAGTGCTGACACCATTGCTACTGACAATAACACTCCTACAACTCTCTTTTTCATACCTTTCCTCCTTATAAATAATTTTTAAACCACTCAGTGATATCTGTAAATGCGGCCCGGCTCAGTCGGTCATTTTTTGCGGACAGTTCAATACATGCCTGTCTGTTTCGCTCCCTGCTCCTGCGTTTGCTCTCGTTTGATTTCTCCCTCTGTATCTTCTTGGCACAAGCAGGACAATACTTCGATATGCCAGAGCGGGGAACATATTCAACACCGCACACCGTACAATTCTTAGGCTTTAACGCAGTCCACCGCTTTGTCGGTGTGATATGTAATTCACCGACAAAGCCGATGAATTTATAATAAATCTTGATTTCCTGCCGCACCATTCCGTCTGTAAGTTTCTCACGTTCCGAAACAAGTATCTTGTCTATAAGTGCGTTTATGATGGTTGCGTCCAGTTCCTTAATGCCTTGATAGTTGCGGATTAGGGAGAGGAAATCACGGACACCCTGCGTCTTCTCATAGCTGTCGCTGAGCGTTTCCGTTACCTCTTTCAGCCTTGCTTCAATTTCAAGCTGTTCTTTCTGGTATTTTCCCGACATCATCTCAAAATTCCGCTCGGTAATACGCTCCATCACCTTATCTTCATAGAGTGAGGAAAACAGCCTGTCCAGTTCTGCAAGGCGTTTGTTCAGTTTTCTTTGCTCCTTTTCCAGTGCCTTTGCCTTGCTCTGGTCTGTTTCCGTGAGCCGCTTTTCAATCGCCCTCACTGCCTTTTCATCATTGACTGCCATATCCGCAAATCGGTTGATGTCGGTGAGGACAGCGTTGAACAAGTCCCTCGCTTCAATGCTGTGTGCGGTACACATGATATTACCGTATCTGCCATAATTATTGCAGGAATATTGTACGCAGTCGATGATGTCGGGGCGTTTCCTCCTGTTGGCACTCATAGCCCGCATCGCATAGCCGCAGTCCGCACACTTAATAACGCCTGCAAAGATGTTCTCAAAGCCGCCCTTGTTTTCTGGTAATCTGCGGCTTGTAATAAGCTGCTGTACGGTATCAAATTCCTCCTGCGTGACTATCCCCTCATGGGTGTCTGGTATCACTTCCCATTCTTCGGGCAGCTTAGAGGGGCGTTTCTTGCTTTTCATGTTGGCGGCAATCCGCTTGTAGCCTGCAAGGTTTCCCGCATATATCGGGCTTCTTAAAATGCCCCTTACGCTGTTCTCGCTCCAAATATAACGGTTCTCCTCATTCTCCTCAAAATACCTCTCATAGCCTGTTGCCCCCTGCTCCGCCGCATAAGCGGCGGGGCGTAAGATATGCTGTTTGTTGATGTGCTTGCGGATTTTGGCGATTCCGTTGCCCGCTAACGCAAGGTCAAATATTTCCCTTACCACATGGGCAACTTTGTCATCTATCAGCAGATGGTTGTGGTCGGCGGGGTCTTTGACGTAACCGTATGGTGCTGTCGTCCCCATGAATTTCCCCTGCTGAAACCTCGCTCGGTACGCCGATTTTATCTTGACCGACACATCGGCGGAATACATTTCGTTTAGGATGTTGCGGAAAGGCGTGATGTCCATAGCGGATTTATTGAGCGTGTCCACGCCGTCATTGACCGCTATATACCTCACATTATGCTCTGGGAAAAACACTTCCAGATACAGTCCGCAATCAAGATAGTTCCTCCCCAGACGAGATAAATCTTTCGTGATAACGCAGTTTATCAGACCGCTTTCAATGTCCTTAATCATGTTCTGGAAACTTGGTCTTTGGAAAGCTGACGTTAGATAACGATACTTTTGAAAACACTGGAAAATCAAGGTTTTTCGAGCGACGGACAAGCAGGGTATTGTACTAAAAACTGAATACGACGCAGAAGCGGCGTTTCTTACTCTCTACATGGGAGAACAGGAACGCCGCTTTTTTCATGCCCTTTGTTACGCAGTAGGGGCAGAAAAAGCCTTGCTACAAGCGGTTTTCCGGGCGCGTATCTGGTGCGGAAAGGGATTTATACCTTATCCCCCGAAACCGCGCTTCTACTGCGTAACAAATCCAAAGCAAAGGAGTTATGAACTATGGCAGTTTTCAGAGTGGAACGGAACAAGGGCTACACCGTAATGAGCAACCACCACCTACGCAACAAGGAGCTTTCCCTAAAGGCAAAGGGGCTGTTGTCGCAAATGCTGTCACTCCCCGAAGATTGGGACTACACCTTGAAAGGCTTATCCCTTATCAACCGGGAGAAGATAGACGCTATCCGCGAAGCCATTAAGGAGCTTGAACGCGCCGGGTATATCGTCCGTTCAAGGGAGCGCGACGAGAAAGGACGCTTGCGGGGCGCGGACTATGTGATATTCGAGCAGCCGCAGCCGCCTACGCCGGATTTACCTACATTGGAAAATCCAACATTGGATAATCCAACACAGGAAAAACCTACATTGGAAAAACCTACGTTGGAAAATCCAACGCAATTAAATAAAGATATACAAAGAACTGACTTACCAAAAAAAGAAAAAATAATTACTGATGAACAAAGTACCCATTCCATTCCTATCCTTTCCCCTAACCCCTCTCCTTGCAGAGAAGCGGCTACGCCGCCGGAACGGAAAGGAACGGAAGCGGCAGCACAGAGCGCAGTTGATATATACCGGGAAATCATCAAGGACAATATCGACTACCACATTCTCAAACAGGACATGAAGTTTGACAGTGACAGGCTTGACGAGATTGTAGACCTCATGCTTGAAACCGTATGCACCGCCAGAAAGCGGGTACGGATTGCGGGGGACGACTACCCGGCAGAGCTTGTGAAGTCAAAGTTTATGAAACTGGACGGCGAGCATATCCGCTTTGTGCTTGACTGTATGCGGGAGAACACAACGAAAATCCGCAACATCAAGCAATATCTGAAAGCAGCCCTTTTCAACGCCCCGTCCACTATCGGCAATTATTACACTTCCCTTGTCGCCCATGACATGGCAAGCGGCGCACTGTCACCGAAGAAGCCGCAGTACGGCGACCCGGACTATTATTCATGCAAACCGGGCGAAAGCCTGTAAAACAACAAAAGGAGGATTTTATTATGGCACAGAAAATGACAGGAGCATTGGTATTTGACGAGCGCACCGACCGTTACGACATTCGCTTTGACTTAAACAGCTACTATGGCGGGCTGCATTGTGGAGAATGTTTTGACGTATTCGTGCGGGGCAAGTGGAAGCCGACCCGGATTGAGTACGGCGACAACTGGTATCTTGTGGGTATCAGAGCCGAGGACTTGAACGGGCTGCGGGTGCGTATCTGACCGCCGCCCCATAAAGAAACGCGAAAGGAGGACGCGACAAATTGCAGGACGAAGTAAACGAAAAGACCATAGCCCTTTACATCAAGACCGGGAAGCTGACCGCCCAGACGCTCCAAAAGGCAATGAAAGCCATACTGTCAAAGGGAAAAAAGCAGCTTTCCAAACCGCCACAGGGCAAGCAGAGCTTAAAGCAGCTTATGAAGCAGAACGCGGGCGTTTCCAACATTGAGATTACCGAGGGCAATATCAAAGCCTTTGAGAGTACGGCGAAAAAGTACGGTATCGACTTTGCGCTGAAAAAGGACGCGACGGAAAGCCCGCCCCGCTATCTGGTTTTCTTCAAGGGGCGGGACGCGGACGTGCTGACCGCAGCCTTTAAGGAATTTTCCGCAAAAAAGCTGACACAGGAGAAAAAGCCCTCAATCCGAAAGCTGCTCTCTACCCTCAAAGAAGCTGCACAGGGCAGAAACGCGGAACGGGCAAAGGTCAAGAACAAGGACAGGGAGGTATCGCTATGAAGCCGGAAATCAAGAAGCTGCTTATCTTAAATCTCCCGTATCTGCTCT
Organism: Wansuia hejianensis; assembly: GCF_014337215.1. NCBI lineage: Bacteria > Bacillati > Bacillota > Clostridia > Lachnospirales > Lachnospiraceae > Wansuia > Wansuia hejianensis. The sequence continues at coordinate 3,457,845 of NZ_CP060635.1, read as the reverse complement.
TTGTCTGGCTCTTTGATAAAGCGGGCGCGGCTGTCCGGCTCTCCCCCGGCGCGGACGCAAGCGCAAAGCTGCTACATCTTGGGGACGGTTTTACCGCCGCCTTTTCCAGTATCGCGCCGAGCTTCCACCCGGCAGACTTAGCTTTAGGCATTGCGGGGGCGGTCATTGTTCGGCTGATTATCTACACCAAAGGCAAGAACGCGAAGAAATACCGCCGCGGGACAGAATACGGTTCGGCGCGTTGGGGCGGGGCTGACGATATAAAGCCATACACAGACCCGGTATTTGAGAATAATATCCCCTTAACGCAGACGGAACGGCTCACCATGAACAGCCGCCCGAAGCAGCCGAAATACGCAAGAAACAAAAATATCCTTGTAATCGGCGGTTCCGGCAGCGGCAAGACCCGGTTCTTTGTGAAACCGTCGCTCATGCAATGTACGTCAAAGGATTTTCCAACGTCGTATATCGTCACTGACCCGAAAGGAACACTGATTTTGGAAACCGGAAAAATGTTGCAGCGGTACAAATACCGTATCAAAGTGCTAAATACGATTAACTTCAAAAAATCCATGAAATACAACCCCTTTGCCTATCTGCGGAGCGAAAAGGACATTTTGAAGTTAGTCAATACCATTATCGCCAACACCAAAGGCGACGGGGAAAAATCCGGCGAGGATTTCTGGGTGAAAGCGGAAAAGCTCTACTATACCGCACTAATCGGCTATATCTGGTATGAAGCCCCGGAGGACGAGAAGAACTTCACGACGCTGCTTGAAATGATAAATGCGTCGGAAGCCCGCGAGGACGACGAGGACTTCCAGAACCCGGTTGACCTCATGTTTGAACGTCTGGAAGAAAAAGACCCGGAACATTTTGCAGTCAAGCAGTACAAAAAATACAAACTTGCGGCGGGCAAGACCGCAAAAAGCATACTTATCTCATGCGGCGCGAGGTTAGCCCCATTCGACATTAAGGAGCTGCGGGAGCTTATGGAAACCGACGAAATGGAGCTTGACACCATAGGCGACAGAAAGACCGCCCTTTTCGTGATTATCAGCGACACCGACGACACCTTTAACTTTGTCGTGAGTATTCTCTACACACAGCTATTCAACCTCTTGTGCGACAAAGCAGATGATGAATACGGCGGGCGGCTTCCCGTCCATGTAAGGTGCTTACTTGATGAATTTGCGAATATCGGGCAGATACCGAAGTTTGAAAAGCTCATTGCAACGATACGGAGCCGGGAAATATCCGCGTCAATCATCTTGCAGAGCCAGTCACAGCTAAAGGCAATCTACAAGGACAACGCCGATACCATAGTCGGCAACTGCGACACCACGCTTTTCTTGGGTGGCAAGGAAAAAACGACGCTCAAAGAAATATCGGAGATTTTAGGCAAGGAAACGATAGACAGCTTCAACACGTCCGAAACAAGGGGGCGGGAGCTTTCGCATGGGCTGAACTATCAGAAATTGGGAAAGCAGCTTATGACGGAAGATGAAATCGCAGTCATGGACGGAGGGAAATGTATCTTGCAGCTACGCGGGGTGCGCCCGTTCTTTTCGGACAAATTCGACATAACGAAGCACCCGAAATACAAGTACCTGTCCGACGCAGACCCGAAGAACGCCTTTGACATGGAAAAGCACCTTAAACGCCGCCCCGCCATTGTCAAGCCCGACGAGGTTTTTGACTATTACGAGATTGACGCGGCAGACTTACAGGAGGACGCAGACCATGAGGAAACGTAGCGCAGAGGAAAAACAAAAGCAGCTTGAACGGTTTTTAATGAATGTTGCGGAAGCCGCCGACGCTGCATTATGGGAGTATTGGCGGGAAAAGGAAGCGGAACACCGCCGTTTTGCAACGGAGTATGTCACGCGCCGGGGGGCTTATCCCGCAACAGTGACAGCATGGCAGACCGCCGGGGGACAGGGGAAGCTACACTTCCCCTACGCTGCCTTGCGGCAGCTACCCCTTTGTGAACTTGCGGGAAGCGAACACCTTGCTACGCAAGCTATTCACTTCCCGCAAGTCTGAAAAAAACGTCCGGCAGCACAGCGGGACACAGAAAGGAGCGATTGAAGCAATCACATCTATCCATACCGGCTACATGATACGCGCCCCCACTTTCCGGCGCAGTACACAGCGGCAGGAGCCGCACCCCCTACAACTGAATACCGCCGCGCCGCAGAACTTACGCAGCGCGGGGACAGCCGCCTTTACCAGAGGGCGGTTTTTTTGTGCGGCGGCATATGCTGACCGCCTTTTGTCCGCTTGCCGGACAGCCGCAGACGCGGCAGAAAGGATATATTTATGGCATTTTTCAATAGCGCAGTAGACGTTTTGCAGACCCTTGTTGTAGCACTTGGAGCCGGGCTTGGTATCTGGGGCGTAATCAATCTGATGGAGGGCTACGGCAACGACAATCCGGGCGCGAAAAGCCAGGGCATGAAGCAGCTTATTGATGTCGTATAAATAAAGTTGGCACCTTATTCTCAAAGAATTCATGTATAATAAAGAGAATAAGGAGGAACTCTCAATGTCACGTACTCAACGTAAATACGACCACGAATATAAGATCCAGGCTGTCAAACTTGCCAGAGAAATCGGCGGTGCTAAGGCAGCCAAAGAATTAGGTATTCCAGAAGGAACCATCCATACATGGCTGAAAGCAGTTAGAGCCGGTACATTGGATATTGGCGACGGTGCACATACTCCAGAAAGTGCCATGAGTCTCGCTGAGGAACTTGCTATGCTCCGCAAACGTGTTAAGGATCAGGATAAAGAAATCCGGCGTCTAAAAGAGGAAAATGAATTTCTCGAGGAAGCAAGTGCTTTTTTCGCAGCCAGCCGTCGGAAGTCAGCAAGAACCAAAGAATGATGTTCATTGCCATAAAAACGGAAGACGGCGCGATTAAGGGAAAACTCTCATTCTATTGCCGGATGCTTGGTGTCAGCCGCCAGGGGTTCTACAAATATCTTGCTAATAAAGACCGGCCCTGGAAATATCAGGATCTCGCTGATGCTATGATAGCAATCCATACTGAAGATGAATACAATGATACATATGGGCGCATTCGCATGTATCAGGCACTTCTCCTTAAGAAACCGGAAGGACTCAAGATTCCCAGTGAGCGAACCGTCTACAGGGTCATGGATGAAATAGGCCTTAGTCATCAACCAAAGCGTAAGCCGAATGGTATTACCAAGGCTGATCGGGAAGCTCGTAAGTCAGATGATCTTCTGAAGCGAGATTTCAAATCCGACAAGCCACTTGAAAAATGTGTAACTGACATTACAGAAATCAAGGCTAAAGATGGGAAACTGTATGTTTCAGCTATCTTTGACTGCTTTGATTCCGGTGTCCTTGGTCTGGCAATGGAAACCAACATGAAAGCAACGTTGTGTGAGCATACCCTGGATAATGCCTATCTGGCATATCCTGATCTGCGAGGGGCTATTGTACACTCTGACAGAGGAACACAATATACCAGTGAAACTTATCGTAAGGCTCTTGCTAAATACGGTATTATTCAAAGCATGAACAGTGCTGGTGGCAGGTGCCACGATAATGCCCGATGCGAAAGCATGTGGGCCAGAATGAAAAGTGAGCTTCTCTATGACCGCTACAATACGGAGACTATGACCATAGAGGAACTGAAGGTTCTCATTTGGAGATACTTCATCAGTTACTGGAATAACAGGAGGATCTGCTCTGCCAACGGTGGGCTTCCTCCGATAATTAAGCGACAGAGATACTACCAATCTCTGGAACAGGCTGCATAGGCAGTGATATCTTTGAGATAAATGTGTCAACCAATATTGACAATATCATATGGCGGGCGGCGGCGTTGCCCTTATCGGCATGACCCTTGTACCGCTGCTTTCCGGGCTGTTCGGTTAAGAAGCGCGGGTAAAGGCTTATGCAGAGCATACTTGACGCGATTAACGAATGGATAAAGGAAATCCTCATAGGAGCCATAAACGGTAATCTGTCAACTATGTTCGGGGACGTAAACGAAAAAGTCGGCACTATCGCCGCAGAGGTAGGGCAGACCCCGCAAGGGTGGAACGCAAATATATTCTCCATGATACAGACCCTTAGTGAGAATGTAATCGTACCCATTGCGGGGCTTGTCATTACCTACGTCCTATGCTATGAGCTTATCAGCATGGTAACGGAAAAGAACAATATGCACGACGTTGACACTTCCATGTTCTTCAAGTGGGTGTTCAAGGCGTTTGTGGCAGTCTACCTTGTGACGCACACCTTTGACATCACTATGGCGGTGTTCGATATGGCGCAGCACGTTGTTTCCGGCGCGGCGGGGGTAATCGGCGGCAGCACAGAGATTGATGTTGCCGCCGCCCTTGCTTCCATGCAAAGCGGGCTTGACGCTATGGAAATCCCCGAACTGCTCTTACTTGTCATGGAAACAAGCCTTGTGAGCTTGTGCATGAAAATCATGTCCGTACTGATAACCGTTATCCTCTACGGGCGTATGATAGAAATTTACCTTTACTGTTCGGTATCGCCTATCCCGTTTGCAACTATGACTAACCGGGAATGGGGGCAGATAGGAAACAACTACCTAAAATCCCTGTTCGCTATCGGTTTTCAAGGCTTCCTCATTATGATATGCGTCGGCATTTACGCGGTTCTGGTAAACAACATGATAATAGCGGACAATCTGCACAGCGCGATATTCTCCCTTGCAGCCTACACCGTTATCCTCTGTTTCTCCCTGTTCAAATCCGGCGCACTGGCGAAGTCGATTTTTTCCGCGCATTAGCGGCGTGTCAAGGGCAGGGTGGAGATTTTCAGAGCGAAGCGGCGAAAATACGACCCGACCTTGACGCGGATAACCCCCATATAATACGGGCGGGCAAAGGGCATAGATTGACCTTTGCCTTGATTACCCTTATGGAAAATTACAGCAACACCAAACCCAGAGAAAGGAGGTTTTCACTTGGCGTATGTACCCGTACCCAAAGACTTATCCAAAGTCAAGACAAAAGTAGCGTTCAACCTTACCAAACGGCAGATTGTATGTTTTGCGGCGGCTCTCCTGTTCGGCTTGCCGCTTTTCTTTCTGCTCAAAGACAGCACAGGCACCAGCCTTGCGTCTATGGCTATGATTGCCGTCATGCTGCCCTGTTTCCTCTTTGCCATGTATGAGAAGCATGGACAGCCCCTTGAAGTGGTGGTGAAGAACATCATTCAGACAAAATTCATAGCCCCCAAAGAACGACCATACAGGACAGACAACTTTTATTCCGTCTTAGAACGGCAGAGAAAACTTGAAAAGGAGGTATCAGCGATTGCAAAAGGAAACACGAAGAAACAGCGCGGCGGGAAGCGCAAAGCCTAACCCGCCCCGCAAGCTCACCCGCGCCGAGAAAAAGCAGATTGCGGAAATCATCAGACAGGCAAAGGGCGACGGGAAAGCGCACACCGCGCAGCAGACAATCCCCTATATCCAGATGTACCCGGACGGTATCTGCAAGGTTACGCAGCGCAAATACTCAAAGACCGTCGCCTTTGAAGATATTAACTATCAGCTTGCACAGGCAGACGACAAGACCGCCATTTTTGAGAACTGGTGCGACTTCCTAAACTACTTTGACGCTTCCGTTTCGGTGCAGCTTTCTTTCATCAATCAGGGGACGCAGCGGGGCGAAGCGGAAAAGGCGGTCAATATCCCGGCACAGGAGGACGCTTTCAATTCTATCCGCACAGAATACCGGGATATGCTGAAAAACCAGCTTGCAAAGGGCAACAACGGGCTTGTCAAGGCGAAGTATATCACCTTTGCCATTGAAGCCGACAGTCTGGGCGCGGCGAAATCCCGCCTTGCCCGTATCGAAACGGACGTGCTGAACAACTTTAAGCTCTTGGGCGTAGCTGCCCGCCCCATGACAGGCTATGAACGCCTTAAAATGCTGCATGGCATTTTCCACCCGGAGGGCGGGCAGTTTTCCTTTGATTTTTCTTGGCTTGCCCCGTCCGGGCTTTCCACAAAGGACTTTATCGCCCCGTCCTCTTTCCGTTTTGGCGAGGGGCGTTATTTCCGCATGGGGCGCAAAATCGGCGCGGTTTCATTCCTTGAAATCCTTGCCCCGGAGTTAAACGACCGTATCTTATCGGATATTCTGGACTTGGAAACGGGCGTTATCGTCAATCTGCATATCCACAGTATCGACCAGACCGAAGCCATAAAGACAATCAAGCGGAAAATCACCGACCTTGACAAAATGAAAATCGAGGAACAGAAAAAAGCGGTACGCAGCGGCTATGACATGGATATAATCCCGTCCGACCTTGCCACGTTCGGCAGCGAAGCGAAGAACCTCTTACAGGACTTGCAGAGCCGGAATGAAAGAATGTTCCTCTTGACGTTCCTTGTGGTGAACATGGCGGACACGAAGCGGAAACTGGAAAATGACGTATTCGCGGCGGCGGGCATAGCACAGAAGAACAACTGCGCCTTAACCCGCCTTGACTACCAACAGGAAGCGGGGCTTATGTCCTCTGTACCGCTTGGGGAGAACCTTATCCCCATTCAAAGAGGGCTTACCACGTCAAGCACCGCTATCTTTATCCCCTTTATCACACAGGAGCTTTTCCAGACGGGCGCGGCTTTGTACTACGGCTTGAACGCCCTGTCTAACAACATGATACTCTGCGACCGCAAGCAGCTAAAGAACCCCAACGGCTTAATCTTGGGTACGCCGGGAAGCGGGAAATCCTTTGCCGCCAAACGGGAAATGACAAACGCTTTCCTCATTACAGACGACGACATTATTATCTGCGACCCAGAAGCAGAGTATTTTTCCCTTGTGCAGCGGCTTGACGGGCAAGTGATACGGTTATCGCCTACGGGCAAGGGCATTGACGGGAAGCCCCAGTATGTGAACCCTATGGATATTAACCTCAACTATTCCGAGGACGACAGCCCCCTTGCGCTGAAATCCGACTTTATCCTCTCCCTCTGCGAGCTTGTCATAGGCGGTAAGGAGGGCTTGCAGCCTGTCGATAAGACCGTCATTGACCGCGCTGTTAGGAACGTGTACCGCCCTTTCCTTGCAGACCCCGACCCGGAGAAAATGCCTATCTTGGGCGACCTCTACGACGAGCTTTTGAAGCAGCCGGAGCCGGAAGCGGCGCGTATCGCGGCGGCATTGGAGCTTTACGTTTCCGGGAGCCTTAACGTATTCAACCACCGTACCAACGTGGAGCTGAACAACCGCCTTGTCTGCTTTGACATCAAGCAGCTTGGGAAGCAGCTCAAAAAGTTAGGTATGCTCATTGTGCAGGACCAGGTATGGAACCGCGTCACCGTCAACCGGGCAGAAAGGAAATCCACCCGGTATTTTATGGACGAATTTCATCTTCTCTTGAAAGAGGAACAGACCGCCGCCTATTCCGTTGAAATCTGGAAGCGTTTCAGAAAATGGGGCGGCATACCCACAGCCATTACGCAGAATGTCAAGGATTTGCTTGCTTCCCGCGAAGTGGAGAATATCTTTGAAAACTCTGATTTTGTCCTCATGCTCAATCAGGCGGCGGGCGACCGGGCTATCCTTGCAAAGCAGCTCAACATCTCCCCGCAGCAGATGAAATATGTCACCCACACCGAAGCGGGCGAGGGGCTTATCTTCTACGGGAACGTGGTGCTGCCCTTTGTAGACCGCTTCCCGAAAGACACCGAGCTTTACCGGGTAATGACGACGAAGCCGGAGGAAGTAGGCGAAGCATGAACGGGCTGAAAACTGACACCATCATCAACCGCGACGCGCTCTATGCCTTGCGGGAGCTTCCAGAGGAAAGCGTACACTGTTGCGTCACAAGCCCGCCCTACTATGCGCTTAGAGATTATGGGCTTGATATGCAGATTGGGCGGGAGGACACGCCGGAGCAGTACATTGACAGGCTGACCGAGGTTTTCCGCGAGCTGCGCCGGGTACTGCGTTCTGACGGTACGCTCTGGCTGAATATCGCGGACACTTACTGCGGCACAGGAAATAAAGGCTACCATGCAGACCCGAAGAACCCGAAAGGCAGAAACGGACAGCAGATTGCAAGAAACAACCGCGTTTCCGGCTGCAAACAAAAGGACTTAATCGGTATCCCTTGGCTTTTAGCCTTTGCCCTACGCGCTGACGGGTGGTATTTACGGAGCGACATTATCTGGCAGAAAGAAAACCCCATGCCGGAGAGCGTGAAAGACCGCCCTACCCGCTGCTATGAACATATCTTTCTGCTTACGAAGTCAAAGAAATATTTCTATGACGCAGCCGCCATAGCCGAGCCGTTAGCCCCCACAACGGCGGCGCGGTACCGCACCGGGCGCAGCGCGGGACAGAAATATGCGGACGAAATACCCGGACAGGGGAAAGTACAGGGGCTTAACCGGGCGCGAAGCGGCAGCTACTACGACGAAGCCCTCATGCCGACCATGCGGAACAGGCGGGACGTGTGGCTTATCAATACCGTTCCCTACAAGGGCGGGCATTTCGCCGCGTTCCCGCCAAAACTTGCCGAAACCTGTATCAAGGCGGGCTGTCCGAAAGGCGGCGTTGTGCTTGACCCCTTTTTCGGCAGCGGCACGACGGGGGCAGCCGCAAGGCAGCTTGACAGGCATTATATAGGCATTGAGATAAACGCCGAGTATTGCGCCCTTGCAAGGGCGCGGATTGGAGGGACAGAAAAATAAAACAGTATCGAGCGCGTGAGAAAGTCACGCAGAAAATGACCCGCGAGGGGGCTGTCGAGGTAAACGCCGCCACCGGGAAAAAGAAACGTATCAGCAAGCGGATAAGGGACGCGGACTTTGCAAAGACCGAAGCACCGCAGCCGCCGGAACAGGCAGCGCAGCCCCTACCGGGCGGCGCAACTTCCCCGCCCTTAACCGACACGCCGCCACTTCCCCATGCGCCGGGGGCAGAACGGGAACAGGACACCGCCGCAGCCGAGCGCGTCTTGGAGCGTATCGACGGGGCGCGTACCAGAAAGGCGAGCAAAAAGGCGGCGAGGAAAGCACAGGCAGAAGCCACAGCAAAAGAAAAATCTTCCCGCTTGCAGTTTACCGACGAGGAACGGGCAACGCCGGAGCTTGAAAAGTATATCCGAAAATCGGACAAAGCAGCCGACCGTCTGGACGCGGCAAAGGCGGCTATCCCCAAAGAAAAGAAACTTGTACGGGAGCGCACCTTTGACGAAGCTACCGGGAAAGGCAAGACCCGCCTACGCTTTGAGGAACGGGAAAAGCCCATAGGAAAGAATAAGCCCCACAATAACCCGCTATCCCGCCCCGCACAGGAAGCGGGTATTTTCGTCCACAACAAGATACATTCCGTTGAAAAGGACAATTCCGGCGTTGAGGGGGCGCACAAATCCGAAGAACTGGCAGAGCGCGGCGCAAAGTACGGGGCGAGGAAAGTCAAGGAGGGCTACCGCAGCCACAAGCTGAAACCCTACCGGGCGGCGGCAAAGGCAGAGAAAGCGGCGTTCAAGGCAAATGTGGATTTCCAGTACCACAAAGCCTTACATGACAATCCGCAGATTGCGAGCAATCCCCTTTCCCGCTTCATGCAGAAGCAGCAAATCAAGCGGCAGTATGCAAAGGCAGCGAAAAAAGGGGGCGCAGCCACAGCAAAAAAGGCAGCGGAGAATACAAGGAAAGCGGCAAAGAAAACCGCCGAGGAAACCAAACGGGCAATCGCTTTTGTAGGGCGGCACCCGGCGGGCGTATGTATCGCCGTTGCCGCGCTGCTCTTATTCATCATGGTATCGGCGGGGCTTTCCTCTTGCGGCTCCATGTTCTCCGGCTTGATGAACGGCATACTTGGGACTTCCTACACGTCGGAGGACAGCGACCTTGTGGCGACGGAGAACAATTACGCCGCAAAGGAAAACGAGCTTCAGCAGCAGATTGACAATATCGAAAGCACCCACCCCGGCTATGACGAATACCGCTATGACCTTGACAGTATCGGGCATAACCCCCATGAGTTAGCGTCCTACCTCACCGCCCTTTTACAGACCTACACCCCGCAGAGCGCACAGGCAGAACTAAACCGCGTCTTTGCCATGCAGTACACCTTGACGCTGACGGAAGAAACGGAAATCCGCTACCGCACAGAAACAAGCACCGACCCGGAAACAGGGGAAACGACCACCGAGGAAGTACCCTACGAGTACCATATCCTTAATGTGAAGCTGACGAACAAGCCCATTTCCGAGATTGCGGAGGAACTTCTAACGCCACAGCAGCTTGAAATGTACCGCGTCTATCTGGAAACAAGCGGAAACAAACCGCTGATTTTCGGCGGCGGCTCCCCCGATATGGGCGCGTCCGAGGATTTAAGCGGCGTACAGCTTGTAAACGGCACACGCCCCGGCAACACCGCCGTTGTAGACCTTGCAAAGCGGCAAGTCGGCAACGTGGGCGGGCGACCCTTTTGGAGCTGGTACGGATTTAACAGCCGCGTGGAATGGTGCGCCTGTTTCGTTTCATGGTGCTACAATCAAGCCGGAAAGAGCGAGCCGCGCTTTGCCGGGTGCCAGTCACAGGGCGTACCCTGGTTCCAGTCACGCGGGCAATGGGGCGCGAGGGGCTATGAGAATATCGCCCCCGGCGACGCTATCTTTTTCGACTGGGACGGGGACGGGAGCGCAGACCATGTGGGGCTTGTTATCGGAACGGACGGGGAGCGCGTCTATACCGTCGAGGGCAATTCCGGCGACGCCTGCAAGATAAAGAGCTACCCCGTCAATTACTCCTGTATCAAAGGCTATGGGCTGATGAACTGGAATTAACATATTTTTGAGCAAAGAAAGGAGAAATTTATTTATGGCTATGAACAAAATTGAACGTATCGACAGGGAGATTGCAAAGACCCGCGAGAAAATCACCGAGTACCAGAACAAATTAAGGGGGCTTGAAGCGCAGAAAACCGAAGCGGAAAACCTGCAAATCGTACAGCTTGTGCGCTCCATGCGCCTTTCCCCGCATGAGCTTTCCGCTATGCTTTCCGGGGGCGGTATTCCGGGCATGGAAGCCGCGCCGGGCTACCCCGCAGAACCCGCAGACCATGACACCGAAGAAATGGAGGACACCGAGAATGAATAAGAAAATCCTTAGAACCTTGACCGCACTTTGCGCCGCCCTTGTACTTATGGGCGGCTTTTCCGTCACCGCTTTTGCACAGACCCCGGAGGGAGAGGACGACACCAACGACAGCGGCGTTGTCTACGAGGAACCCCAAAAGGAAGAACCCCTTACCCCGGACGGGAACGCGACCCTTGTAGACGATTTCGGCGGCAACAAGCAGCTTATCACCGTAACGACCAAAAACGGCAATTACTTTTATATCCTCATTGACCGGGACGACGAGGGCGAGGACACCGTACATTTCCTTAATCAAGTGATATTGTCAATATTGGTTGACACATTTATCTCAAAGATATCACTGCCTATGCAGCCTGTTCCAGAGATTGGTAGTATCTCTGTCGCTTAATTATCGGAGGAAGCCCACCGTTGGCAGAGCAGATCCTCCTGTTATTCCAGTAACTGATGAAGTATCTCCAAATGAGAACCTTCAGTTCCTCTATGGTCATAGTCTCCGTATTGTAGCGGTCATAGAGAAGCTCACTTTTCATTCTGGCCCACATGCTTTCGCATCGGGCATTATCGTGGCACCTGCCACCAGCACTGTTCATGCTTTGAATAATACCGTATTTAGCAAGAGCCTTACGATAAGTTTCACTGGTATATTGTGTTCCTCTGTCAGAGTGTACAATAGCCCCTCGCAGATCAGGATATGCCAGATAGGCATTATCCAGGGTATGCTCACACAACGTTGCTTTCATGTTGGTTTCCATTGCCAGACCAAGGACACCGGAATCAAAGCAGTCAAAGATAGCTGAAACATACAGTTTCCCATCTTTAGCCTTGATTTCTGTAATGTCAGTTACACATTTTTCAAGTGGCTTGTCGGATTTGAAATCTCGCTTCAGAAGATCATCTGACTTACGAGCTTCCCGATCAGCCTTGGTAATACCATTCGGCTTACGCTTTGGTTGATGACTAAGGCCTATTTCATCCATGACCCTGTAGACGGTTCGCTCACTGGGAATCTTGAGTCCTTCCGGTTTCTTAAGGAGAAGTGCCTGATACATGCGAATGCGCCCATATGTATCATTGTATTCATCTTCAGTATGGATTGCTATCATAGCATCAGCGAGATCCTGATATTTCCAGGGCCGGTCTTTATTAGCAAGATATTTGTAGAACCCCTGGCGGCTGACACCAAGCATCCGGCAATAGAATGAGAGTTTTCCCTTAATCGCGCCGTCTTCCGTTTTTATGGCAATGAACATCATTCTTTGGTTCTTGCTGACTTCCGACGGCTGGCTGCGAAAAAAGCACTTGCTTCCTCGAGAAATTCATTTTCCTCTTTTAGACGCCGGATTTCTTTATCCTGATCCTTAACACGTTTGCGGAGCATAGCAAGTTCCTCAGCGAGACTCATGGCACTTTCTGGAGTATGTGCACCGTCGCCAATATCCAATGTACCGGCTCTAACTGCTTTCAGCCATGTATGGATGGTTCCTTCTGGAATACCTAATTCTTTGGCTGCCTTAGCACCGCCGATTTCTCTGGCAAGTTTGACAGCCTGGATCTTATATTCGTGGTCGTATTTACGTTGAGTACGTGACATTGAGAGTTCCTCCTTATTCTCTTTATTATACATGAATTCTTTGAGAATAAGGTGCCAACTTTATTTATACGACATCAAAGTGGACGAAGCCGACCTCTTAGCACTTATGGAGGACGGAAGCACCGAAGCAGCCCCGCCCGCCGTTTGCAGTTGCACCGATAAATGCGAAGCCGGAAAGGTAAATGTGAGCTGCCCTGTCTGCAAGGACAACATGACCGCTTGCAGTGGCAAGGAAGCGGAGCCGGAAACCGAGAAACCAACAGAGCAGCCCAAAGAGAAAGGCAATACAGGCGGGCTTGTGCTTTTCCTTGTCGTGGCACTTCTTGGCGGCGGGGGCGCGTTCTATTATTTTAAGTTTATGAAGCCAAAGCAGAACGTCAAGGGCGACACCGACCTTGAAGATTTCGATTTTGACGATTACGACGAGGACGAGGGGGACGGGCTTTCTGATGAAGAACAGGAGGACGAGGAAGCATGAGGCTTTTCACCGAAAATCCTTTGGAAAAAATGATGGTACAAAGACCCACCGGGCGGCGTGACAGTGCGCCGCCCGTTCCAAAATCCCCGGCGTGTGTGCGCTGCCCTTATAAGGCGCAATCCCCCTGTATCGGCTATTGTCTGAAACAGGCACAGGAGAAGAAGCACACCGCGCCGGAACGCTGAAAGGAGGATTTTTTCATGGCACTTAGACTTGTGATTGCAGAAAAGCCGAGCGTGGCGCAGACTATCGCCGCCGCGCTTGGCGTTAAGGAAAAGAAAGACGGATATATCGAGGGCGTCGGCTACCTCATTTCATGGTGCGTCGGGCATTTGGTACAGCTTGCGGAAGCTGCCGCCTACGGGGAGCAATATAAAAAATGGAGTTTTGACAGCTTACCCATTCTGCCGGAGGAATGGCAGTACGCCGTTGACCCGGACAAGGGGAAGCAATTCAAGACCTTAAAAGAGCTTATGCACCGCGCCGACGTTTCCGAAGTGGTGAACGCCTGCGACGCGGGGCGCGAGGGAGAATTGATTTTCCGCTTTGTCTACGAAGCGGCGGGCTGCAAGAAGCCCATGCGCCGCTTGTGGATTTCCTCAATGGAGGACGGGGCGATTAAGGCGGGCTTTGCTTCCCTCAAAGACGGGCGGGACTACGACGCGCTCTTTGCGTCTGCCCTCTGCCGCGCAAAGGCTGACTGGCTTATCGGCATTAACGCCACCCGGCTTTTCTCCTGCCTGTATGGAAAGACCTTGAACGTGGGGCGCGTCCAGACCCCGACCTTAAAAATGCTCACCGACCGGGACGCGGCTATCTCCCATTTCCAGAAAGAAAAATATTATCATGTTCGCCTTGATTTATCCGGCGCGGAAGCGGCAAGCGAAAGGATTTCAGACAAGGCAGAAGCCGACGCGCTGAAAGGGGCTTGCGAAACAGAAACGGCGGTATGCGTTTCCCTTACCAGAGAGAAGAAAACCGCAGCCCCGCCGAAGCTCTTTGACCTTACCTCTTTGCAGCGGGAAGCGAACCGCATTTTCGGCTACACCGCGAAACAGACCCTTGACCTTGCACAAGCCCTTTATGAAAAAAGACTGCTTACCTATCCGAGGACGGACAGCAGCTTTCTTACTGACGACATGGGCGGCACCGCAGCGGGCATTATCGCGCTGCTTTGCGAAAAGCTCCCCTTTATGGCGGGCGCGGACTTCACGCCGGAGGTTGCAAAGGTAACAGACAGTAAAAAAGTATCAGACCACCACGCAATCATTCCCACTATGGAGCTTGCAAAGGCTGACCCGGACGCGCTGCCGGAAAGCGAGAGAAATATCCTCACCCTTGCGGGGGCGCGTCTGCTCCTTGCCACCGCCGAGCCGCATATCTTTGAAGCGGTTACGGCGGTTTTCTCATGCGCCGATACGGAGTTTACGGTGCGGGGAAAGACTGTTATTTCTGACGGTTGGAAAGAGATGGAACGCAGATACCGGGCGACGCTGAAAGATAAGCCCGAAGCGGAGGACGGGGAAAATGCAGACGTGACGCTGCCGGAGCTTTCCGAGGGACAGGGCTTTCCTAACCCCGCCGCAAAAGTAACGGAGCATATCACAACGCCGCCGAAGCCCCACAGCGAAGCAAGCCTTTTGTCGGCTATGGAACGCGCCGGGAACGGGGACACCGACCCGGACGCGGAACGCCGGGGGCTTGGCACTCCCGCCACCCGCGCCGCCGTCATTGAAAAACTGGTAAAGGGCGGCTTTGCAGAGCGCAAAGGCAAGCAGCTTATCCCCACGCAGAATGGAGCCGCCCTTGTATCAATCTTGCCGGATATGCTCACTTCCCCGCAGCTTACCGCAGAATGGGAAAACAATCTGACGCAGATAGCAAAGGGAGCCGCAGACCCCGGCGAATTTCTGTCCGGCATTGAAGCTATGGCGCGGGAGCTTGTGCGGACACACGCCGCAGCACTTGACGGGAAAAAGGATTTGTTCCGGGAGGAAAAGCCCTCTGTCGGCAAATGCCCCCGTTGCGGTTCCCCCGTCCATGAGGGGAAGAAAAACTATTATTGCAGCAACAAAGAATGTGCCTTTGTCATGTGGAAGAACGACCGCTTTTTCGAGGAACGCAAGACCGCTTTTTCCGCGAAGATTGCCGCCGCGCTCCTTAAATCCGGCAAGGCAAATGTAAAGAAGCTCTACTCCCCGAAAACAGGCAAGACCTACGACGGAACTATCGTTCTGGCTGACACTGGCGGAAAATACGTCAACTACCGTATCGAAGTACAGAAGAACTAAAAACTTGAATAGCAAGCATAGGAAGCGGGTACCCACTTCCGTAAATCCCCGTTGCGACGCTGACGCGCCGGACGGGGATTTTGCTTGTTGGGAAGTTTCCCAAACCCTCTTTTGCGGAGGGCTTCACCCTCTAAAAATTTTCAAAAATATTTGGCAGAAATGCGGGCGTACCCGTAGTAGACCATGCAGCCAAAAAATGCAGCTTATGACGCTGCCGCAGAGAAAGGAGGTTTTTCACTATGGCAAGTTTACGGGACACCGTAAAGGACTATCAAGACGAGCTTAGGGACGGTATCGCATGGGTGGCGTTCTGGAAACAGGGGCGTTCATGGAACGCGGAATATTTTCATCTTGATATGGACGATACGCTCTACCCGGAGGACAGGAGCCGGTTAGAGGAAATAAAAAGCATTGACCCCGCCGCCGTTATCTTAAACGGCTACTATTGCGGGCATTTAGGCGAGGACATGAGCCTTGACGAGCTGACCGCCGGAGTGCGTTACCACTACGAAAACAGCATGAACGACATTGACGGTTTTATCGGAGCGCATGACGACAGGCTTCCCCCGGAGGTTATCGAGGAAGCGAGGGCAGCCGCCCATGAAGCGGGGCTTCCCTTTTCCGAAAAGCCCTACCGGGACGGGGAGGATTTTAACCCCTATGTATTTGACGGGAGCATGAGCATTGAGGATTTTGAGCTTATGCACCGCATGATTGAAAAAGAAAGGAGCGAACAAATGGCAGAACCGATTTTAAGCGGCTATCTTTCCAATCTTGGGAAGTACACCGAGGGCAGACCCGCGGGCGAATGGGTGACATTCCCCACGACTGCCGAACATCTGAAAGAAGTCTTTGACCGTATCGGGATTGACTTCAAGCACTATGAGGAATGGCATTTCACAGAATTTCAATCCACTATCCCCGGCTTGACGGAGCATTTAAGCGAGTATTCCCACCCCGACGAGCTGAACTATTTAGGGAAGCTCTTGGAAATGCAGTTTGACGACGACCGGGAGAAATTCATTGCAGCCATTGAATACGGCGACCATGCCGACAGCTTACAGGACATTATCAACCTTGCACAGAACCTTGACTGCTACTGGATTTATCCGTCCGTCCACAATGAAGAAGAATACGGGCGTTATCTGGTTGATGAACTGGAAGAACCGGAACTTCCCGAAGAAGCGAAAAAGTATTTCATGTATGAGGAATACGGGCGGGACGCTTCCATTAACGACGACGGTATGTTTACCGAAAAGGGCTATATCTACAACAACCGCAACACCTTTACAGAATGGTACGACGGGCGCGACGTGCCGGAGGAATACCGGGTAACGCCGCAGCCCCCGCAGCCGGAAAGACCCGACCCGTCAAAGGTAGAAATGGACGCAGCCGCGCCGGGGCAGAGAACGGCGCAGACCGCAGAGCAGCCACAGGAGCCGCGCCCGGTTATCCCTATCGTGCTGACGAGCGAGAAGCCCGCCGAAAAGCTCAAAGAGATTACCGACCGTCTGGAACAGGGTATTGCGGAACTCTTTGACAGCGAGCGTTACCGGGAATATCTGAAAGTCATGTCAAAATTCCATAATTACAGCTTCCGAAACACCGTCCTTATCGCCATGCAGAAGCCGGACGCTTCCCTTGTGGCGGGCTTTTCCGCTTGGAAGAACAACTTTGAACGAAACGTGATGAAAGGGCAAAAGGGAATTAAAATCATTGCTCCGTCACCCTATAAAATCAAACAGGAAATGCAGAAAATCGACCCGCACACGCAGAAGCCCGTTATCGGCAAGGACGGGAAGCCCGTCACCGAGGAAAAGGAAGTCACCATACCCGCCTACAAGGTGGTATCCGTCTTTGACGTTTCCCAGACCGAGGGAAAGGAGCTGCCGGACATTGCGGTTGACGAGCTGACAGGCGACGTTGACCGCTACAAGGATTTTTTCGCAGCCCTTGAAAAGACTTCCCCCGTTCCTATCGCCTTTGAGAATATCGAGGGCGGCTCTCATGGCTACTACCACTTGGAGGACAAGCGCATTGCTATCAACGAGGGCATGAGCGAATTACAGACCTTAAAGACCGCTATTCACGAAATCGCCCATGCGAAGCTGCACGACATTGACCTCAACGCGCCAAAGGACGAGCAGCAGCCCCACGTTGACCGCCGCACCCGCGAAGTCGAAGCGGAAAGCGTCGCCTATACTGTCTGCCAACATTACGGGCTTGACACGTCGGACTACTCTTTCGGCTATGTCGCCGGGTGGAGCAGCGGGCGGGAGCTGTCCGAGCTGAAAAGCTCCCTTGAAACGATACGCAGCGCAGCCGCCGAGATTATCAATTCCATAGACGAGAACTTAGCGGAGCTGCAAAAGGCACAGGACAAGGAGCAGACCGCCGGACAGGAGCAGCCCACCAGAGAGGGACAGGAAGCCGCGCCGGAGAAGCCGGAGCCGGAAGCAGCCGCACCGGGAAAATCCGGCGCACAGGAAAAAGCGGGCGCAGCCCCGAAAGAAGCCTTTACCCCGGAAACGATTTACAGAGTGCGCCGGAACCTTTACAGCGACAGCCGGGAAAACAGCTACCTCTTGCAAGCCTATGTGACACAGGAGAACGGGCGGGCGAAAATGGGCGACGTGCTTTATACGGGAACGCCGGAGAAATGCCGCGAGCTTATGGGGCAGCTCAAAAGCGGCGAGCTGACCGAGGGCGACGTGAAGCAGCTTTACGCAAAGGCACAGGAAACGGCGCAGACCGCCGGACAGGACAAAGACACCTTTTCCATTTACCAGATAAAGGGCGGGGACGAAACAAGGGATTTCCGCTTTGAGCCTTACGACCGCCTGCAGGCGGCGGGAAATGTGGTTGACAGGGCGAACTATGAGCTTGTCTATTCCGCGCCCCTTGCGCCGGAAACTTCCCTTGAAGATATTTACACCTGTTTCAATATCGACCACCCCAAAGATTTTAAGGGACACAGCCTTTCCGTTTCCGACGTGGTAGTGCTTCATCAGGACGGACAGGACGCGGCGCATTTCGTTGACAGTGTAGGTTTTCGGGAAGTGCCGGAGTTTTTACAGGAGCAAAAGCAGCTTACCCCGGACGACTTGGAAACGGGCGAAACTGTCAAGACACCGAGGGGGACTTTCCATGTGACCGCCATGAGCCGGGAGCAGATAGAAGCCGCCGGATATGGCTTTCACCACCAGTCGGACGACGGAAAGTATCTGATTATGGGGAATGGGACGCGGGCGTTTGCCGTTGCCGCAGAACAGGCGCAGCGGGACAATCCCTTGAAAACCGCCGAGCAGACCACAGAGCAGAACGGGAACATGATTGACGGTATCATCAACAACACCCCCACCGTTGACGAACTGGAAGCAAAGGTAAAGGCGGGCGAGCAGATTTCCCTTGTTGACCTGGCTAACGCTGTCAAAGCCGACAAGGAGCGCGGCAAGGGAGCGAAGCCGGAAAAGAAACCCTCTATCCGGGCGCAGCTTAGAGCCGACAAGGAAAAGGCACAGAAGAAAAACGCAAAGCAGAAGTCACAGGACTTGGAAAGGAGCTGACCCATGCCGGAACAGAGCAAATTTGAAAACATGGATTTGTTTGCTTCCCTTGAAGCGATTATGAAGCAGAACACAGGCTTTTACCAGAGCGACTTAGACATTGACAAAGAGATTATCGCAAAGGCGGCGGCAAGCCCCCACAGGGAGGACAAAACACTTTTGTGGTTCTGCCGCCCGTCCGGGACGCACTGTTTCCGGGAGCGCGACGTTTTCCTCAAAGACACCGCGCCCCACAACACATGGCGTTTCTACATGGAGCAGACAAGCGACCGCGTTCTTGCCTATGCAATCGAGCTGACGGGAAAGGAGCGCGGGAAAATCAAGGGCAATCTGTACGAACTGGACTACTCTAAACATTATGAGCGCGTCAAGGAAAAGGAGCTGCCCGCCGATACGGTGAAGCTGATTTATGAGCATGGGGAAAGGGTACAGGAAGCCGGGAGATATTTTGACGGAACCCCAGACCCGCAGCTTGGGAAATTTGAACGCTTTGAAGCCGTACCCAACGACCCGGACGCGCTGCAATCGCTCTTACAGGAAGAACGGCGCAGCCGGGAGCAGCTTTCGCCGGGGGATTTCAAAATGCATATCGCAGCTTTGCGGGACGGGCTGATTGAAACGGAAGCGCGGCGCATTGTGCGGGAAATGAAGCGGCATTACGAGCCGAACAGCCCGAACAAGACCCATTTCATGGCAGAGCTTTCCCCGGCGTTCATGCGGCTTGCAGCCACAAAGGACACTGACCGCCTTTTCTCCATGCTGCCCTACAAGACCCTTTCCTTTTCCAAAATCGAGGGCAGACATGGGATGATGTCGTATAAATAAAGTTGGCACCTTATTCTCAAAGAATTCATGTATAATAAAGAGAATAAGGAGGAACTCTCAATGTCACGTACTCAACGTAAATACGACCACGAATATAAGATCCAGGCTGTCAAACTTGCCAGAGAAATCGGCGGTGCTAAGGCAGCCAAAGAATTAGGTATTCCAGAAGGAACCATCCATACATGGCTGAAAGCAGTTAGAGCCGGTACATTGGATATTGGCGACGGTGCACATACTCCAGAAAGTGCCATGAGTCTCGCTGAGGAACTTGCTATGCTCCGCAAACGTGTTAAGGATCAGGATAAAGAAATCCGGCGTCTAAAAGAGGAAAATGAATTTCTCGAGGAAGCAAGTGCTTTTTTCGCAGCCAGCCGTCGGAAGTCAGCAAGAACCAAAGAATGATGTTCATTGCCATAAAAACGGAAGACGGCGCGATTAAGGGAAAACTCTCATTCTATTGCCGGATGCTTGGTGTCAGCCGCCAGGGGTTCTACAAATATCTTGCTAATAAAGACCGGCCCTGGAAATATCAGGATCTCGCTGATGCTATGATAGCAATCCATACTGAAGATGAATACAATGATACATATGGGCGCATTCGCATGTATCAGGCACTTCTCCTTAAGAAACCGGAAGGACTCAAGATTCCCAGTGAGCGAACCGTCTACAGGGTCATGGATGAAATAGGCCTTAGTCATCAACCAAAGCGTAAGCCGAATGGTATTACCAAGGCTGATCGGGAAGCTCGTAAGTCAGATGATCTTCTGAAGCGAGATTTCAAATCCGACAAGCCACTTGAAAAATGTGTAACTGACATTACAGAAATCAAGGCTAAAGATGGGAAACTGTATGTTTCAGCTATCTTTGACTGCTTTGATTCCGGTGTCCTTGGTCTGGCAATGGAAACCAACATGAAAGCAACGTTGTGTGAGCATACCCTGGATAATGCCTATCTGGCATATCCTGATCTGCGAGGGGCTATTGTACACTCTGACAGAGGAACACAATATACCAGTGAAACTTATCGTAAGGCTCTTGCTAAATACGGTATTATTCAAAGCATGAACAGTGCTGGTGGCAGGTGCCACGATAATGCCCGATGCGAAAGCATGTGGGCCAGAATGAAAAGTGAGCTTCTCTATGACCGCTACAATACGGAGACTATGACCATAGAGGAACTGAAGGTTCTCATTTGGAGATACTTCATCAGTTACTGGAATAACAGGAGGATCTGCTCTGCCAACGGTGGGCTTCCTCCGATAATTAAGCGACAGAGATACTACCAATCTCTGGAACAGGCTGCATAGGCAGTGATATCTTTGAGATAAATGTGTCAACCAATATTGACAATATCACATAGACGCTGCCCGTAAACAGGAAGTACAGACCATAAATCATTGGGATGATAAACTGCGTGCCGATTTTCGGGCACTTCTTTATAAGCAGGACATAGATGATACCGTTAATCAACCCCGCAAGGCCGGGCACGAGAAAATAGACAAGCTGCAAATTTGCCGCAAACGGCATGGCGGTTACAAGCGCGATAGCTGTTTCCACGCAGGCCAGCAGCAGGACAATGACAAATTCTTTCAGACCTAATACCTTTTCTTTCATTTGAAAACCTCCTAAGATTGTTTGAATGTATAATCTCCAGCTTGGCTTTGCAGCCCCCACAGCCGGGCATATAATCCTTTTTGCCCTGCAAACTGGTTATGGGTTCCTTTCTCTACGATCTTCCCATCCTGTAATACGAGGATTTGATCGGCGCTGCGTACTGTTTTTAATCGGTGCGCAATCATAATGACCGTGCGTTCTTTGGAAATCTCGTCCAGCGCTTTCTGCACCATTGCCTCATTATCCGCATCCAAAGAGGCAGTTGGTTCGTCCAGCAGAAGAATCGGTACATCTTTTAAGAATGCTCTGGCAAGAGAAATCCTCTGGCGCTCACCACCGGAGAGCGTTGCGCCTCCTTCGCCAACAACCGTATCATATCCTTCCGGCAGGGCAGAGATAAAACCGTGGCAGCGGGCTTGCTTACACGCATTTATCATCTGTTCTTCCGTAATGCTCTCATTGCCAAAACAAAGATTATCCCGAATGGTTCCACGGAATAAATAGGCGTTCTGCATTACCATAGAAATGTTGGAAAGCAGACTGTCCGTTTGAACTTCACGAATATCTTTGCCATTCATCCAGATATGCCCGGCCTGATAATCCCAAAACCGCGCCATCAGGCGGAGCAGGGTGGATTTTCCGCTTCCTGATGGTCCTACCAATGCAGTCAGCAAACCGGAAGGCGTATCAAAGGAAACACCTTGGATAATCTCTTGTCCCTTTGCGTAATGAAATGAAACATTCTCAAAGGAGTAGGAATTTCCGGTTTCTATCTGTTCTTTCCCCGTCGGTTCGTCTGTTGTCATCACCTTGTCTAACCGCTCGCCGGAAGGAAGCATCCCGCGCAGCGCGGATATGCTGGTGACAATCATCAACTCCGCTTCTACCAGTTTAGTCGCTAAGACGAGAAAGCCTGCAAAATCCAAAACAGACAGTGTGCCGCCGATCAGCAGATAAAGCCCAACCGCAGCAGTAATAGGAACAATGAACTTTACTAAAGAAGAACACAAGGTGGACAAGCTGCCTGCAACTGCTTCTTCTTTCAGCGATTCATCCCGCAATTTCCGCATGGCCGTTTCCAAAGCATGAAATCCGTCTCCTGTACGGTGGTATGCCTTCAGGTCTTTCATACCATAAAGATATTCATTGATTTGCGTAGCCGCATGGGTTTTTGCAGCCATGACCTGCCTGCTGTGTTTTTCTTTGATTCGGGCAATCCCGAACATAAGCGCCGCGCAAACCGGCAGCATACCGAACATGGCAACACCCATGCGCCAGTTATAAATACTGATCCATACAATACAAATTGCCAGCAATACGCCAACGCCAATGGAATAAGGCAGCCAGTAACAAAGCGTGTATTCCACATTTGAAAAATCATTGGCAAAGGAACTAATCAGCTCCCCAGATTCTTTGGATGAAAAGAATCCCAGCGGCTGGCGGCGCAGCTTTTGGATATATGCCACCCGTTTTTTCGCCGTATCACTGTAGGCGCACCCGTAAGTGAAATAATAGGTTATCATCTCTATTCCATATTGAAGCAGGATATATCCCAAACCTGTGGCGGCAAGCGTGATAAGAAGCTGCAAATCCAATGTGTAAGGCGGCACAAAAGCCTGCCCCAGCGTATAGATTGCCATATACGCCAGAATTGCTGGAAGCATACTGAACGCCTGCGAAAGAAACAGCCATACGGTGGGCTGAATGATTTCCTTCGGCCTATGGAAGGTGAATTGCCGGATTATCTGAAACATGTGCTGTCCCTCCTTTCATCCGCCAGCTTTCGGTTTCGTTCTGAATGTCCCACAGATGGGCATACAGGCCATGCTTTTGAAGCAAGTCTTTGTGCGTCCCGCTTTCTTTCAGCCGTCCGTTTTCCAAAACGAAAATCATATCTGCGTCCTGGATAGAGTAGAGGCGGTGTGCGATCATCAGAACGGTTTTTCCTTTCAGTAATTCTGCCATACCTTCCCGCAATGCAAGCTCGTTTTCTGCATCCGTAAAAGCCATCGCTTCATCCAGCACGACAATCGGGGCACTTTTCAGAATCGCTCTTGCAATGGCAATGCGCTGCGCTTCTCCACCGGATAATTTGTGCCCGCCGTCACCTAATTTGGTATGATAGCCTTCCGGTAATGCCTGAATAAAATCGTGGCAGCGTGCGGCCTTTGCAGCATACTCAACTGCTTTTTGAGTTACATTTTGGTGCATGGCGATATTGTCGTACACACTTTCAGCGAATATATAGGTATCTTGAAATACAAAGGCAACCGTATTCATAAGTGCCTTGGTGGAATAATCCCGTATATCCTTTCCACCAATGGAAATGCTTCCGCTTTCCACATCCCAAAATCTTGCCAGCAGTTGCCCGGCTGTGGATTTTCCACCGCCCGACGGTCCGACTAAAGCCGCGAAAGAACCAGCCGGAATGTGCATTGTGACATGCTCCAGCGCCATGCGCCGCAGAGGGTCAGCCGCTTTTTGGTAGGAAAAACTCACATCCTGAAAGCTAAGCTCCGCAGAAACCGGCGGGGTATCGCACGTGCCTTCCGCTATCGGTTCCATCTTCATAACGTCCTCGATTTGATCCATCCGCACAGCCAGATTCCGAAGGTCTGCGCCAAACTCCACCAATTCCATCAGTGGGCTGATGACTGCCGGGCCGACAATCAGAAACATCAACAGTTCCATCATTAAGCTGTGATCGCCGGGATTCAGATACAGCAGGACACATCCCACAGCCAAAATAAAGGCCAGTACAGAAAGCGTGATGGTTTTGTAAGCGCCGTAAATAGGCGTAACCCGTTTTAAGTAAGCCACCATGCTTTTCCGATTTTTCTCTATCAGATTGGTTAGCCGTAAAGCTGCGGCCTCCGGCTTTCCAAAGATTTTTTCTTCCTCCATCCCGGACACATACTCTGAAAAGGCCGCGTCCAGTTCTGTGGAAGAACGGTTGAGATCCGTCCAAATCTTCTGCCCACGCTTCCCTCCGAAAGCCGAAAACTGAATGATAAACGCGAGCACCAATGCGGCAACAATCGTCAAAGCAAGCGGTACATTGATGGAAAACAGCAGCGCCGACAGCGAAACCAGCAAAATACCGGCTCCTATGAGGTTCGATACATCGTGGGCGATAATATTTTCCATTTTCTCGATGTTATCATTCATGGTCTTTTGTACCGCACCGGATTGCCCTCCTGTGAAAAAGCCCAGATTTAATCTACCCATGTGATTCAATATTCTCATACGCAGGTCATAAAGCGCATGAAAGGCACAGGAATGGCAAACAAAACTGCCAATAATTGAAAGCACTATGCCAACGGCAATACTTGCCAGCGTAATTCCCGCCCACAGCCATGCAGCGGACACGTCTACAGCCGTATTGTTTAAGGACGCTTCCAGAAAGATACGGACGATTTGGTAGATCGTATAGAATGGAACGCCCGACAGCAATATGCTGACAGAGGAACAGGCTACGCCAATGATATATCGGGCAGAACTGCATCGCGCGGTTTGGAATACCCGCAGGACAGCGTTTTTCTTTGTCTCTTTCATAGTTCTCCTTTCTCTGCCTTTCAGATTTGCTGTTCGGAAAGACAAGTGTTTATCGTTGGTTAGCGTAAGCTAACCAACGGACATTATGCAACACTTCCTGCTTTCCGTCAAGCGGCCTTACAGTGCCTAAAACACACCGCAATCATCCGGGTGTATTGGAAAAACCCTTGATTTTATGCGGTTTTCTTGTTATACTTTATATTGTTGGTTAGTTTTTGCTAATCAAAAATCGTGCCAAAACAGAAAAAGATGTGCCATTTCCGTATAGAGGTGATTACTATGATTACAATTCATAATATAGATGAAACATTGCTGTTTTATGGTTCTCTGGGAGCCGAACAAAAAGAAATTGGAAACTGCACTTTGTTTACTTTTTT
The DNA here is from genome assembly GCF_014337215.1 of Wansuia hejianensis. Taxonomy (NCBI): domain Bacteria; kingdom Bacillati; phylum Bacillota; class Clostridia; order Lachnospirales; family Lachnospiraceae; genus Wansuia; species Wansuia hejianensis. Next base: position 3,432,404 of record NZ_CP060635.1, on the reverse strand, counting down.
CGATAAGACTTCCTATGTCCGGTTTTGGGGAGATTTGCATGGTTTTTGTGTGGCTTCTGTTGACGTTATATTTCCAAAGGATATAGTGTTCCGTTCGCAAATCCAACAGAGATATATAGGGATCGGCTTTACGGAAGAAGGACAAATGATTAGTTATAACCGAAAATCCGAAATGAGGAAATCCCGCAACGGCATAGACTGTTATGTTTTTAATTCTCCGGTCCCTCTTTTTATGAAAATATCCGGTGGGCAGCGGCTCCGGTTTCGGGGAATGTATTTTCAGGAATCTTTTTTTCGAGAAAATAACGTGTCTCTTTATGACAGCTTTTGGGAGGATGCTAAACAATCTCTAACCTGCAATGAGATTCATTCACCGGAGTTGTTATCTATCTATCGGCGTATTGAAAATTGCTCACTTGCAGGAGACGCATTTCAGCTTTGGATGCGTGGACAGGGATTGACTGCTGCGAGTTATCTGCTGGATTTGATGCAGCGATATACTTCGGCTTCGCCTGTTTACCTAAGTGAAGATGAAATTGCAGCCGTTTTACAGGCAAAGCGATTGATTAAAGAAAACATCGGCAGTGTTCCCACAATTCTTGAACTTAGCAAAAGCGTTGCTCTTAACAAAAACAAGCTCCAAAAAGCATTTCAGCTTACAGAAGGCAAAAGCATTGGGGAATACATTCGGGCATTGCGGATGGAACTTGCTCTGGAACTTCTTGAAAAAAGCGATATGTCCACTGGCGACATCGCAAAAGCAGTTGGCTATCATGGAGTATCAAATTTCTACCATATCTTTCAGCAGAGATTTGGAGAAACGCCGCAAGCAGTCCGAGTATTGCTTCAAAACAATTAGAAATTCAGTTATATTCATAGACTGTTTTCACAGATTGGCAAGCAATGCAAACATGTACATGTTTGCGATTTTGGCGGGTTTTCTACTCGCCAAAATGCTTGTTGAGGGATAACCCCCAAGCCCCCAAGATCGTCCCCATTCGGTGACGGCTGCGTGTCCTACGGACGCTGAAAAATTTTAAGAAGCAAAAGAAAACCTCTATGCAAATGGTTCGTCCATTCACATAGAGGTTTCTTATTTCCCGTTCACTTGGCATAGGTTAGTATTTTCGCAATACTTCTTTATGCTCCTCTGCTATTCTGGCAAGTGCCTTTGTGAACTTATTCCATTTTCGTCTGAAACTCGCAAGAATTTTTCACTTGACAACCCAATAAGCGTATTTTATACTTAGAATTAAGGAATGGGTTTTTACCAAGTAGAATCTTATGATTTGAACGGGTTGCTCGTTTCTTTTTTTATGTCTAAAATATCATACAGATACATTTTCCCATCATTCGCATGGCGGATCAACATAGACGCATGGAACACATTATATCGTTCAACTTCGCCCCCGTCATCATAGACTGGCAAAGCGAAGCGAGAATTATATCTGTACCAGCCATTTGCGGCACTTCTTTGATGCTTTTCCCCTAAATTTTCCCTGTAATGTTTTCCAACTGCAATCTCCAGCATTTGGGGGATCCCCTGTGATGCATTGGCCTTTGCTTTCGCATTCGCACCTTTTAAAGAATAGGTATATCGGGAACCCGTATACTCATCCGGCAGGTCATTACCAATATACACGATATCATTTGTATCGGCTATTTCATAAAACTCACCCACATAGGACTCAAGATACATTTTAACAGCATCCCAATTGATAGACTTTTTCCCTTTGAAAATAATATCATTAATTAGAACGATTTTATTTCCATTCAAGTCTGTGATTATGCTAATATTTCTATCCAACAGAATATCCTCCCTATAAATTAGTAGCTTCCAGTCACTTCCTGCCATTAAGTATAGCAAGAAGCAGCTGGCATAGCAATCAAAATCAGAACTTGCGTTTCCGTAGTTTTATCCACAATCCTATGATTTTACCAGCTCCATAATCAATAACGTTTGAAAACAAGGAATTTCTTTTTATGTAAAATTAAGCTACCTGTGAAATAGCCAATTATAAATCCCCGTAATGCTGCAACCTTCGTAATTTATAATTTTCATTTCCATCTCATTACTCTGACAGTGTGCTTTCTAAAACAGCACACTGTCAGAGTATCGTTTCCTAAACGGAGCCTTTAATTTGCGGTGATGGAAGTATTCATAGGACATGTAATATGCTGGCTAACAGTTCATTGCAAGCAGAATATTTAAAACCGTTTATTCCTCACCTTACCTTGATGATTGATTATTCATTTGCATACATGGATTCACTCTTTCTGTTTTAGGGGTCAATTTTGACCCCTTATTCATAACACTTAATTTTCTCTGCTTTAATATAGCGTCCATTTGCGTAGATAATTAATTTTTCATCAAGATTTCCAAAATCCTCTGGCTGAAAGATAGATTCTCTGGATTCATTAATACTTCTGCTGACATCTTTTCGATTCTCCGAATTACTTATTCTAAGTACTTTCCGCGTTCCAATCAGTTTCTGGAAAAACTCCCTGGATTTGGGATCCTGTGCAGACAGGATAGAAATATATGCGCATGTGTCAATGATTTCCCTGCAGCCAGCTTCTCCGTATCGTTTCTCGATTTGCGCGATGGATTGCTGCGCTAGGAACAAGGTAACTCCTTTCGACCGGAGTGTAGATAAACCAGCGGACAGTGTATCAAACTCAAAACGCAGCTGAGGGAACTCATCCAGCAAAAAGATAATAGGACGTAACTTTTCTCCTCTGGAAGCATCTGGCCTTCTCATAAAACCGGTCATAAAATTTTGTACGATCAATGTCGTAACCGGGGCATATACCTTGATCTTATCCTGCGGAATTTCAATGTAGACATCGTGTCCTTCCTCAAGAGTATTGACAGATATAACCTCACCTCTGCCGTTTAACAGTGTTTCCAACGGCCCACTGCCAAAGGGCAGCAGCGCCTTGGAAATTGCATTGTAGCATCCGGCAACGTTTTTTTCGTTGGATCCCCAATAGCTCGCCAAATATTCCTGCGCTTCGCCACAATCTCCATCTATGATTTTTTCAACCCATTCGATTGCATTGCCATGCAATATTTCCGATACAATTTCCGGAAACGTAATCTGTGCTTTTTGATGCAACAGGTACAACGAAATGCCACAGAAAAAATTACGACCTCCTTCGACAAAATACTTCCCCGCAGAATCGCTCTCATCCTGCACCAAAATAAATGATATACGTTCTAGGAAAAGCTTCCGTTCATGGACTGGTGATTCTGCAAGCCCTTCAATCGGATTGAAATGGCAACTGCTTTCAGGCTCTTCCGGATTAAATACCTTGATTCTTCTTTTGTCTTTTGTGGAATTTAGTATATCTCCTTTGATGTCTATCGCTAAAACACTGCCAGCAAACTGCAATGCCGTTGGTATGATCTGCCCTGTGGTTTTGCCGCAACCTGGCAAGCCAAATGTGGCCAGGTTTCCTACTCCTTCCGAATCCCGTTTTATGATTTTTTTGCCATATTTCCCTAACATGACTCCTTCCGTTTCTTTCCATGATATTTCAGGCAGGCAGTCTGCATCCATCTGATAGGGGTCTGCATCGGTATAATAATCTATCAGTTCCGAATATCCCCGTTTGTAACGCCTATAATCCTGGCTGTAGCTTCGGCCACGCGTTTTTACCCGGTATACCGAACGCCGGATGCTGAACGCACAAATCAAACCAAACATGATTCCGCCGAAAATCCAGCTAATCGGGGTGCATATGACTCTTACCGGCTCTGGCAACTGCTCTGCCAACAGATCACTTAACTTCGGGACACAAATGCAAATAACGATACCTACTGCTACCAACAGGATCAGATGATAATTCCAAATAAATTTCAAGATACGTGCTCTCATGTATGACTCCTTCGTATAAATTTTTATAATTCCTGCTCTATGTCACGGTTTCCCCAATGCATCTGGGTTTTCCATCCTGCTTTTCCGGGAACTGCTGTGCTGTTCACACGTTTTTGCAGCGCCTTCACTTGTTCCTTTAACACTTTGTTTTTTCTTTCCAACTCATTATTCCTCTGTTTTTCCTTGGCCAGTAGCTTTTCCTTTGTTTCCAGCTTTAACTCCGCGACTGAACGGTTGCTGCCTCCGGTTGCGCCGTTATAGACGCTTCCTTGAATTCCTGCTTTATCGAGCCATGCCTGCAACTCTGGATGGAATGTCTGCAGATGTTTTCTATTTAAAACCCCTTTAAAGTCCAGCTTTTCTGGATATTTATATTTCTTTGAATGATCCAGCCTGTTTTTTGCTTTTTCATATCCACGGGGATCCTCCTTATATTTTTCCTGAATCAATTCTAGTTTCTCTGCATATTCTTTTTGATTGTCCACTTCTTTTGTGGCAAGAAATGTATAATGCATATGCGGTGATCCGGCTATGACTTCACCTTTTCCGTTTTTAACTCCTTCATCAAAATGAGTAATACACTGAATACAGTTCTTTTCGCCGTATTTGCTGTTCATAAATTCATAAACAGACTCGAAAAAAGCTTTTTGCTCCTGTTTTGGTAAATCATGTGGTGCAGTCACACACCATTCCGCCGTACAGATCGTGTCTTTCCGATCCATCTTGTAGACAGACTTCATACGCTGACGGTAATATTTCATTGACTGCCGATGATCCCCCGCATCCCTTCCGCGGTCTGACGGATGCAGCGTATAGTTCAACGCCATCCGTTCCTGGTCGATCTCAATATTCCGCGGGGCCTTCCCTGGGCCATATTCACGGGTATTATGGCACAAGTGATAGTACACACCCGATTCCGTATGCTTCGTTAATGCTGCCATCAAAACCTCCTTCTTCTGTCCGTTTGCAATGATTGTATATGCCACTTTACAACGTATAATTCTCCCCAAAAGTCGCTCTACGCTCCAAACGGGAAGAATCAGGGAAACAGCAAAGGTCGCTCTACGCTCCCAATCCTGCTTCCCTGCGCTGCCCGTATCTTCATACGGCCAGCTTGTATACGTCACAGAACATTGTGGCATATACAAGATATACCAAAAATTCCACTCCACTGCCGTGGGCTCCATTTTTGGTACCGCTTGCTGTGCGCGCTTATCTTGTCCAAAAGGGGCGCTCTGCTCCCCTTTGGAGAATCCCCTCGGTCAAGGCGCTGCGCTCCTTACGAAAGATACATTCTTCGCTCCTGCTCAGAACGTCTCTTTCTATCCTGGCTTCCCTTCGGGCTGCTTCGCTGCCCAAAGGGAATGGGGCACTGCGCTGCCCCAGCAGACAAACCGCATGCCTCTGACGAGCCCTGCTGTCTGCTCCCTACGCTTTCTTCCCGCCGTACTCTGGCCGGAAGAAACAGTGGTCCGTTCCGTCCCCCTGAGGAGCGTCTGCTCCTATCCCATTTTAGGGGCTCTGCCCCCACAGTAAGCACAAAGGTCGCTCCACACTCCCAATGCGTTTCCTGCCCCCCCCGCAGGGATCTCCTCCCTGCACCCAAGAATCATGGCAGTTCCTCTCCATCTTCCAGGAGTTGCTTTTTGAAGAGTTCCTGTTCCAGCTTTTTGTAGTCATATTTCCTTTGCGGAAAATGATTGAACTGTTTTTCCGGTGGGTTATGGCCATTTTTTGCTGCATATTCACTGACCGCCGCTTGGCATGCCTGGCTGTGCAGGCTGCGATACAAAGATGTCAGCAGGTAGGAAATGATATTACGTGGTCTCTTTTCAATACATTTCAAGTTAGACATTACCGATTCGACCTGTTCACGGGTTAATTTTGAAAATTCCATTTGCACCAACCTTGTATCATTGTCGGATCGCCCAAAGCGGATTGTCTCGCTGCGGCACATATACACCTCATTTGTCAATGTTCCTACAATATCCTCAAGAATCTGCAGCTCTCTTGGGTCTTCCCGGTGTGCCGCATGTATTTTTTTATAACCAATTGCAGCTTTAAGCGCCCGCTGTATTTTTTTCTGCTTCTCTATCGGCGGGATCGTTTTTTTCGGCAAATTGCGCAACTGTTCCCGGTATTGTTCTTCCGGTATATCCGGACTTTGTTTGACGCCATCCGGTTTATGAGGTGTTTTTTTGTCTATGTATCCCCTTCCGTTCGGAGCCTCTGGATAAGATAAGAAGGGAGAAACTTTTGGTATATAAAAATCTTTATTATTATCTTTATTATCGTCTTTATTATCGGGTGATGTTTCATCACCCCTCCCCTGATGTTTCATCACTCCCCCCTGATGAAACATCATCCCCCCTGCGGCACGAGAACCTGTCTCTTCGGGTTGAAAACCGCCTTTTTCCGGGATGGATGCCTCATTTTGCAAAGGTTTTCTTTCGTATTCCAGGGGGGGTGATGAAACATCATCCCCCTCTAATAGCGCTTCGGATACATGTGACAATTCATTTAATTGTCTGATATTTTCGTTATTTGCTGATGACTGATCCGGTTCTTCGGTTCCTTCTTCCTCCTGGAGACTCATGCCTTTCGGGTTTTCATGGCAGTTATTTAAGAAAACCAGCCGGTCAGGATTAATTCGATAGCGGTTACACAGACCGGTATCTTCATTGCGCGCATCTTTCAAAATCAAGCCATCATTGACCAATTTTGCCAGATTGCTCGTAACGTTCCGCTGATCAATCGAACACCATTCGGCAATATACGCACGGGAACCATGAAACCAGCCCTCCTCATCCTGTGAAAAGCCATAGATAACTGCATAAATCAGCAGTTGGTTTCCCTTCAAATGAAGCTCTGTTACCATCCATCCCTGGATATTCAAATAATTTGTTGCCTTTAAAACCTTAAGCTCGCTCATAGATTCTCCCACCCGGTTTTTTTGAAACTGCTTTTCCCGTCAGAAAAACTGCTGCAGCTCCTGCATGATCTGCTCATATATCTTATAAAGTCCTTCCCGTGTCTCTGGATAAACCAGAGACAAAATGCCTATTGCCGCAAAGATTAACAGTGTGATCACCGCCGATGTCTGAATGATCCTTCCAATGCTGCGGAGCAGAAATTTTGCCATATTGCTTTTTTCTACAATCAGAACATCCGGATCCACTTTGTACTTTTCCTGCAGCTTTTCCTGTTCTTTTTCCTGTGCCAGTTCCTTTTTAATGTCACCTACAAGTTTTCGCTTAAACTTGTTCATTTTTTCCTTTCTTTCCCCGTATGCGGAAAAAACGTTTCTTTTCGGTTTCAGGTGTATTCCTGTTTTCTACAGGAACCATTTTTTGATAAATGTCCGAATTGCAGTATACGAATGGATCCGGCGTATACGGACTAAAAAATGTTTGTTCCTGCTTATCCTCCATCAGCTCCAGCAACTCTGTCCGGTCAGATTCCGGAGATAAGTTGAATATGTAATATACGTCGTTGTAAAATGAATTTCTCAGCACCTGGTATGCCTTTTCTAGTTCATCCGGACCGGATCCACAGACAAATATCTGGAAATCCCGTTCCAGAAATGATATTTTGTTAAAATCTGGATCATTATATACCCCATAGTCATAGACATAATAATCGTATCCTTGTTTTAACACGCTCTGCAGCTTGGTGAGGTCATAGAACATATCCACGCTGCAGTATGTAATCTTCCCCAAGTTATCGTCACAAGTCACTTCATACCAGTCTTTCAGGGTTTCGACGTAATGATGCCCGTTCATTTCGATGTAGCAGGCCTTATATCCCATTAGAAGCAGATATTTTATGATCTGTATCGCTTGTGTCGTAGTCCCCATCCGGGGATTCGCTCCGACCACACCGATATTATGAAAATTCAAATATTCTTTAGCTGCTTCTTCCTGCAGCACCGGTTCTACATAGCCAAATTCCTTAATGCTATGCGTATCATAATAACCGTTCAGGCATTTTCCAAGCTCATCTTTTTGATCCGATAGATTTACTCCGAAAATATAATTCTTAAACTGTTTTCCGAGAAGAGCGACGATCACATTACTCGTTGGCCGGTATCCTGGAGCATATATAATCACCTTTGCATTATTCACCTGGTGGACGCTTAGAATCTGGCTTGCAAGCACATCTGCTGAATCCGCATACTGTTCAATGTCAAATATCATATAGTCGCATTTGACATCCAGGATTGCATTGACATGATCCGCAATTTTTGTCCGTTCCGGAACCATCCGGAAGCTTTCCCCCCACCGGGCGGCTTCCTCTTCCATCCATTTACCGCGGCTTTCCGGCCCGATATATGTAATCATGGATATCTCCTTCCTTATAACTCTTCTGCCAATTTTGCTACCATGGCTGCAGCATCTGCAAAATCATCCAGTTCACAGACTGCGATGCAGGGCTCTCCCTGACTGTTTTCTGCCTGCTCTTCCGTCGTGTCAAAGTAATATGACCTTATCTCCAGGTAACGGTCATTCCGTATCTCTCGTAGAGTCAGAAATCGAACCAGAATGGATAGCTTTTCGGCTTTCTGATTGAGTGCTATAAAAACCTGTTCGTTGATCTCAAATCTTTTTGCTTCATCAAATCCCATCATTCCTTGTGTAGTCTGCAATATATACATCTTTTATCCCTCCTGATCCCGAAATAATGCTTTTTTTTCATTTGTCTTTTCTATTTTTTTCTGGTATTCTTTGATTTCGTCTTTGTTCTGCTGGACTAACTCTTCTGATGCTTCCTGCTTCTGCTCCGCCGTTTGAATCAGTCGGTCCGTTTCTTCAATTTCTTCTTCTGTCTGGAACTTCTTATTGTCCGTTAAGCGCTTGATTTCCTCTTGCGCGTTTTTCTGATACTCCTCCTGTTCATGGATTGTCTGCTCAAGGGCTTGTATCTCTTCTTCATAATAGGCAATCTGCAGATCCATCCGTTGAATGAGATAATCGTTTCTTGATTTAGGCTCCAATGAATTTACCCGCTGAACGTCCCTTACATTCGTATACATCCGCAATATCACTGTATTTGTGGCATCTTCGGATTCTTCGGGAAGCCCCATCCGCAGAGAAACTTCGCTCCACCGTTTCGGTACATTCTCTAACTGCAGCACCACATAATCCGGATCCTGAAGGATGGGAACCACATTCAGCTTCGAATTGCTGGCGTCAATCGCACAATACTCATAGGTATTAATTCCATCGAATGTTGGATTTTCAACCTCAAGTTCCACTTCCATCTTGTGTTCTGTTTCTGAATAATCCCAACGTAGAAGCGTTACCGTCCGGTTGTTAAACTCCATTGGCTGGTTAAATTTGGTTAATTTATTGGCATTCCCTGAAACCGGCATCCACAGGTTAGAGGAAAAAAAGAATCCATAACCGCACAAGAACAGGACAAGAAATACTACAATTCCTTTGCTCTTACTATGCCTTAACATGAAAATCACCTCCTCCTGCTACAGCTGCCGGAAATCTGTCAGTGAGTCAATTTTCCAGCCGCCCGTCTCCGTGTACACGCATTCTGCCTGCAGAAGTATGCTGGCCGTTGCAACGTCTGAATTTTCCGTAAAACTGCAATCCGCAAAGACCAAAATCTGCGCTCTCAGTTGATCCTCCGCCAGGCGTACATACATGTCATTTGTGATCAGCTGCATGGATGCTGCTGATCTGCTGTTTTCCGGGCTCTTTAACTGTTCATCGGAACGAATTGCATGTATTATATCCTCAGATACTTCCGCATAGGTGACCGGATCCATTTTCAGAAGCAGACTGCGGATCCCCTGATCTGTCAGATACTCCTGTACATAGGGCAGCTGTCCATAGGAAGTGGCCGGTGACTGATAGAGCGTCACAAGAAACTGTTTTGCTAACGTCTGAATCTCTTCTTGCATGCCCTTTTGCTGATATTCTTTTTCGTAGAATGCATCTAACTTTTCCTGCAGCTCTGCATCCGCATCCGGCTTTATTTCCAATTTTGCTTCCAGGTCTATCTTTTCCTTTTCCAGACGGACATTTCTATAGCTCAGGACACCTGCTACAATCAAAAGTCCTAAAAAAACACACAACATGCTAATTTTCCTGGACATATTTTTCATAATCCCCTTCTCTGTCTGGCTGGGTACCATAGCTACAGACCCGACCAAACGTGGCAATAATCTCTTCCCAGCCTTCTTGTAATTCCACTTGTTCTACGTTTGTTCCGCAATGGATCATTCGATGATTCCCCAGGTAGATTCCTACATGACATAGGTTCCCGCCCTGTTCAAAAAAAATCAGATCTCCTGGCAGATATGTTTCTGTCGATTCGGACAGGCACCGGGAATATAATATGTCATAAGATGTTACCTTGAAGTCTGCAATCCCGGCTTGTTTCATGCAGTATGTGACATACGACAAATCCGAAAATCCGGTTGAAGGACTTGTTCCAATATAGTTATGCGGCGTCCCTAAGAACTCCTTCGCTGTCTCGATCAACCGGACTGCCTCCGCCATATTCTGGGACTGACTGGCGGCAACTTCATCCCCTACCAAAGCAATTTCAGGCCCCGAAAGAGTTTCTTCCTCCGGCTCTTTTGTGGCCTCCGGAAGCGTTTCCTCTTCCGGATCCGGGACCCCAGCAGTTTCTTCGGAGGATTCTTCCTGTTTTTTTTGACTTTCTGTCACATTTTTCTGTGGATCTTGCTTCTGTGCTTCCTGGGAAATGCTCACAAATACCACAAAACATAGAATGGTGGCTGCGCCGATAAAACATATGATTCCCGATTTTTTTCTGTCCAATTTTATTCCTCCTATACCTATCGGCTGAATATCCAATACTGCTTACAGTGGGAAAACGCTGATGTCTGGTCGAATCCTCCGTTATCTGCGGATTCCTGAGTTTTTGCTCGGTCACCCGGGTCATTGACGGTGATCTTCCCGTTGTTTGTGATTCCTGTATATACTACATAGTGACCGGAACCGGAAGGATTCAAATAGCCGCCGGTATGGCTAGCAATAACCAGTTTACCTTGCTGCAGGGCTTGTATAATTGGAACTGAGGATCCGCCATACAAGGGCCCGGTCTTCTGTGACTCTAACGTGATTCCGTAGTGGCTGGCTAATATGGCATAGGCACCCCAATTCGTCACTGTATTCGCTCCGTTCCCCATTGCCCATGGCGCGGTTTCCTCCGGCGTAATATTTTGATTTAAAAAATAGGATGCTACCATCGAAAATGACACAATTCCACAGCCATCCGATTTCACTGTACCGCTGTTAAACGCGATATGTCCATAATCTCCCTGGTTGTAATATGGTACATGATTAATTACTTCCGCTCCGACATTTCCGGAGCTGTTCCCATAGTTCCCATGCAATATTGCCAGAGCCATATTTTTTTCGCAAAGCAATCCGCAAGCACCGGATGAATAATCCACACAGTACCGCTCGTAAATATAACCACCCCGGGTTCCAAAAGAATCACATAGCTTTGTAATAAACTCCTCATCCGACATTTCATTGCTTACACCGGATTGTGTGATATAAGAATACCGGGATGTTTCCATGCCTTTCCGGTTGTGAATGGACGTACACAAACCTTTAATCACGTCAGGCCTTCCAGATAAATCTAGGCCCCTGGCTTTATGGTATGCCTCAATTGCCAGGTACTTTGTATCGTACACATATGTATCCTGGCGTCTGGAAAAATCAGTAGGATCTGCAGCATACACGGCGCGCCAGGCGTCAGCCAGATTTTGATTTCCATATAAATTTTCTTTTGCGATCTGTGCCGATGTATACGGATACAACGCACCATATTTTACCGTGTTGTACTGATAGCAATAGTCCAGGAACGGCTGCAGATCATATTCGTAGTCAAAACCATAAGCACCACAGCCCCGGCCACCATCACCCATAACCGAGTTGTATAACTCGGCCCCGCCCTCATAGATACAAAAATATGAAAAGGGCGTCAAACCATCCATACCATTTCCCAGACCTGTCAAATATCCATCGCTTGAAGTTGTCCGTTTTAGTTTTTCTGTTTCCTGTTTTGAACCGATTGAAACAAGGCTAACCGCCATTGTAGCTGCAATTAGCACAAAAAGCAGCAGAGCGGGAAGTGATGTGCCCACAACCATCCAGATGATTTTCTTCCGTAACCGATTCATTCTTCTGTCCTTTACCTGTTTTTACTAACTCTTTTGATTGGCATCTTTACCTCAAACGGCAATAATATAAATGAAAGCTGGTGGTTATATATGTCACCAACTCCAACAAAGCTCCGGATTGATAGGTGTAACTGACCGATTATAGTCAACGTACACTGGTTGCACTGACCGAAGCCAAATGTATCTCCTATGACCCTGATGTTCCTGGATATACCAGCATGGATACACTGAAAAAAACCTTGAAAGAATAGCTGACTCTCAAAACTGATTACGCACCACCTGCAAACAACCGCTCCTCTTCTTTTGTCAAATAGACTTTAAACTCCAGGTTCTTGTCCGATGCTATGCATAGGACATTTTCTCCGATCTCCAATTTGGGAATTCGAACTTTCTGTGATTCGGTCAGAACCCCGGCGAATATGGTATCAATCAGCGGCAGCACGTTGGAATCCTGATGGAACAAAAATTTATATTGTGTCAGCTCAAATACTGTTTTGATCTTATTAATGCTTTCGGCGCTGCTGCCTTCCGGGACATAATCGCGGATGGATTGGCTGGCCAGAAGGATTCCTCCGAAAAATTTTCGTGCTTCACGTAAATACACCAGGATCTGATCCAAGGCATGCGGCTTTTCTGTATTGATCCAACGATGGGATTCATCAATAATAATCAGAAACCGAACTATATCTTCCCAATCTATTTCTTCCGCTTCATAGCGCTCCTTCATGATCTTTCCATTTGTAACGCAGTTGCCCCAACAAAATGACACCATGTTAAAAATTTGTGCGTCAAAGATTTCCGCTTTCATTTCTTTAACAGACGACATGTCAAAGGTGACAATCTGCTCATCGGAAATATTATCAATGGTTGTCGGGCCATCGAACAGATCCCCATAATTTCGGACAATATTTTCAAGTACACGGCGGATCTTGTCGTACTGCAGTATGTGTTGCTCTGCCAGTGCCTGTTCCAATTTTCCATATTTTCTCTGCTGCAGTTCTTGTATCCTTTGCCGGATAAATTCCAGCAGCACAGAAAACGTTGGGTAACGGCTAGCTGGCAACCCCGTAATCTGCTGCTCTATCCCTGAAACTGCGCGGGGACTTAAGTCCAGTGACTCGTATAGCTCCCTCAATATGTTCTCAAAATCCAGGATTTCTTCCACTTGTACCGCCTGCCCGGCTAAGAAACGGTAAATGGTAGACATCTTGGAAATATGCCGCATGTAGGACTGCCCTTCTGTCTCCCCGCTCCGCAGGATTTCCAGTGGATTTAAGATTCCCGCAGAGCCATCCAACTTCAGTACCTTTCCGCCAAGAGTTTTCGTCAGAAGCGTAAACTCTCCGGTGATATCGAATGCCCGGACATAATCTCCACGGATCGCCCGCGCCAAAAACCGCTTTTTCAAAAGCGTAGACTTCCCGGATCCCATCGTTCCTACCACCAGGGAATTGTAATACAGCCGCGTCTGGGTTTTAATAAATTCATCGTACAGGACATTCCCACCGCAGGGCGTACTCCCCAGATAATCCCCGTAGGGATCCTCTAAGGACGAAAAATGAAATGGGTTTCCTCCGGCCACGGCCAAAGACTGCAGGGGCTGGCCATAAACGGCAAATACTTCTTTCTGCTGTTCCTCATATGGCTGATAGATCGAACGCCACTCGGCCTGCATTTCATTTAAAAATATGGTCGGCCTGTAGCCATTGCTTTCCAGCGTAGCCATGATCCCTTTTACCTTTTCCTCCAGTGCTGCAAAGGAACGGTCAGCCACATAGATCCGAATCTTTAATATCTTGATCACCTCGCCCATGGCGACGATCTCCTCATACAGTGCTTCCATTTCTTTAAGCCGTTGCTCCGCGGCCAAACGCTCCCCAAAATCATGCGCTTCATGGAAGCGTACATTCTGTTCCTTCATGGATTTATTCAGGTTTTTTTTCACTTCCAAAATGTTTTCTGTTGCAATGTCAACGGATGCTACCGTATCTTTGATACTACAGACATTCGACAGCCAGTGGTCTGACACCTGCTGCGGCAGCTCGTAAATATGATGTCGTATAAATAAAGTTGGCACCTTATTCTCAAAGAATTCATGTATAATAAAGAGAATAAGGAGGAACTCTCAATGTCACGTACTCAACGTAAATACGACCACGAATATAAGATCCAGGCTGTCAAACTTGCCAGAGAAATCGGCGGTGCTAAGGCAGCCAAAGAATTAGGTATTCCAGAAGGAACCATCCATACATGGCTGAAAGCAGTTAGAGCCGGTACATTGGATATTGGCGACGGTGCACATACTCCAGAAAGTGCCATGAGTCTCGCTGAGGAACTTGCTATGCTCCGCAAACGTGTTAAGGATCAGGATAAAGAAATCCGGCGTCTAAAAGAGGAAAATGAATTTCTCGAGGAAGCAAGTGCTTTTTTCGCAGCCAGCCGTCGGAAGTCAGCAAGAACCAAAGAATGATGTTCATTGCCATAAAAACGGAAGACGGCGCGATTAAGGGAAAACTCTCATTCTATTGCCGGATGCTTGGTGTCAGCCGCCAGGGGTTCTACAAATATCTTGCTAATAAAGACCGGCCCTGGAAATATCAGGATCTCGCTGATGCTATGATAGCAATCCATACTGAAGATGAATACAATGATACATATGGGCGCATTCGCATGTATCAGGCACTTCTCCTTAAGAAACCGGAAGGACTCAAGATTCCCAGTGAGCGAACCGTCTACAGGGTCATGGATGAAATAGGCCTTAGTCATCAACCAAAGCGTAAGCCGAATGGTATTACCAAGGCTGATCGGGAAGCTCGTAAGTCAGATGATCTTCTGAAGCGAGATTTCAAATCCGACAAGCCACTTGAAAAATGTGTAACTGACATTACAGAAATCAAGGCTAAAGATGGGAAACTGTATGTTTCAGCTATCTTTGACTGCTTTGATTCCGGTGTCCTTGGTCTGGCAATGGAAACCAACATGAAAGCAACGTTGTGTGAGCATACCCTGGATAATGCCTATCTGGCATATCCTGATCTGCGAGGGGCTATTGTACACTCTGACAGAGGAACACAATATACCAGTGAAACTTATCGTAAGGCTCTTGCTAAATACGGTATTATTCAAAGCATGAACAGTGCTGGTGGCAGGTGCCACGATAATGCCCGATGCGAAAGCATGTGGGCCAGAATGAAAAGTGAGCTTCTCTATGACCGCTACAATACGGAGACTATGACCATAGAGGAACTGAAGGTTCTCATTTGGAGATACTTCATCAGTTACTGGAATAACAGGAGGATCTGCTCTGCCAACGGTGGGCTTCCTCCGATAATTAAGCGACAGAGATACTACCAATCTCTGGAACAGGCTGCATAGGCAGTGATATCTTTGAGATAAATGTGTCAACCAATATTGACAATATCAAACATAAGATAAAACTCCCGAGTGGTATGGGTTTTTTCCAATGCCTCTAATTCTTTCAGCTTTTTCTGCAGCCAGTGCCGGTACACTTCGTTTCCTGCCTTTACCATCTTCTGCTTAAAATATAGCTGCTGATGTAGCGTGTTACACGGAAAATTCAATGATACAAGCTTGAGATCATTTCCGTAAATCTTGTACAGTTTTCCAAACTTCAGGCAATCGAACTCTACCTCATCCGGAGAAGAGGTGACCAGATCCTTTGACTGGATCATTAATAGATCCAGATTACTTCCGTCTTTTAGGACATAATAACCTTTTGCGTCATAATACTGAATCGGAAGCTGTTCCAGCACTGACCGGGCCGGGGGAGCCCAGAAATGACTTTTCCAGCCCCGTTTCGCTGGCTCCCTTTCCATTTCTATACTCGCTTCCTTTTTTGCCTTTGCGGACGCATCCTTTCGCTTTTCCTGCAGGAATACAATACTAATCACCAGTAATGCGGCAGCAAAGACCACTACGCCAAATATCAAATAATTACCTAACACCTTCCAGTCCCTCCTCTTTTTTCAGTGGGCATTGGATTGGATTATAAACTGATCTGGATTTCCGGATATATAAAATCATGCTCTGCAGGTTCCGCCGTTTTCGGTTTTTTGCCGAAGATGCCGTTAATCCCAAAGCCATACAGCCGGAGAAAATTCCATAAGGGAGCAATAAGCTCCCATTGACCAATCCGGAAGACACAACAGAAAGCCCGCCATAAATAATCAGGAAGAAAAAATCCTGAACATACAATCCTTTCCCCACTTTTGAGGGGGACTTGATTTCCTGGGTAACAAGATATCTCATGCTTACGCCTCCTTCCAAAAACATTTCATCTTTACCGTTGCTCTGTTATTTTTTTTATCCGGAACTGTTCCCGGGTCTTGCAACGTGTTCTTCTGTTCCTGTTCTCTCTGATACTCTTCCATTAACCAGCTGCTTCCGGATATTCCATGCTCAGCTTCCGGCATCTGACCAGTGTAATCTTGTGTTGGATAGGATTCCTGACGAGCAGCAAATAGCTCCTTAAATAAGCGGCCGCCAAACTGGGATGGGCCTTTTCTCGTCTCTTGCAGGCCTGCTTCGTCCTGAAGCGGGAGCTCATTATACAGCCCAGTCTGTCCATAAGCATCCAGGCCTTCCAGGGGATTACTGTTTCCTTCTAGTTCCGATTCATCCGGTGCACCGGAGCTGCCAAACGTTTTTTCATTTTCTTCTGTTTCCCTTGAGAGGTCGGATCCGGTTTCTTGATTCTGTATGCTGCTGTTTTCATCGGTACCTTGTACCGATTCGGCATTCCCGTAACCAGTAGCTCCAGATAAGTCATTTTTTTTCGAACCGGAAGCACCTTGCATTCCGGATGCATTTTCGTTTCCCAGAGTTCCTGCATCCACACCCGCTCCAACATATGCAGCTGCATTCCCGGTGCTTGTCTGCCTTGCGCCTGCCAGCCCTCCCGGAGTTCCGTCCGGACCGTTCCCAGGAGAGCCTAGGGAATTACCGCCGGAACCTCTTAAATTTGGACTGCCAGTGGTTCCACCATGGTTCAGGCCATTCAGATTGCTTTTATCGCTTCCCATCCGCTCTGATCCTGCCGGGCTGTTTTTACCGGCAGCCCCTTTGATCATGTTCCCAGTTTTCTGAATCGTCTTGCTGATCAGTGACGCCGCGCCACTCCCAGCATTACTCGCCATATGATAACCGACAGCCATCCGTCCCATTCCGGAGGACAGACCTGCATCGATACCGAACAGATGCTGGATCAGGTTAGGTCCATCAATGACCGCCATAGCCAAAAATATAAGAAAGATTCCTTTGACAAATCCATTATTAATAATGGCACTCTGGTTAATAAATTTTGCTCCCAGACTATAAAACTTTAAAAGCACGCAGGTAATCAACAGGACGATGTAGGAATTTTTAATCGCATCCAGTATCTGCAGGGCTTTCTGGGAATTGGAAAGATTGGCTGACATCACAAGCGCAATGATTCGATACACCCCCACTTCAAATAGAATCCGGAATACCTTATACCCCATAAGCAGGTATACCAGACATAGGCTGATAAGCGACAGATACATTGGCCACCAATCTATACTATAACGATAATAAAACCCATTGAACCAATCATTGTCGTCTGCCGAGTTCCAACCGAATCCGTTGTACACTTCTTCCAACCCATAGTCCTTGCCATGGTTGTATACCAATTTATATTTCAAAATTACATTTGCTTCCTCGGTTGCCATCCTATTTGTATTAAAATTAATGACTTCCGCGGGGTCAATTGCAGCCAGTTCTTTGGGCGTGATTGTGTCATATGCCGGATAATCCGCTTTGTTTCCTGTCAGGTTAGCGAGGCCCACCTGCTCGTCGATATAGATCAAATCATAGACATTGGATGCTACCGTATCATAAATAGGCGTTGTGGAATTAGATCCCACGATCGCATCTTTCCCAGCCAACAATACATTGTTCATTAGCTGCAAGACATAGGTCGTAGAACTGATTACCAGCACCGCGAGACATATGTTAATTGCAATTTTAGGCTTACGGTCATGCTGAAAAATCAGCATCACCCCAACTGCAAACAACGAAACCGCAATGATTGCAGCAATGACCGGCTGAAAGGAATTAACAAAATCCTGGACGGGCTGGAACGCTGAAAAATCAACAAACGAAAAAGCCAAATCATATATTTTTGCGCATGTTGTTGCCAACGCTGTAAGCCATTTTGAGATCTGCCAACCAACCGCCCGTAAAATACTCATAAAAAAGCTGTTAGTATTCAGAAGCCATTGGTTATCAACCCATAAGTATATATATGGAAGCAGTGCTTCTACCGTAATGCTACTTATATTTCCCGCAATACCGCCCATTTTCCTTTACCTCCAGTTTTTCCTGCTTCGTTATAGGCAGCTCACTATGTTTCCTAAGGAGATATTGGGCTGTCTGCCCATGGTCATGTATCTGATTCGTCAAATACTGCACCGCATCCACCCATTCTTTTGCCGAATACTGGTTAATTGAAAGATCGGAAATTGTCCTTTGGATCTCCTGAAAGGGTTTTTCTGTAAGATCTGACAGATACATGCATCCCATCCGCGCCGCAAGTTCTTCCAGTAATCCGTTCAAACCTCAATTTCCTCCTCCCATTGTTTTTCTTTTTGCTTCACATTTTTCCATTTTGGCGCCACATGCCCCGTATGCTCCCCGCCAGGTGCAATTGCTAAATTGGGCCCTTTTACAGACTCTTTGATCTGCTCCCTGGTCTGCAGCTGCGTGGGCTTCTCCCCGGTAATAGGCTGAATGATGTACTTTATCCGGCCGGCGGCGGGCTGCCCCACAACAGGAAGCTTTTCCTTTTCCATGCTTTTTACGCGCACCATTTCTTTTTCAATTGCATGAATAAGATCTGACGCACCAGTATGTATATCTTGCATGCTTCCCCGAAGCTCCTCCAGTTCCTTCCCACAGCTCCAGGCTGCCACATAACCAAAAGAATAATCTGACGTATCTAAGCCATAATAGCTGCATACGGTATAGGCCACAGCTTCCGCTTCCACTTCCTTTACATCCCTAGGCTTTTCGGTATCCTTGTGCATATGGGCATGGGCAATTTCATGGACAAGAGTTTTAAGCGTCTGGGCTTCCGGAAGTTCAGACTTAACGACTATTCTATTTTCTTTTTTACGGTAATAGCCATACGCTTCGCCTGAAAACATCTCAAACGTGACCGGTACAGGGGAAATCGCACACAAAATTTGCTTTTTTTCATTGAAATCAAGGACATTTGTATCTAGTCGCTTACATATCTGTGGAAGTGGTGCCCCCACCGTCTGCGATATATCAAATACCCATGTGGGCCGAAAGCCGGCTATCCAAGTGTTTTTTATTTCACCGGTTACTTCATCCTTTTCATTCCGGACAATTGGTGCCAAAATCTGAATCCCTTTTTCACCTTTTTTTACATGGCGAGCAAATTTTTCTTCCCATGCCCGAAATCCTGCTACATAGCTGGCGTCAGGACGCTGCATTGCAATCATAATTTGGTTATTCAGACTGTACTGATGGAATTTTGACAATGTTTTCAAATATGTCTGAAACTGTCCGCCTTCAAAAAAATCATGAATCCCTTTTTCCAACTTGGCTGTAATTGCTTCAATTTTTTCCTGCCGGGTTTTCCCGGAATTTGTCTTCTGAGCCATAATCCCTCCAGTTTCTCGTGCTGACTACAATTCTATGTCCTTATCATCACGTTTTCTGTCCGAAAACTGTTTCTCGTGTACATCACGGATCCACTTTCTTCCATCATACCGTTTCATATCTTTTGTGATTGGATGGTACTGGTAGATGCTGTCTGACAATACGTCCTCTGGTTTTACACAACCTGATCGGTTCACTTCGGCTACAATTTTCTGTAATTCTTTTGGATCTGCCCCGTTGGGTGCAATCAACAGCTCATGTGCACTAGATGGCAGCAAATATAGGCTTTTTCGTTTCAGTGATTCTGCGGCAGCATCCATAGCTTTTTGATTTAATATAACGGTTGCACCATACATATCCTCATAAGAAAAATAATAAAGCATATCCTTTTGAGGCAGTTCATTCAGATAGCTTGTGTCCGTTTCCGGTAAAATTTCTTGGATAATGCCTCCAAGGGTTCGTAATACCGGTTTTCTGTTTTGGTCGTTTTCCTTTGCTATTTGCAGCCATTCTTCTCTTTCGATATGCAGGCTGTCCAGCAACCACGAACCATGCCGTATCATCGCCGTTGTGTCGTCCGATAATTTTAAATATGGAACAAATGCTAAGCCATCATACGTAAAAGATGGCAAATCGGAATATTCATGTTCTGCAGCTTCCAGGCTGCACGGCCGCAGTCTGGAAGATTCGAGAAATTCTTCCCTGCTCATGCCAATACTATTTTTTTCCATCTTCTTTACTCCCCTGTTGATTTTTTATCTGTTGTGTTCTTTATGTGGCTGCTATACTCCGTCAGTCGTTTTTTCCTTTCTACCGTGGTTATTTCAGATTTCCAATTTTGTTTTTCAAACTCTGTTTTTTGCCTTCTCTCTTCATTCATTTTCTTCACCTCAATATTAAAATGCAATTAATCCGGTCAGCCATTTCCCCAGGTAGACAGCGCCCATGGCGATAATACTGCCAAGAACGATAAATGGTAGTGCTTTGAGCGCACTATGATGCACCCGCTCTGATGGAATAATCAGCATAATT
This sequence comes from Wansuia hejianensis, assembly GCF_014337215.1. Classification (NCBI taxonomy): domain Bacteria; kingdom Bacillati; phylum Bacillota; class Clostridia; order Lachnospirales; family Lachnospiraceae; genus Wansuia; species Wansuia hejianensis. The sequence goes on along the minus strand of NZ_CP060635.1, from coordinate 3,411,653 downwards.
CCAGTGACCATTAATGCCACTACTACCAAAACCCACACATAGGGGATTGCCGCCGTACAGATGTTGTTTAAGTTCTCAGCAAATTTATCCATTCTGTTTTCCTCTCTCTTCCTTTCTACTACAATATATTTATGGTTAATACCCCTTACAGCCAGTAAGGAATTATCCATCTTGTTGCTTAAGCTGTTAGAATGAGTATGGCAATAGGTCTGGCCTCCTTCCTTTCAGGACTTTACGTCCGTAGAAAAGTCAGCCAACCAGCCCCCTCATTCGCAGCATTCGTTTTACGCAGGTTGAACCATGAGACGTTCGTGTGAAACACCCAGTAGATTGAATAGGCAATGGGAAAACTGGTATTGACCATTGCTAATCCATTTACAAAGGAGTATCCATTATGAACGCTGTTGGTATTGATGTTTCCAAAGGCAAAAGCACCGTTACGATCCGCAGACCAGGCGATGTGGTCCTCATGCCGCCCCGCGACATCCCACACACCAAGTCCGCCATCAATGAATTAATCAAACAAATCCAAAGCCTTGACGGCGAGACAAAAGCCTGCATGGAACACACGGGCAGATACTACGAGCCGCTTGCCGCCTGGCTTTCCGACGCCGGCATCTTTGTCAGTGCCGTAAATCCTGTCCTCATCAGGGATTTCGCTGATGATTCCCTCCGCTCTCCCAAGACGGACAAGGCGGATTCCAAAAAAATCGCACGATATACTCTTGACCGATGGGCAAAACTGAAGCAATATGGAAGCATGGATAAAACACGCAACCAACTCAAAACAATGAACCGGCAGTTCAGCTTCTTTATGGCACAGAAAACTGCCATGAAGAACAACCTCATTGCACTGCTCGACCAGTCTTACCCGGGCGCGAACGACCTCTTTGACAGTCCCGCCCGCAGCGACGGCAGCCAGAAATGGGTGGATTTTGTTTACACCTACTGGCATGTGGACTGTGTCCGGGGAAAATCCCTTTCCGCCTTTACGGAGCACTATCGGAAATGGTGCAAGCACAAGGGTTACAATTTCAGTGCGGAGAAAGCGGAGAAAGTCTACGAGGCTTCCTGCGACCTCATTGCCGTGTTCCCGAAAGATGACAACACGAAAATGCTCATCCGGCAGGCTGTCGCCATGCTAAACACCGCTTCCGAAACCGTGGAAAACCTTCGGATAAAGATGGACGAAACCGCTTCTGCTCTACCGGAATATCCCGTTGTCATGGCAATGAACGGCGTCGGCTCTACCCTTGGTCCGCAGCTTATGGCTGAGATCGGGGACGTGACGCGTTTCACGCACCGGGAAGCCCTAACAGCCTTTGCGGGCGTCGATCCCGGAAAGAACGATTCCGGCAAACACGTCCAGAAGAGCGTGCGTACCTCAAAGAAAGGTTCTCCCCATTTGCGAAGGACGCTCTTTCAGATCATGGACGGGCTAATCAAGCGTTCGCCCATTGACGACCCCGTTTACGTCTTTATGGATAAAAAACGTGCTCAGGGCAAGCCTTACTACGTCTACATGACTGCCGGCGCAAACAAGTTTCTCCGTATTTATTACGGACGGGTACGGGAATACTTCGCATCACTGCCCGAAACGGGAGAAAACTAAGCCCAGCTTTCATATCTTTGTCAGACCAACGTCCTGCGGTGGTCTGGTTTTTGTACTTTTAATTCAACCTGTATAAATTTTTCAAAGTTCTCAAATTTCTGCTTGACTTTTTATTTGCAGACTTTTCTTTGCCAAGACGTACAAGATCAGGACAGCAAGTACGGCCAGGGTCACAATACCAATGCCAATGGCAAGAGGCTTCCAAATGTTCTCTCTCTCACGGACATAGCGTGCTGTCGCCAGTACAGCATACTCCTTCTGCCCCGGTATCTCCCGCTTCTTCATCCTTGTATAGACTGCGTTATAATAAACACCTCTTTTTTCCTCTGTCTGGATGCTCCCGGAATAATACGCCATATAGACCGGTTGCAGGCTTTCCACGGACGCGGATCCCTCACGGACCAACTGTCCGTCCAGGTAATAAGGCTCCCCGGCCCAGGCATAGCCTGTAACTGTCCAGACAGCCGGGTCATAACCGGCTTCCTCTAAAAGCGCTGTCTCATACCCGGCAAGCGCCGGTGCCTGGTCATTGGGAGCAATAACCTGCCCCGTGAACAGATAACCTCCCGCGTCATACTCGTAAAAGATGAGCGGCAGCGTTTCGTATACGGTCTGCCAGCCGGATTCCTCCACACGGTACAGCTCACAAGAGATTGTTACTTCTTCGCCCGTCACCTCATCCGTTACTGTGACTTCCTTTGTCCGTAGAATCATCTCCGGATCGATCCCCGGCCCATACGCTTCCTGTGCTTCCACTTCCTGCGTATGTGCTTCTTGAAGAATTGTATCCGCATAGCTGACGTCTGAAAGCTCCCAGAGGATCCCCTCTTTGGTCAAGTGCTCCGGCGGGCGCAGATCCTCCGAGGACGGGACCGGATCGCTGGTCACGGTCTGCGCCACCGTTTCCTCTTCTGTCACCGGCCGAGTTTCTTCCACTTCATAAGTAACGTCTGTCAACTGCCAGGTCCTCCCACTTTCCGTTATACGTTCCTGAAACAGTCCTTCCTTTTGATAAGCACCCTCTTTTGACTGTACCGTGTAGCGCTCTGTCCGGAACAGTTCCCCGCTATCCGCAGACACGGGCAAGGCCAGGGCCAGACACAGGCAAAACACCAAAAGCAACGCTGCCCTTCTATTCCTTCGTTTCATAGGATTCCTCCTTTACCACGCAAGCCCTTCTTTGCCTGCTCCGCCCTATAACCAGGCAGACGAGAATCGCGGCTGCAAGGCCCAGTCCCTCGACCGTCCGGAGCATCCCAGCCACATCCCCGGTCACCACGCGGCCGGCCCGATAGCTTCCACTCCCTCCGCCGGTCACAATCCATCCCAACTTCGGATACCGAACCGACTGTTCTTCATCCTCTAAGTCTGCGTGGGAGACTAGGAGGAGCCCCTCCCGGTACAGGTCCTCGAATACCACCAGCGTTTCACCCCAAAGGCTGCTGGAATCCACTGAAAAAGACAGTTCCACAGTCCCGGAGGATTCTTCTGCCGTAAAGGTGGTTTCCGCCGTCACTTCTTTTCCATCCATCCGTAACGTCTCCCCGGTGGACTGCAACATCAGTTTCCCGGAAACTCTGTATTTTTTCCCTGGTAGCAGGTTGGAATATGAGACGGTATCCACAATCACCGTCTTGGTCCCAATGGTTCCAGTGTGTGTCTTACTCGTCTGATCCTTCGCAGTTGTCCGAATCTCTGGTATATAGATGGTCTGGGTTTCGTTTTCCAGATCCGCCTCCGCCTCCAAGAGAACTTCCTCCCGGTACACTTCTTCAAACACCACCAGCGTTTTCCCACGACAGGCCGTGGCATCAAACACAAACGTAAGTTCAATTTCCCCATCTGCTTTTTCTGGCGTGAAGCTCTGTTCCGCAGTTACTTCTATCCCATTTACCAGCAGGGGATCCCCGGTTTCCCGGTCCATCAGCCTGCCTTTCAGCAGATACGTTTCGCCAGAAATCAGATTTTCGTACTCAACCCGGTCGGTTAAGATGGCAACTTCTGATACAGCCGCCTGGGAATCTCCTGTTGCTGCACCCCTCGCAGACGTCCCGATCCTGGGGTAGTGGACGGACTGACCTTCCTCATCGATTTCTTTATGGGAGACTACATGGATCCCTTGGCAGGTGATCGCTTCAAAGGCCACCAGTGTCTGCCCGGCCAGGGCGCAGCTGTCAAAGGAAAATACCAATTCCACACTTCCATCTCTTTCTTTCGGCGTAAAGACAGTTTCCGCCGTCACCGGTTTGCCGTCTGCCAGCAGCTCCTCCCCGGTTTCTCGGACCATCAGCGTTCCGAAAACTCGATATTCCTTTCCAGGCGTCAATCCTGTATAGACAACGGTATCTATGAGGGTAATTTTTTCCCGTACAGAGCCCGTATGGGAACCGGTCTGCCCGTCCCTGGCTGTCGTCCCCATCGTGGGCACGTAAACGGTCTGCGCCTGATCTAATAGGTCTTCGTGAGACGCGATTTTTTGATCCAGCCAATACAGCTCTGCCGTGCAGACAATCGCTGTTCCCTCCATGGAGGAGGTATCCAGAGTCAGCTCTGCCGTTGCCGATGCACTGCTTCCCTCTGGCACTACCATTACCTCAGCAGTAACCGGCACTCCATTTCTTTCAATCAGTGCCCCGGTTTTTGCATCTCTTGCCGACACTGCCAGGCGGTAAGTGCGTCCGGCTGTTAAGCCCTGGAGAATGTAGGTATCTGCAATCCGTGCGTCACGCTCTGCAGCAATCGTATGGGTCCCAGTTTTCGTATCCACTGCTTCCGATTTCATGCGAATGGTCTGGTTAGAAAGCTCTCCCAGATCTATGCTCACCCCAGCTTCCATCACTGGGATCCCGCTCAAAACCAACAGATCTTTTCCATAATTGGCGCTGCAGGATAACTCCTCCAGGGTGTAGGTATCATAAAGCAGGGCTCCTTTGTTATCATCCGGATCGCTCTCTCCAAACCACACGCCGAAGGAGGAGGAATAGTCCGATTCATCGGTTACTCCATCATTGCTATTGGTTTGATAACTATGCTTTGCCAGTTTCGTTGAAACATGTCCATTCTCATCCGTCACTATTATATGGCTTTCACCGGTAGTCTCTGAAGTGATCCGAAAAGGAATTCCCACCATAGGGCTGTCGTCATCTGCGTCCAATTTTATAAACTCCAGATCCCCACGCTTTACCTGCTCTGTCGCAGCATAGTTTTCATCATTCGGAAGATTGGTTGTTGATACTGAACCATTCTGCAGTATCGTGTTCGCTACATATACAGTATTATTCAGTAAATAACCTTCTGGCGCTTTACGCTCTTGAATAGTGATTGTTCCTAAAGGTAAAACCGGATTTCCATGTAATCCTATAACAAATTCATCGCCCGATATCTTGTGTGCATTATCCAAATATGCTCGTCCATTCTCATCCGTTTTCAATACCCATGTATATTTTTCCATCAATCCTGCTTCTGCTGGATCTGTGGCCATTTCCGTGTCGTAATACTTTACGGTATACTCTGCCCCTTCCAACTTCGCACTGCCCTGGGGTTTTTCTGTTTCTATATCTCTCTTAAATAGAAATATATTAATCGGGTCATTTCCCGGCTCATCAGTAAAGTAATAAGTAAATGTGGTATTCCCGCTAATGCTCACTGTATGCCGAGAACTATCCACTAAAAATCCTTTGGGGGCTGTTGTCTCCTGGATGTCATAGCTTCCTGTCTGCAGATGTTCCAGATGCCCATATCCGTCCGCATCGGTAGTGATCGTCCCCACCACCTGGTCGGTGCCTGCCTGATAGACCGTAAATACGGCTCCCTCTAGGCTGTAGCAGGCGTTATTGTCGCTGATTGATGGGTTCGCAGAAAACTTTTGGACTGCCAGATTCCCGTATTGGATATCTATGATCAGATAAGCGATATCCTGCATCCCCTCCGCCGCATGTATCCGGATCAGCCGGAAGCTCCCCGCCGGCAGATCCGGCTGCGCCAGGGCCGCCGCATAAAACTGGTTGGCTGCATCAATCCCGGCTTGTGTGCAATTGTAGTAAGGATTGGGATCCCCATAGGCAATCGCAGATGCGGTATGGGTGACCACATGGCGCCTGGAAGCATCCCCGCCTATTACATTGGCTGTGATATCCCCGTCTCCGCCATATCCGTAATACAGCACCTTTGCCAGCGCCTGGTTACTGATTTCCGATGCAGCCGAGGAGCTGTAGTAGCCGCTCTCCGGGCCTGCCATCTGGGGATTCACACAATAAGCCCGGTTCCCGTCTACCCAGTAATCCCATTCATAAGCGTTTCCAAAATCTGCCGGGTACTGGATGATCCCGCTGTTTTGTATGTAGATGGAGCCCCGCAGGCCAGCCGCAAAAAGCTGCGGCTTTTTTTCTGGTACGGCTTCCGGCGCATCCTCATCCTTTTCCGCCTGTGCCCTGCCTTCTGCCGTCTCCTCTGGCGCTTCCAGGGCCTCTGCTTTTTTCGGCTGTTCTTTTGCCTGTTTTCCCGGTTCTCCCTCTGTTTCTTGTCCCTTCAGGCTTTCTTCCACCTTTTGTTCCACAAACAAAGCCCGGATGCCCACATCTTGCGCGGGCATGGTAAAGGATACCTCCAGTTCCTTTCCCTCCCATTCGGTTCCATCTGTTTCCCACGCCTGCAGCTCATACCCATCTTCCGGGAACGCCTGCAGGATGACTGTCTCCCCGGCTACCACTCCTCTTGTTTCCTCTTTCGTCCCATCCGCCAGAAGTTCCCCATGTTCTGTTTGTTCCAGCTGCAGCAGGTAGGTTTCCGGTAACGGATCCGTCTCCTCCGGCGCTGCTTCTGCTGCCGCATACACCGGCATGCCCGATCCAATAACTGCCAGGCATAGGATAGCAGCTGCCAGACGCATAATCCTTTTGTTTCTTATCATTCTCACTTTCCTCCTGTCATGAAAACGGCGTCTCTTCCTCCATTCCATCCGGAATGTTCATGAACCCATCCGCAGTTACTGTTCTAGGCGCAGCAGCTGCAGGGGCGCTGCTGCTTTTGCCGTCTGCAAACTCCTGCTCCTCTACGATTACTTCCGTCACGGATACCTTGTTTCCCTCCTTGTTGGTATAGCTCCTGGTTTGGAGCCTGCCGGCTATGGCTACCCGGAACCCTTTCCGGAAGTATTTCTCTGCAAACTCTGCACTTTTCTGGAAGGTAATACAGGAAATAAAATCCGCCTCCGGTTCCCCTTCCCGGCGATAGCGCCTCTGGACTGCCAGGCTGTACCTGGCCACCGCTATGGAATCCTCGCCGGCAGAATAATGGAGCTCCGGATTCCTTGTCAGCCTTCCGATTAACATGACTCGGTTCATATACTTTCTTCTCCCTTCTTTTCGCTGTTGTATGTTGGACCTTCCTCCGTTACTGAATGACGTTGTGGAGCAAGGCCGTATGGGACTCCCATGCGTCATTGGTCTTTTGGTTAGTAATTGTTACTTCTGTGCCGGACGGCTGGCTCACGAGGTCTGCCAGTGCATAAGAACCATAGACAGTAACGTTACCCCCATTCCCTTTAAAACCCATCAGGGAATATCGGCTGACAGGCACCTCCTCCACTTGATAGCTTCCGGAGATTGGAATGTCCCGGAATGTATACGCCAGGGATACCGTGCCGTCTGACGCGGTGTTCGCCTCTACATAGTCCTGCGTAAACTCATAGGTATGATAGAACTGCCGGCGCTTCCCCGTCTGGCTGAGACCAGAAACTTTTACGAGAAATATAGGATTCCCATGGGCCCAGACAATCTCATCCGCAGCAATGGTCTTTGTGACGGTCAAATCTCCAGTTAAAACAGTGACCGTCTGGTCCGGGTCATCCAGGTCTTCATGCGTGGTCCGCAGGGAGTCCCCGTCATACAGCTCTTCGGTCACCACCACCTGTTTCCCCTCCAGTTCTGCAGCATGCAGAAGAAACGTAAGCTTTACCTCGCCATTTACTGCAGCTGATGTAAATGCTTTTTCTGCGATGAGGGGAGCGCCATTCTGCACAATCACTTCCCCGGTTTCCGGATTCCTGACGGCTCCTTTTACCGTGTATTTCCTCCCAGGCGTCAGGTTTTCGTAGTAGAACGTATCCACGATGGAAGCATAGTTCACCGACGTGATAACCTGCGTCCCCGTTTCCGCGTCTCTGGCCTTTGTATTCGTCAGAATCGTCTGATTTTCTACGGTTCCAACATCTACTGTTTTCCCATTCTCAGAAATGGTTACGGTAAACTCTGCCAGGTCTTTTCCATAGTTTGCCTCACAGGGAAGTTCCCTGACGGTATACGTATCATACGGCAAAGCCCCTTTGGTATCATCCGGTTCACTTCCACCAAACCAAATACCAAATGAAGAAGAATAGTCTGCCTCACCGATAACAGCATCATTTTCATTTGTTTCTGCACTGTGGGGTACGGCGGATGTAGACGCATGACCATCTGCATCCGCCACCAAAATATGGTTTTCTCCCGTTGTTTGGGAGATAACCCGAAAAGGAATGCCGGCCATAAACCTGCCGGTTTCTGTATCCAATTTTGTAAACTCCAGATCACCACGCTTTACCTGCTCTGTCGCGGCATAGGTTTCTTCATTCGGAAGATTGGTTGTTGATACTGAGCCATTCTGCTGTATCGTGTTCGCTACATATAAAGTAGTATTCAGTAAATAACCCTCTGGTGCTTTGCTTTCTTGGATAGTGATCGTTCCTAAAGGTAAAACCGGATTTCCATGTAATCCTATAACAAATTCATCACCCGATATCTTATGTGCATTGTCCAAATATGCTCGTCCCTTCTCATCCGTCTCTAAGATCCAAGTATATTTTTCTGTTATTCCTATTTCCGCTGGATCCGTACTCAAATTTACGTCATAATATTTGACAGTGTATTCCGCTCCCTTTAGCCTAGCATTTCCCATGGGTTTGCCTGTTTCAACATCTCTTTTTACTAAAAGCGTAAGCACAGGGTCGTTCCCAGGTTCATCCTTTGCCTGATAGGTTGTGGTTTGACCGGCATTGATGGTTATCGTATGTCTTGTGCTGTCCAACAGGTAGCCCTTCGGCGCCTTCATCTCCACGATGTCATAGCTTCCTGCCGGCAGATTTCCCAGGGTGCCATATCCGCCCGCATCTGTCGTAATCGTTCCGACCACTGTATCTGTCCCCATTTGATAAACGGTATACTCAGCTCCCTCCAAACTGTAGCAAGCATTATTGTCAGAGATTTGAGGCAACGCGGAAGACTTTTGGATTGCCAAAGTACCCTTTGGATTCTCGACTGCTTTAAATACACCACATTTTTGTCCGGTATGATTATCAAGTACCTTGCAGTAGCCCGTATAATTTCCTTTATTTGCAATAGCCCAAGCGATAGAATTCTGAACAAATGCATAGGCGAAATTGATATCCCCATTATGCGATACCGTATAGGGCGCTACATAGTTTGTCTGAACACTATATGCACGATATCCATGATTTTCCCGTATGGTCCAAACTGCACACTGCTGCAGAAAAAATAAATCTGTTTTATTACCATTCAGCACGCTGATATGATCTTCCATATATTTGCAGGCTAGAGCACATTCTATAATCTCATCTTGACTCAAATAATTTCGTCCCTCATAAACAGTGGCTAAGACTGAGTTATTATAGTCAATATCCGCCTCGATACAAAAAAACGGTATTCCGTCCGGTGTACCCATTACGCCTTCTTCCCAGGAATCCACCAGCGAATTATCTCCATTTTTCAACGCAAATATATACTGGCGATCTCCATAGCCGCCGGCAGTTGTCAGTCCCCACAGTTGAACACTTTGTCCTAATGCAAACTGCTCATAAGCGTCCGCTGTGTAATAGGAACCGCTATAACGCGGCTGTGCCGCAGCTGCCAGGTTATATTTTTCCAACTCCTTATCCTGCAGCTCTTCGGTTTGCTCCTCCGCTTCTCTCCCCAACGCCTGGGGAATTCCAGGTATTTCCGTTTTTTCTCCAGTCCCCCACGGATCTTCTTTTGGTCGTCCCTGCATCTTTAAACTCACCAGCACGTCAGACGCCGGCATCCGGAACTTGCATCCGTTTTCCGTTTCTGTCAGTTCCAGAAAATTTCCATATTTATCTAATACCTGCAACTTCTCCCATTCGTAGTCGTCTTCAGGCTGCACCTCCATAATAACCGTCTCTCCTTCCTGACTCTCCCAGCTCTCAAAACCAGCTGTATGCCAGGCCTCCCACTGGGCCTTCCACTCTTCTCCCTCTGGAAAGCGAAAGCTCTCCAAGCCTTCTGCGGCTGTCCCTGTTGCCCCGTTTACCCATAGGGTTCTGCCGGCTTCTTTTCCTGCATAGATCCAAAAGCTCCCTTCTTCCGGCCCTGCTCCTGTTTCTTTTATCAGTTCTGTTTCTTCACACACTTCTTCCTTTGTCTCTGAGGCCTCCTGGGGCTCTTCCGCGTAGGCCGGGTAGACGCAGACCACAGACAAGCTTACGGCCAACACTGCCGCAAGGATTCCTGCCCTACTTTTCATATCTCTTTTACCTCCTCTCTGTTGCTTATTGTTGTTTCTCCGCCCGTTAGCTCCTTCCTTTCATTTCCAAAAAAGAGACTGAGGATCACCAGACAGGCAATGGCTGTAAGCCCTAAGATTTTTCCCCGCCCGGTTTCCAAACCCCCGAACAGGTATCCGAGCTTCGGGATGTTAAAGGCTTCTTTTCCGATATAGTTTTCTTTCCGTACCGTGATACCGTCGCTGCGCCCATTCGCATCCCCTTTGGTTACCAGACCTTCATCTGTGACTGCAATCACGCGGTGCAGCACCCGCTCTCCAAGTGCGGACCGGTACGCTGCCAAATCCCCCACCTTTATCTCCATATAAGAGATCCGCTGATTGACAAAACACAGGCTTCCGACGGGGATGTCCGGCTCCATGGAGCCAGACCGAACCACATAGGGACGGATCCCCAAAAGAAACAGAATCAAAAGACCCGCGCTGAACGCCAATGTGGCGGCTGCCAGAATCCCCGTCACTTTTGCAATAATTTTACGCATCATGATATTTTCTCCTCCCAAGCCTCCTGTAACACTCGATACAGTCACCTTCCATCCGCGCCGTCACCTGTTCTTTCTGCGCCTGGCAGCCCTCATGCCAGCCAGGATCACAAGTACGGCGGCGACAACGCCTCCCAAAACAGCACTCCCGCTCCCCGGATCACCGGTTTTTACCCCTCCAGTTCCATAGGCGCTTTCCGGATCCGCTGCAAATACCCATTTGACCAGGCTCTTAGAAATGCTGTATGTATTATTTAACCCGACCGGAACGTCCAGCCGGAATGAAAAGCTCTCCGTCCCCCCTGCCGGGAGTGTCGTCAGAAGGAACTCTCGGCTGATTTCCTCCCCGCGCAGCGCCCCCTCATACACCTGTTTTCCTCCGTCTCCTGGGGCCCAGATGGCCAGCCGGAGCTTGTCCAAGAGCCCAGAGTCTTCCAGCTGCTCCGTATGGAAGTACAGCCTTACCGGCTTGTCCGATGTGTTTTTTAATACTATGGAGTCTGTATAGCTGTCCCCCGGCATCAGGGCAGGGAGATTCTGGAAAAAGTCCCTTCCCTCAGTGAACAGGCTTTCCGTGTTCCCTTCATAAACAACGGCAAATTCCTCCTCATCTGCCTGTTTAAGCAGCGTCAGATCATACAAGCCTTCTTTGCCGCAGTCCAGAACCTCCACATCCCCCCATGGCGATTCCCGGCTGTAATCCGGCTGGAAGTTGGCGCTTTGGATCGCATCCACCCCGATCTGCAACTCAAACTCCCGCCCTTCTTCCTCCTGAAGGAAATCCTCCGGCAGTTTGATCCCTGCAAACAGATCCACACTCTTTTCAGAAGCAAGGACTTCCGTATAGTAATAATAGCCGTCTTCTGCGTGCAGCCATTGATCACTTTGTCCGTAAATCCCTTCTTCCAGTTCCTTTTCCTGGCTGGTTCCGGTAAAGGTGAGTTTTGCTCGGATATAACAGTCGCTTCCGGCATTGGTGATTCTGGGAATCTTAGATATGTCCATACCCGGAAGGACCGTCGGAATTCCCTGCCACAGGACTTCCGTTCCTTCCTGAAGGTGGTATTCCTGCAGGCTGATATCTACAATTCCTGTTTCCAGATGGTTAACAACAGATGTCTGGCTCCTGGCGTACAGCCCGCCGATCAGGCCGGCAGTGCCAAGCAGCCCGCAGACTGCAGCTCGTCTCCACGTTTTTTCCTTCCGGTTTGATTTTTGTCTACCGGCTCTTTTCTTTTCCATTTGCTTTTCCCCCGTATCATAAGCTGACGTATGACCAGGATGTTTCCTGCTATGTACACATCAAACCGTTTTTCTGCCAGCCGGCTCTCCCGGCTAAGGCTGATGGCTTCTGGTCCTTTTCTTCATGGCTTTATTTTTTATTTCTTTTTCAGTTTTCGGTCTTTCAGCCGCCTACAATATCTGTCTTTGTATCTTCCCCGGTCTTATCCTTCGACGGCCCCTGGTTTACAAGAACCTTCCAGACGTCCGACGGCGCCGTTTTGTCGTCTGCCCCAATGTCATTCGCCTGGATTCCAAACGCTTCTACCTGGATATTTTGGGTGGTTTGCTCCAGCGTCTGGTCCTCCACAACATTTGCGACCGTTATGCTGTCAAACAGCGCAGGGGTCACCTGGTCTTTTGCAAGGGCTGTACATGCCTGGTCAGTGCCATACACATACCGGTGCAGGACGGTTTCTGCGACAGTGTCCTTTTCTCCGCTTCCCAGTTCTGTCCAGCCTGCGTTTACGGTATATTTTACAAGCTCTGTGTCTGCTGCTGTCTGTTTCACACCGGCATCATTGACCGTAACCACGTTCTTATAAGGCACAGTCACTTCCAGGAATACAAACTCGTCATTGATTCCATCATTTTTGATTTGGGGATCTTTCTGTACCACCTGATTGGGCGTCAGATCTTTTACTTGGTCCGGATTCCAGCTGGGTTCCTGCAGGTCCAAGGATATTTTTCCAACGGTAAAGGTATTTGTCGCCGTATCTGCGTCTGTAAAATAAGCGCTTACCCCTCCAACGATCAGGACTCCGGCTAATGCTGCCGCCAGCATAATTGTCTTCGTTCCTCTTTTCATTTGTCGCCTCCTCATCTATCAGTAATCAGCAATCAGTAACCAGCAGAAAAGCGGCCTGATGTGTACACAGCCTGTTTCTTTATTTCTTTCATTCATAGATCCACAAAGTCGTACCCATAGTCTTCCGGATGCTCCATTTCCTGAATCAGCCGCTTCGCTTCTTCCTGGGTGTTGCACCGTACTCCGAGATCGCTCCAGTCTCCCGACATCCGGTCCGTGATCCGATAAATCCGGATGTTCTGATTCCTCAGACATTTGTCCCAGTCCCAATCCTCCACCGGGGTTTCATGGTCATAGTGCTTTGCAGTATACCCTTCTACGGCCAGCATCGGTTTTGCCCCATGGAAAGGGATATTTCCCAAGTACCGGATACTGTTCACAGTAAAGCGCACAGCCCACAACGCACACTGCTCCGGATCATAAATAAGTTCTTTTTTAAATCCATACAGCTCCTCAATGCTCTCCAACAGCTCTTCCTTCGTATTCCTGCCATTTGCATCCATGTTATCCCTCCTGCCCTGCTATTTGCTCAAATGCTTCCCAGGTATCCCTTGCACCTTCCGCCTGCGCGGATTCAAAGTAGACGTCAATGCTGACATCTGTTAACTCTTCCGGCAGCTCTTCCAGAAGCTGGATGCCGGTGAACAGGGGCGTGGTCTCTTCCCCCGGCGCAAGAACCGGCGTATAGTAATAGTAACCATCTTCCCATTCCGCCCATCCCGTTCCCCGGATCCCTTTCAGCCCATTGGTGTAGTAGTCAATGTATTCCGCTACCCTATGGTCTGATAGGAAAATGAACGCCCTCACATAACAGTTTACTTTCCCTGTGTTCTCCACCCTGGGTGTTTTTGCCGTAATCTCCCCGATGGCCGGTGTTGTAAACTCTTCCTTCGCCTCAATGGTGTTCGTTCCAATCCTGAAGTTATTCGCTGCCGTATCAGAATCTGTGAGATACGCACTCAGGCTCGCCATCAGCACGGCTGCTGCTGCAATGCTGATATAAGGTAGGATTGTCTTCCTCATAAATCTCACCTCCCTCCACATGGTACACCGATGAATATATCCTTTTGCTTGCATGGTTCTATGTACATTTTCCTTATATAAAAGTATGAGGACTTAGTTAACTAGGAGTCCTTCCTTGTATTACCACTCTCAAAGCCTTGGGAGAGCGGCTGTATCCTCGGCATTAGCGTTTACAGCCGTATTGCTTTCGACGAAAAGGAGCCCTCCGTCCTTCCCGATTACATTTTGATATCGAGACTATCTGTAATTATGCTTTGCAAGTTTTGCGGCCTACGCTTAGCAGTTAGTATCTCTACTACCCACTCAAGGCTCGCTTGCTGCGGTACGGCTTATACCTCACAACATGGAACTTTCACCCATGGAACTTCAAGCCCTTATCTGCGCGTACCCTGTTAACAAAAAAGGAAGCCGCTGTTTTAAACGACTTCCTCTTTTGCAAACCTGATTTTTATTTGCCTCTGTACATTTTGGTGACTGTCCCCGTGTCAGGACTTGTCCAGCCCTGCTACGGTCTTTTTGTAATTATAGGTGCAATTGTCTTTAAGATGTTTCAATGCCGCATGGTTACGGCGTTTTCCCCGTTGCGCATATATTTACGGTGCTACTGGGCCTACTGGCCCTACCGGACCTACTGGTCCCATTGGGCCTACCGGCATTGCGGGCGCTGTCGGTGCTACCGGGCCTACCGGCGCTGACGGCGCTGTCGGAGAAATCGGACCCACCGGACCTACCGGCGCTGAAGGCGGTGCAGGCGAAACCGGTCCCACCGGGCCTACTGGTGAAACCGGGCCCGAAGGGCGCGCCGCAACAATTAATATTGGCAATGTAACCACCGGAGACCCTGGCACTGAAGCTCAAGTATTTAATTCTGGAACTGATACTGACGCCATATTCAACTTTGTCATTCCCAGAGGTGAACCCGGAGGCGGAGGCACTCCCGACGTATTAGGTACTGTTGATACTGCAGCTCAAATACCTGCAGCCGGAGAAGCCCTGACTTTCACCACGAACCCGCTTATATCAGGAACAGCAATTACGCACCAGGCAGGCTCTTCTGACGTCAATATCTACCAGCCTGGCATATATCAGGCAGCCTTCCACACAACAATGACCGCTAATACAGGAACCACAATACCAGCACAGGCAGCTGTGCAGCTTTACCTCAACGGTACGCCGATCCCTGGCTCTGCAACTCGTTATACGTTCTCATCTTCAACGGAAGTTGGAACGCTCTCAACTAATGTACCATTCCAGGTGGCACAGACACCATCCACTCTGACAGTCGTTGTTGAAACTGACGGATTTACCGTTACGGACCGGGCTCTCACTGTATACCGTCTTGGAGATTAAACCAACGCATCATGCGTAGACTGTGCCGCTGATACATTGGTTCCCCACTCATAGAGAACTGGAGTTATTTCTTCTGAAGTTCCAAACAGGAGGTAGCCCTCAGGGCTGCCTCCTGTTCCTGTATATCGGTCTATTTTACGAATAGTTTATGATCCTGTTAATCAGTCTTTCCAAATACTGCTCTGCCATTCGGCATATGCATGCCTCTCTCTCCCCGGGCTGTACCAAAGACTCCTTTTCCGTCATCTCTTCCTGAAGGCCTGCCAGGCACAGCATCTGTGTACCCGCTTCCCATGCTTCCTCAGGGCTTAGTAGCTCCCAGTCCAGCTGATCGAGCAGATGGGCGTACAGAGAGGTATATGTAACCAGCGTATTATCTGTTTTAATATGATCCAGCCGGTCTTCAAACTCTGCTCTGGAGATGACTCCTTCCGCCTGTCTTCCCTGAAAAGCGGCCCAAAGGCTGTCCTCTGTGATGCCAAAACGGTCCATCCGGTTAAGTATGTTATGCTGGTAAGACGGGCAAAGGCCTGACTGAAGATAAAGTGCTTCTTTTACTGCTTTTTTTACAGTCTTTCCGATGTACTCACCCAGCTTACTATGTTTTCCTGCATTGGTCAGGTAAGTGTCAGACTCCGCATTGCATACAATAATTGTGCCATCGGTTCCCGATCCGGTAGCCAGTCCTCTGGAATAGCGGCTGGGCGCCAGAAGCTCCTGAATCGCCGCCGTTTTCGCCTCCGTACAGGATACCAGAGCCCGTGCCAGAGCTCCTTCCGACAGATCCGCATCAATATACAAAATAATATTTATGGTTCCTGGTTTTACTTGATAAGATGCCTCAGACTTTTCATGCCAGGTCGCCGGGTCGCCGATCCGCCCGGCATTATTTTTAATACCTCCGGTCACTATGGCTGTCACAGAAAAATCTTCGTATGACATCGTCTGAACAGACACATTGTCCATACTGGCAGCCGTAGACAGCCCCGAACAGTGTTCCGGGTCCAGACCCAGATCCTCCAAAGCCAGGATATCCATGTGTTCCCGGTAGGTATCCGCCCGCATAGTGCAGGCCATACCCGGACCCGGATTGCCGTCATTATTAAATACAGCCCGCAGGTCTGTACGGTATCCTCCATTGTTCGGTCCGGTACTCAGCACCTTGCGCTTCCCTTTAAAACAAACAACCAGTGATTTTTTATAATGATGTACTTCGTCTCCACCAGGTAATTGAAATATTTTCATGATTTTATTCCCTTTCAATCTCTTACACTCCATCAACCATTACTCCAAGGGCCTCACACTGTCTCAGCAGCTTTTCCTCATGCTCCTCCCTGTCGCTGGTAATCAGTTCATAAGTCAGATAATCCGGTGCAACTGCCTCTATAATTTCACGGACTCTTGGCGTGGTAAAGGGGAAATGCCCGTCAATCTGAAATACATGTTCATAACAGGCGCTTACCCGCTCTTTGTGTGTCTTAGGCATTTCATCCCTTTTTTTCAGCAAATCTTTAACATACTGCCCGGTCAGGCTCTGATTCAAATGTATTCCTTTCATATAGGGGATCATATCACTGTGCGCACGCACCATATCCAGGATATAATCAACAGCTTCTTCCTGTGCCGCAAGCTCCAGATTCGTATGCATCAAATGTCCCGTATCCAGCATGATCCCTTTTTTAGGATAATGGATCTGATCCAGAAGCCGCCTGGTAATCTCAGGCCTGGTAAGAGTCAACCCTGGCCACCAGAGATTTTCCATTAAAAAATCAAATTCATAACCCTTTCCATCCAGCAAGTCGTTCACCAGTTCCGCAGTGTAATCCACTACCTCTTCATCCGTGTGACTGAAAGTGTATGTAAAAAGCTCTGTCATTTTCACATCACTAACATGAAATACAACATAAGAAGCCCCCAGTCTCCTGGCCGTCTCCAAATCTTCGGTCAGAGGTTTTATCATCCCTTCCCGCTCCAGACTGCCAAATACCTCCTCTGCCTGCTTCAGCGTGTCATATTCCGCTTCCAGTGCAGCCATGTCTCCTTTCCACAGGTCAATCCATTCATTAAAAAACCTCAGATGAACTCCTACAATATCTTCTGACGGAAAAAAATCCAGCTTCCCGCCAATACAATGCATCAGTTCAAAACCATCACAGCAGAACCTGCGCACGAAATCAGCAGCATCTTGTCCATCCTTGTAACGGTCTGTATCAAAACTGCAATCCGTAATGTTAATCATCTTTTTCATCTGTCCCGTACTCCTGTACCACTGTTTTTTCCGCTCCTGCTCATAGTTTCCCGCTCAAACACCTCTGGCCCCCACAGGGCATACATTATGGGGTGCCCTGCGTTTTTCCCAGCAGGAACAACTTTCTTCTGTGCAGTTATCTGCAAAAAAAAAGCTCCCGCTCAGGGAGGATAACAATTAAAGTGGGGAGAATGACTTCGGCGCCCGATCGCTGTCAAGCGGAAAACCGGACCATCATTCGTTGCGGAGGAAAATGATGCGGTATAAACAGTGTACCCGACTCCGAAGTATCTCACCCTGCCGTTTAAACGGTGCATAAATCCCGCTCGAAGGTTCCCGGCTGAGTGAATACTCTATCAGGCATTCCATATCTGATGGATAGATGGAAAACTTTGCTCGGAAGCTTCAACCTTATACGGAACAAGCAGGTTTCCTGGCTTACAGATCATCGCGTGACGCCCCTTCTCATATGTAAAAACATACAATGGATAACCGCGTCGTACTCCCTGATTACAGTGACCGGATCGCTCGGGTTTCTCACCCAATTCCCTTTTCACCGACATGATTCTCATGCAGATGCACTTGCAACGTTGATATGGAATTTATACACAACATAATATTACCATCAGACATACTCTCTGTCAAGACATCTCATGTATTTTTTATGGACACAAAGAATCCACTTATAGTTAAATTATGGTTTTATGGCGAGAGGATGATAGATACCCGCTGCTTTTCTGGCTGTTCCAGACGGTACAACGGCTCTCGCCAGCAAGCTGGCGCGCCCCTGTTCCGCCCCGTCTCCCGCCAGCCTTTCGTCCGGGTATCCAAACACCTCCCCTCTCACCGGCCAATATTTTATTTCATTTTTTTCTTCCGAACGCCCATGACAACGGCTCCGGCCCCGCACATGAGGACTAATGCGCTCCAGACAAGCAGGGAGGTTCTGTCAGAGGTGTTTACGGAGGAGGAGGTTTTCTTCCCTGAGGTCAGCGCCGCTGCAGGCATCACCGAGGGACTCACAGACGGTATCTGTGCCTGACCGCCGCTTTCGGCCTGTCCGGGTCCGCCCTGCTCCGCTTTACCGGTTGTGACAGCCAGTATGGCCATATCGCTGCGTCCCACCGGGCTGACGGCGTACATTTTAACCGTATAGGTGGTTTCTTCTTCTAAGCCTTCAAGGTATGCGGAAGTATCCTGACCTCCGCGCTCATAAGTTTTCACCAGCTGTTCACCGGCATATACAACAATACTGTAATTCTCCGGAGCCGGACAGTTATCGGCAGCGGAGGCGGCTGCCCAGTTCAGCTGGATACCCTGGTTTCTCACCATAACGGACACGTTTGGCCTCTCAGGGACCTGCAGCTGAGCTGTCAGTTTACCAAACATATTTACGCCTGTCACAGTAACCGTATTTGAAATCAGACTCTCTGCAGGCACTCCTGTCAGTGTCTGGCTTTTTTCACCGCTGCTCCAGCTGTATTCATATTCTGCGTCCTCCGGGCCATCCTTAACACGGACAGTCATGCTATAGGCGCCGCTGTTTTCTTTTTCAACTGTAATAACGGCAGTTCCCTCTATTTCTGTCATGCCTGTCAGCTCCAGATACTGCTCTTTAAGCGCAGAGTACGCTGACTGAAGACTGGCAAGCGGAGGTTCATTAGATGAAAGGATTTCTCTGGCTTCACTGAGGGCAGTCTGGAAATCCGCCCAGCCCTCTGTTTCCCCATACGTATCTTCTAAAAGTTTTTCTGCTTCTTTAACCATATTTCCCAGAGCCAGCAAGGCCTGGAAGACATCGTGCTCCTCTTCGATATCTCCAATCAGTTCATAAAACAGATATTCCCGGTTATATTCCGTGACAATCGCCTTATGGTCAATGCGCAGCCCGCCATCTGTCATAGCATCAAGGAACCGGTCCAGCAGGGATTCCGGCAGATTGCACATAAGCATAAACTCTGTAGTATAATTTACTCCTGTATATGGTTCAACAGCAGACTCATAGCCCTCCAAGCCGGCCAGATATCCTACAGATTCATTCAGATGACCGTATTCCATAGTCTCTGCCGGGATGCCGAGGTTGTTCAGGATGGTGCGCAGACGCGCACCCCGCGAGCTTTCCTCACCCAGGTTGTAGAGTACGACTTTATAATCCGGCACTTCTTCATCCGGACTAATAACAGGCACTGATGCCGACAGATAATCAACCTCCTCACCTTCCCACTCTGCATGAGGCAGACGAAGCTTGATTATCACCCGGTCTCCAGGGGTCAGTACAACGCCATCTTTTACCGGTACTGTGATTTTTCCCCTGGTCTCCTGCCCGCTCGTGGAATTTACCTGTCCCACACGGGTGACGCGCCCGTACTGCTCCCACATCTCTCCTTCTTCAAATTCCTCGTCTGTATAAGCTGCGGAAAACTGGTAAATAGTTACGTCACAGTAAAACTCCTCACCCATCGCCAGATAGTCATCGGCATAATCCACGGTGACTGCAATGCTGTCAGCATCGGCCTTCACCGCCGACACATCGAAAGCCGCATAGGGAGTGCCCCAGTCCGGAGAAGGCTCTACGGTTACTGTTTCAGACAATGCTTCCGCCCCGTCCACGGTGAGCACCACCTGCAGCTTAGCCCCTGCTTTCAGCTTTCCTGTTCCAAGATACAGGGATTTATTTGTCTCACTCCTGTAAAGTGATCTCTCGTTAATTACCATATCTGTATTCTGATCCAGCGTCTCACCGGTAAACTGGTACAGCTTATAGGACGCCTGCTCCGCACCGGGATCAAAGGTCAGAGAAACCTTCATATACGTATCGCCTTCTGTAATCTGGCTGTCCAGAATATGGGCTGCCGGTTTCTGCTTTTCAGGAACCGCCTGTACGGTCACTGTTCCGGAGGCCGTCTCCGATCCGTCTGAAAGGGCGAGAACCGCCGTCAGTTTTTCTCCTGCTTCCAGCTTTCCGCTGCCAAATATTATTTTCTGACTGCCTGGTCCCGGGGTCACGTCTCCACTGTATATGAGATCCTCTTCTGTATAACCTTCTCCGGCATAGCAGTACAGATCCAGCCGCCCCGTCGATGTACTGTCAAAATTGGCTGTCACCCAGATATCCTCTCTGTCTGCCCGGACCTGGGAAGTCACGATTTCCACTGAGGCTTTTACAGCATCCCCTCCCTCCGACGTGATAAGGACAGGATCTCCGTATTTGTATTTGACAGCATCAGTTTCAGCATCATACAAGTAGAGATGCGGCAAAATCGTCTCTCCGGCTTTCAGCCCTCCCTGGGTAAGTGAGATTGTATAGCTTCCCTCTCCGGTAAATGTAACGCTTCCGATCTGTTTCCGGCTGTCCGCGTCTAATTCACCAGCAGGGCCGGTGGTCAGTATCAGCCTGCCTCCCTGAAACTCTTCACAGCCGGCCACAACTACGGTGGCTTCACCGGAAGCTGTCGTAAAGCTTTCCTCCAGAATCTTCAGGCTGTTTTCAGCCAAAGGCAAACGGACGGCAAAGGAATCACTTTGATATGTTTCACTGCCATTCGCATAGGTCAGAACCAGGCAGACCTTCTCTCCGTCCGCCAGGGTTCCCGGGGCAAATTCAAACAGCAAAGTACCCGGCGCCTGCCCATATTTCCGGGCAATAGGGTTTTCCGTGTCCGCTGTTCCGTCTGATGCCACCCTGCAAAGGGCCGCAATATTAATAGTTCCGGCTGTTTCGCTGTTACCCGCCACCTGAAACTCCGCCTGCCTGCTGTCCGGCGTCAGGACGCCATTAAGCTGAATGGTAAAGGGCTGTGCCTTCTGTATCTCAGTCGGTGCTGACTGGGCCAGAATGCTCCCCTCACGCTGCAAAAATGCGACCAGCAGCTTCCCGGCAGCCAGCGACCCGCTCTGGGGAATGATCTCACAGCTCTGTGCCGTCACGTCAAAGGCAGAACCCACCCAAGCCCCCTGAGACATCTGAAATTCTGTGGTTCCGCTTTCATAGCTTTTTATCAAGAGCACAGAGCCTTCCGGAATGTCTCCCCTGACAGTCACCCGGATCTTATCCGCATCTGCCAATACCGGATTCTCGACCGTTACGCCGGGATGCTTGTCCTGCGCCGCGTCCGCCACCAGCACAGAGTCATCGGGATACCCGAATTGTGGTTCATAGTCATTGCCCTTCGCCAAAAAAATATCTGTATTCTGCGCCCAGTAAACAACCGCGCGTACCCGGTAGCCTTCCCTGAGAGGTTCACTCAGCGTAATTTCTCTGTTGCTGAAGGCCTCTGGGGAAACGATATTGGATGCCAGCGAGATCTGATTTTCCCCCTCAAAATCAAAGCTTTCCCCGTCCGGATATTGTCCGACCGCACATACAATACTTGTTTTTCCTTCCCTGGCCGCCTGGAACAGCCGCTCATCACCTGTAAGGCTGATATGTAGAGAGGTAGTTCCTGCAGTCAGCTCCGTCTCATCAATTTTTACGTCCGGATATATATAATCCTGAAAGCCCTCACCATTTTCATCCACCACCTCTACCGCCTGTGAGTTGACCGCCCGATAGTAATCATCCCCCAGAGGCACGTTCAGGCTGGCAATCACTTTATACCCGGCCTGCAGTGGGAGCGCTGGCGCCGCAAAGCTGCAGCTTCCTTCATAGCCGTCTGTCACACGTCCCGACCAGAGGCGTTTATTATGAGAATCATCCGGGTCAAATGAAGTATTTCCGGCATAGGCATAAATAGTCAGATAACAGCTTTCCACATGGCTGTCCAGCTTTACCCTGACATCCACTCCGGTGTCATCCTGCTGAAATTTCCCATCCTTCACCAATTCTGCCGAACAGTTAGCCAGAATCGATTCCGGCTTGGGATTTTCCGTTTCGGCTGCAGCCACTATCACCGGGTCAGAAGTGTAATCCTTAATCTCTCCGCCGCTGTCTCTTAAAATAACCATAATCTTCTTTCCCGCTTCCGGCGACGGAGACAGCGGCAGCACATTCGTCCCCACCTCCAAATTGCCGGCCAGTGTAAAGTTTAGGCTGGTATAGGAATTCAGTTTACTGCTGTCATAGCTTTCTCCCGCTTCCATCTGAATCACACGTAATATTCCAGAATCCGGCACCTGTGTCAGCTGTACCGTAATAGATGACGTTTCAGATGTAACCACGTTCTCACTGACAGACACAGTCTCACCACTTCCGGCCCCATAGACAGGCACATTCCACAGCGACAAAACCATAATCAGCACTAAGAAAATGCTTCCAATCCGTTTTAGCTTTCCCTCTAACATAGTCCCTCCCTTTAGTTAGTTTTAACTAACTATTGTCTGTTTTTTATGGTTAGCTTTCGCTAACCACTTTTATATATATCACTCTCCCGCAAAAAAGTCAAGGGAATCTCCTTGTTCAGCAAAATATATATAGCACAGAAGCTCGGACTTTCAGACATCATATCCTTAGGAAAACTGACGCCACCCCCGGCTCCGGATTTTGAAACAGCCCGATTTCCGGAGGATTCCAGGTAAAAAAGAAAAAGGCTATGGTACACGCTACCAGGCCGGTTAAAATCAGCCATTTAAAGCGGTACAGCCTCTCCCGCTTCCCCGCCAGGCGGTGTCCTGAAAGAAAAGCGATTACCACACTGAGATAAAAGATCCCGATATCCACCGGCGTGCAGCTATTTCCCAGAATGCCGGAATAAGTATAGAAAAGCACAACAATAGACAGCATTCCCACGAACGCTCCCGTAATGTTGGCATAAAACAATTCCGGAACCCTGCTGTGAAATACCAGCGCTTCGAAAATACTGTAAATAATCATTGGGAAGAATAACAGCTTTAAATGCTCCCAGGTTGACTCACTCACCGGGGTGAACAGCGCCACCACCAGATTCTCGCCTGACCACAGATAAAAAAAATGTGCCAGCGTCCCTGCCAGTGCGGTAAAAATGATACCGATCACTGTGTACTTTTTCAAAGATTTCTGCATAGACAAATCACCTCAATCATAGTATATTCAAAGTTAAGGACTATGATGACAAAAAGGAGCAAAAAGATGAAAATTTTGGTCATGGGGGACAGAAAGCGCTATGAAAAGTACGCCCCGCAGATGAATATTATAGAGAAATCCGAGATAATCTACATTGCCAGAGATGCCTGTACGGCCGCCGCGCTGGAGGCTGCTCCGGATGCCGGCATACTTTTCGCAGATGCCATCTCCCGGGTGGGCGGAGACCTGTTAAAGCAGATGAAGAATCTGAAAATGGTTCATTCTGAGGGTGTTGCCTATAATGGAATCGATGTGGAAACTGCAAAGGAGCTGGGCATTTATGTCTGCAACAACAAGGGCGCCAACGCCGGTGCGGTGGCTGAACAAGCCATTTACCTGATGCTGGCCCTGCTCCGCAGCGGCATTGCCGGAGACGCCGCCGTCAGAGACGGTCGGCAGATTGAGATGAAGGAAGCGCGTATGCGTGAGGGCATCACGGATTTGGCCGACTGCCGGGTAGGCCTGGTAGGCTTAGGAGATATCGGACAAGCCACCGCGCAGCGTCTCAACGCATTCGGTTGTGAGCTGTATTATTACAGCCTTCACAGGAAATCAGCAGAGCTCGAAAAGCAGCTGAAGCTGACCTGGCTCCCGCTTAACCGCCTGGCCGCCGCCTGCGATATTATCAGTCTGCATATGGCAGTCACGCCGGACACTGCCGGAATCATTAACGAGGATTTTTTAAGCCACATGAAAAAAAGCTCTTATCTCATCAACACCGCCCGGGGAGAGCTTGTGGACAACCATGCGCTGCGTGCCGCGCTGATCCAGGGACTGATCGCGGGAGCCGGTCTGGATACTGTCGCTCCGGAACCTGTAACAAAAGACAATCCCCTGGTCACTCTTCCAGAGGATTGTAAAGACCATATTATATTCTCACCTCATCTGGGAGGAATCACAAGCGGAAGCTTCCGGCGCATGTACCGGAAAATGTGGGAAAATGCAGACAGGATCAGCCGCGGCGAACGCCCTGACAACATAGTCAACGGGCTATGAGCTTTTCCTGACGAATACATAGGTCCGCGTATCAGACAAATCCTCACGGTACTGATAGTTCAAACGGCTGAACATCCGGACGCCATCCGGGTCTCTGATCTTACGTTCTGCCAGAAAACGGACCATCTCGCCCCGCGCCATTTTCACAAGGGTGCCCTTCTCGATTATTTTACCGTCTTTTTCTTCACCGAATACGCAGGTAATACAGGGCAGTCCCCGGGGCAGGCCGCTTATAACACTTCTGCTATACTCTTTTGAGGCCAGGTTCAGCACCCAGCCGGCTCCTTCAGATAGGTTATCAGACAGCTTCCGGCCCCAGAACTGATACAGGTTCCCGGCAGTTCCCAGGCAGACCGGAGCCTGCATCTCCAGCCGGTAGGGAACGACTCCGTCCAGCGGCCGCAGCATCCCGTAGAATCCCGACAGTATCCTCAGATGTTCCTGCAGATACTCCCATCCTCCGTCTTCCAGAACAACCGGGGCCATGTACTGGTACTGGATACCCTCATAGGCAATCAGCGCAGGCGTCAGAGCCCGGCGCAGATCCATCTCATGCACACGCCGGTAATTCAGCTCTGCAATTTTTTCATTACAGTTCCAGAGCTTCCGGCATTCTTCCGCCGTCAGGCACTGCAAATACTCCTTCAGCTGCTCCGCTTCCTCCAGAAACACCGGATAATCCCTGAAAGGAAGCGTATCTGTGTCTGTTCTCATCCGTTTTGCCGGAGAGATGATAATTCTCATTCCGGCCGCGCCCTCAAAGCTTCCCATATTCCTCCGCCAGCGCCCGGAAAGCCGGCAGAGACCGGGTGATCTGATCGGTAGTCACGCAATAGGCAATCCGCACATATCCGGGCGTACCGAAATCATCCCCCGGCACCAGCAGCAATTCATGCTTTTTCGCCTTCTCACAGAAAGCGCCCGCATCCTCTTCCATGGCTTTCACAAACAGATAAAAGGCTCCGTCCGGATAAACGCAGTCATAGCCGTAATCCGTCAGCGCCCGGTACAGCAGATCCCGGTTTTTCTTATAGACGCTCAAATCCGACACCTGCCCCGCACATTTCGCAATCACATGCTGGAACAGGCTTGGAGCGCAGACGTAGCCCAGCGCCCGCCCCGCCCCGCAGACAGCGGCGTAAATATCTCCCGCGTCACTGATCTCATCCGGTACCAGTATGTATCCGACTCTTTCTCCGGGCAGCGAAAGAGACTTGCTGTAGGAATAGCAGACTAATGTGTCCCTGTAATATTTCGTCAGATACGGCACCTCCAGGCTGCTGTCATACACCAGCTCCCGGTACGGTTCGTCGGCGATCAGATAGATCGGATGTCCATACTCCTCTTCTTTGACAGAAAGCAGCTCCGCCAGCCTGCGGACAGACTCCTTTCGGAACACAACTCCAGAAGGATTATTGGGAGAATTAACAATCACAGCTTTTGTGTTCTCAGACACAGCGGCCTCCAGCCGCCCAAAATCAATCTGAAAACTGTCAGGCTCTGTCGCCACTTCCCGGAGCACAGCCCCTGCGGTTTCCACAAACACCCGGTATTCCGGGAAAAACGGGGTAAATGTAAGGAATTCATCCCCCGGCACGCACAGCGCAGTAATACAGATTTTTAGAGAGGCCGCGGCCCCGCAGGTCATGTACAGGTTATTCTCATGAAAAGCTGTGCCGAACCTCCTGTTCAAGTCTTCCGCAATTGCTCTGCGCGTCTCTGAATCACCCTGAGCAGAGGTGTAACCATGAAGGTAAACATCATCCTGCGTGTCAAGAAGCTCTCTGACGGCCGCTTTCACGCTGTCAGGCGCAGGCACATTGGGATTGCCGATGCTGAAATCGAAGACATTCCCGGCTCCGATCTCTGCCGCCCTCTGTTTGCTGTACTCAAAAATTTCACGTATTACAGATCTGTGTTTTCCCAGCCTGCACATTGTTTCTGATATCATAAAGATTCCTCCTTAATTTCCTTTCTGAATGCATAAGTTGTATTTATTATATCTCAAACAGATTCCCTGGTAAATAAAAATACGGCAAATATCCTGAGGTTTCCCTCTTGATTATCATTCACAAATACTGTTTTGCAAAAGTTTTTATACATACTATAGAAGCAAAAATCAATGAAGCCCAAAGCGTAAAGTTTTTTGACGCCGTTGATACTAATTACGGGTCAGTTAAAATAGTATTCCTCTGACTTTTATGTGATTGTTAAGTGAGTGACGCCTGATTAGGCAATGAAATTAGATTCCACTGATGACAGGCAAAAGGGGGAATCCCCCAACGCCTGCCGTTTAGATAGAATTGAAAATAGGTAATAGATTTTAATTTACATATTGTTAATAAACTGCTGAACAGAGGTTGATCTGGCTGCCAGGCGGTGCCATTTTTTCAGCAGTTCCAGGTCTGTCTCAGAACAGATTACTGATGACAAATGTCCCGGGACAGGTCCAAGCACTTCCAGCAGTTCCAGAATGGCTTCGGCCGTGGCCTCAATTCTGCCCTCTGTTTTTCCCTCACTTCGTTCTTCCTTTAAGAGTTCTTCAAAGATCATATAACGTTCCCTCATTTCCCTGCTGTTTTTGATGTTCCTGATGGACGTCTGAAGCTGTCTGACATAAGCGCTGTCAAACTCCCCCTGGCTGCCCGCCAGATCTGCGCCCGCGAATTCCAGGAAAGCTGCTAATTCCGCTGAAATTTCGCTCCTGTTGGTCCCCCGCGTGCTGAGAAATATAGTCTTGCAGCCTTCATTCAGCATGATTTGTCCGTCTTCCATACAGCAGTTTTCAAAGGTGTATATATATCTTTGTCTGCCGAAGGGATCAAAATCACAGATAAAAATGACATAGGTATCCGGAAGCCCTGTATAATCTGTTCCGGCCAGAAGCAGCTCCATGTCCATCTGGCTGTGATAATAGCGGCAACGTTTTGTGAGAGCGGGCTTGGGAGAGACCTGCATCTCCACGTTATAATGGGTATTCCGGCTGTCTCTGGCGTAGATATCCAGACGGACGCTGCGGTATTCCGGATGATAGATCAGACATTGTTCCCGGCTGACAATCACCCGGTCAATGGAAATGCCGAGGATGATCTCGAGAAGTCCCCGGCAATTCTCCGGGTCCAGCATGACGGCGCTGAACAGGAAATTATTCTTAATTGTCAGCTCTGCCAGAGTCTTAGTTTGGCTCATGAATCCTCCGTTTCTGCAGAGGAATACTACCTATAATGAATTATATCACAACCCCAAATGAATTTCAATACCATTTTAGCTTGCCGCTTATTAAATGATTGTCAAGTCAGAGGATACTATTGTTTATTTATTGTAAACCGATCATGCTGACTCACTTCCATGTTTGGTTTAACGCAGATGTAACGTTGACTTTACATATAGTGGCGTATATATTAAATATAGGGTTTACTTCACAAGAAGGCTGGCACATATGAAAAATAGAATCAAGGATTTAAGAGAAGAAAATGGACTGACTCAGGAGCAGCTTGGGATTATGGTTGGCGCATCCAGACAGGCCATTCATGCCATAGAAACAGAAAAATCGGAGCCTTCTATCTGGCTTGCCCGCGACATCGCACAGGTTTTCAACTGCCAGATCGAAGAGGTCTTTTTATTTGAAAGAAGTCCCAGAAGAACCAGAGCCAACAGCAGCAAAAGGGAAAACCCTGGAAATCAGAACTCATCGATATGACAATGACCTTATGATTACGGAAAAAATGCAGGGAGGTTCATAGGGTTGACGGCAGAAAGGACATTATTAATGAAAACAATTGCAGTGATCGAAGACGATCCCTATATCGGCGATATGCTGGAAGAGCTGCTGCACAAGTCCGGATACAGAGTCCTTCGGGCATATTCCGGCACGGAAGCCCTTTTGCTTCTGGCACGGAACCGTCCTGACCTGGTACTTTTGGATCTGATGCTGCCTGGCCTTTCCGGCGAAGATATTCTGCCGGAAATCCAGGGACTTCCCGTCATAGTGGTCAGCGCCAGAGCGGATACAGAAGATAAAGTCGGCCTGCTGCTGGGCGGCGCAGCCGATTATATCACCAAGCCTTTTGATCCCCGGGAGCTTCTGGCCCGCATCACAGTCCAGCTGAGGAACGGAGTCTCCGGCCCTCCCCTTCCCCGTCTCACCTTCCATGACCTGACCCTGGATACAACCACACACGAAGCACAGATTTCCGGTGAGGCCGTCCGGCTGACCAAGACGGAATTCGCAATCCTAAGGCTTCTGATGCAGAATCCTGAGCAGGTCATCACGAAATCACTGATGCTGGATCGGATCAGCGAGGATACTCCTGACTGTATGGAAAGCTCTCTGAAGGTCCACATCAGCAATCTCCGCAGAAAACTTCGTGAGGCTGGAGGACATGATTATATTGAGGCGGTCTGGGGCATCGGCTTTAAGTTAAAAGAGCCTTCTTAAATCTTTACGGTTTCTTTACTTTTTTCTTTACCGCTTTCTTAACCTCCTGCTGTTAGAATGACCGTATCAAAGACAAGGAGGCATTTTTATGGAATATTGTTTAACCACCAGAGCCTTAAAAAAGCAATACGGCCATTTCACCGCTCTGGGCGGCTTAACCATGCACGTACCGAAAGGCTCTATCTATGGCTTCGTGGGTAAGAACGGGGCGGGAAAAACCACTCTGATCCGGCTAATCTGCGGGCTTCAGGAGCCCACCTCAGGCACTTACACCCTTTACGGCCGGGAAAATACAAGCCGGGAACTAATAAAATCCCGGCGCAGAATGGGAGCTGTCGTAGAGACACCCTCTATCTATCTGGACATGACGGCAGAAGATAATCTCAAAGAGCAGTACCGGATTCTGGGCCTGCCGTCTTTTAAAGGTATAGCAGATTTGCTCCGCCTGGTGGGGCTGGAACATACCGGCAAAAAGAAAGCCCGTAATTTTTCTCTGGGCATGCGCCAACGCCTCGGCATCGCCGTCGCTCTGGCAGGCGATCCGGATTTTCTTGTGCTGGATGAACCCGTGAACGGCCTGGACCCCCAGGGCATCATAGAAATACGGGAGCTGATCCTGAAGCTGAACCGTGAACACCAGATCACTGTTCTGATATCCAGCCATATTCTGGATGAGCTTTCCCGCCTGGCAACCCATTACGGTTTTATAGATAACGGGCAAATGCTGAAGGAAATCAGTGCAGAGGAGCTTGAGAACGCCTTCCGCAAATGTATCCGTCTGGAGGTCACCGATACCAGGATACTGTCCCGTGTCCTGGACAGCATGGGGCAGGAATATTCTGTGCTTTCAGATACGGAAGCCGATATATACGGACAGATTAGCATCACAGAACTGACCATGGCTCTTGTACAGGAAAATTGCATCATCAAAGCCATGCACGAACATGACGAGAGCCTGGAAAGCTACTATGTCAGTCTGGTGGGAGGTGAGCGTGATGAATAGACTATTAGCCTCTAATTTTTCCCGATTGCTGAAGAGCAAAGTATTCTGGATCACCATCGCGGGTATGCTTCTCTACGGCGTCGGAACCTGCATCAGCAGCTATCAAAACCAGATAAAATATGATACCGCCGTTACCCTGGATGGGATTTTCTTTCTACACATGATGCTTATCGGCGCATTCTGTGCGGTATTTTGCAGCCTGTTCATCGGTACGGAATACAGCGACGGCACGATCCGCAATAAGCTTATGATCGGCCACCGGCGAAGCTCTATTTACCTGTCAAACCTGATTGTCAGCTCTGCCGCAGGTCTTCTGATGTGCCTGATCTACTTTATGACGGTCAGTGCTATCGGCATTCCACTGTTTGGTTTTTTACAGACTGATCCGAAAATCATATGGCTTATGATATTAAACAGCGCATTACTGATTATCTCTTATTGCTCAGTTTTTACAATGCTCTCGATGCTCAGTCAGAATAAAGCTGTTGTGGCCGTAATCAGCATTATCGGATTTTTCGTGCTGTTCTTCCTGGCTATGAACATCTATGCCCGGCTCTCAGCGCCTGAATTCTATGAAAGCTACATCATGGGCGAAGCCGTCGGTGACATGACCTCCCAGGCTATGGCTAACCCGCAATACCTTAGGGGTTCTGAACGGGAAATCTGGCAATTTTTCTTTGATTTCCTGCCAACGGGCCAGGCTGCACAGATTTCTAACCTGAAAGCTGTCCATCCGTTCCGCCTGCCCCTGTATTCCCTGGCCATCCTTGCCCTGACGGCTGTTCCCGGCATATTGGCCTTTCGTAAAAAAGATATCAAATAATCAGTAAGGAGAACTGTCTATGGAAGTCTGGCTGTGGGCGCTGTGCGGCCTGTTCGCACTTATCATTCTGCTTCTCATCTTAAAACTGTATCTGATGCGGAAATCCGCAGATGAAATCTGCAAGGCAGTTACCGACAGGCTTGCAGCCGAATCCAATGTCCTCATTGATATTTCCAGCCGGGACAGCCGCATGCGCAGGCTGGCAGATGCCCTCAACCTGCAGCTTCGCAGGCTCCGCAGTGAACGAAACCGCTATCAGCAGGGAGACACCGAGCTGAAGGAATCTGTCACTAACATCTCTCACGATCTGAGAACTCCCCTGACAGCCATCTGTGGATATCTGGACCTGCTTTCCCAGGAAGCGCTTCCGGAACAGGCCAGACGGTATCTGGGATTCATCAAAAACCGGACAACGGCTATGAAACAACTGACTGCAGAACTATTCCGCTATTCCATCGTCCGCTCCACAGAGACGGAGCAGCCGGAACAACTGACATTAAACAGAGTCCTGGAAGAAAGCCTGGCTTCCTATTATGCAGCCATGTGCCAGAAACAGATTACCCCCGTCATTTCTATTCCGGAACAGCCGGTCAGACGCTACCTGGAGCCCACCGCCCTTACCAGGATTTTTGAAAACATACTCAGCAATGTCCTGAAGTACAGTGACGGCGACCTTTCAGTCATTATGGACAGCGATGGGAAAATTTCTTTTTCCAATAAAGCTGCAGGCCTGACCCCTGTTCTGACCGGACAGCTTTTTAACCGTTTTTACACGGTGGAGACCGGAAGAAATTCCACCGGCCTGGGACTTTCTATCGCTAAGCTGCTGACCGAACGCATGGGCGGACAGATCACGGCCAAATACCAGGATGAAACACTCTCTATTCAGGTCTGGTTCCCCGCCTGAGCCGCACTTCCGTATTTTCGTTTCAGCACACAGGCTAAAACGGCGACAAAGCATTCTGTCACAGGAAATGCCAGCCACACGCCTGTAAGACCCCAGCATGCCGAAAGCAGGAACGCCATGGGAACGATAAGGAAAATCCCCCTGCACAGAGAGATCACTTGTGCGGGAACCGCTTGATCCATCGCGGAGAAGTATGTAGCGAGTACGATATTAAAACCGGCGAAAAATGTCGCAGTGAAATACAGCCTCAGCCCTTCTACGGCAATTTCCTGAAGCTGCAGGTTCTTCCCGCTGTTAAAAACTTCCGCAATCGGACCGGCAAACCAGAACACCACCAGATAAATCAAGCCGGACAGCACAGCGACCGTAATAATGCCATAGCGCAGCACTTTCCGGCTGCCCTCCTGCTGGTTATATCCACAGGCCCTGCTGACCAGCGGCTGGATTCCCTGAGCGACCCCGGTAAAGACCGCCAGCACCACCAGCGAAAGGTTGGCAATCACCCCATAAGCTGCGATTCCCACGTTGCCCTGCAGATTCAGAATAATTGTATTAAAAACGATGATCACAATTCCGGAGGAAACCTCCGTGACTAACGAAGGAAACCCAAGCGAAAGAATCATACGTGTCCATCTCAGCGACGGCTTCCCTTTCACAAAATGAAACTGATTCCTCTTTTTCACCCAGTGAGGGGAAAGGATCACCATACTGATCACAGGCGCGAATCCCGTGGCTAGCACCGCTCCAAAAATCCCCATATTCAAAGGAAATATGAAGATATAATCCAGCAAAATATTAGACAGGCTCCCGCCGGCCATGGCAAACATCGCCCTTCCGGGATCTCCGTCGTTTCTCACAAAACAGATTAAAACGTCATTCACCAAAAAAGCCGGCGAGAACAAAAGCAGCACTCTCAGATACGTTTCCGTCATCCCAAAAACCTGAGTGTCCGCCCCCAGCATCCTGGCAATTCCGCCGGACAGAAACAGGCCGGCGCAGAAAAATATCAGCGCGAACACTGCTGTGAGGCAGATTACATTTGTAAAAATCCCATCAGCATTTTTTGTCTCCTTCTGTCCCCGGCAGATGGAATAGCGGATAGCCCCTCCCATCCCCAGCATCAGGCCGCTTCCATGAATAAAACTGAAGACCGGAATCGCCAGATTCAGCGCCGCCAGCCCTTCCGCACCCATCCCTTTGGACACAAAAAACGTATCCGCCAGAATATAACAGGATAACGCCACCATTCCCAGCACATTCAGCGATGAATACTTGATAAAATCTTTCAGATAATGATTTCCTTCCATACCGTTTCCCCTTAACACTTTTGACGATTCCAAACAGAACCTCTTAAAAAATACTTCGGCACAAAAAACGCCAGCCTTTCTATCTTCTATGGCCTATCGATAGAAAGCCTGACGCATAAATTCTTACCCGGCGGTAAAAACTGGTCTGTCTGATTCAATTTCCGCCCATATTATAACAAAGACTTTTAAAAGTGTCAACAGAAGAACTTTCCCGTTTTCACCCCTTTATTGTCAGTGCTTCATCATTTAATTCTCTTTTTCTTTTCGTCACCAGCCCTCCTATACGTCCTGTTTCTTTGGCCGACAGTTGTTTCCATCCGTTTTCCAGGACTTTATCCAGCAGTCCCAGCTCATCTGCTATTTCGTATTTCAGAGATTCTTCAGGTGTCAGATTATGAAGGTCAATTTTCTTTTCTTTTTTTGGCATTAAAACCACACTCCTTGTCAAACGTGTTTGTCCTTTAGAGTGTGGCCTTATTTCTGTTCCTTATTCAACATTTTCCATTTTGTCCTATCCCTTACATTCCAGATTATACCCACAAGGCACCCCGTAACTCATGCTTCTGGCGGGGCGGGCGAGCAACTCACGCTGTTCCTCTGACCTGTCAGGGCATGCATCACGGGATACTCTGGAGTTATACATTGCGAAGCCGCACAGGCTGCTCCCCCACCCGCTAGGGTATTCATTGCGAGGTCCCCCTGGGGGTATCATTTAAGAAACATTATTTTATAATCCGCAAACCAAAACGGCATTGATATTCATTTGAAGTTGTGTTATAATTCATTATAAATAGTATTCCTCTGAAGAAACGGAGGATTCATGAGCCAAACTAAGACTCTGGCGGAACTGA
Source organism: Wansuia hejianensis (assembly GCF_014337215.1). Lineage (NCBI taxonomy): Bacteria > Bacillati > Bacillota > Clostridia > Lachnospirales > Lachnospiraceae > Wansuia > Wansuia hejianensis. The sequence continues at coordinate 3,377,916 of NZ_CP060635.1, read as the reverse complement.
CAATTAAGAATAATTTCCTGTTCAGCGCCGTCATGCTGGACCCGGAGAATTGCCGGGGACTTCTCGAGATCGTCCTCGGCATTCCCATTGACCGGGTGATTGTCAGCCGGGAACAATGTCTGATCTATCATCCGGAATACCGCAGCGTCCGTCTGGATATCTACGCCAGAGACAGCCGGAATACCCATTATAACGTGGAGATGCAGGTCTCTCCCAAGCCCGCTCTTGCAAAACGCTGCCGCTATTATCACAGCCAGATGGACATGGAGCTGCTTCTGGCCGGAACAGATTATACAGGGCTTCCGGATACCTATGTCATTTTTATCTGTGATTTTGATCCCTTCGGCAGACAAAGATATATATACACCTTTGAAAACTGCTGTATGGAAGACGGACAAATCATGCTGGACGAGGGCTGCAAGACTATATTTCTCAGCACGCGGGGGACCAATAGGAGCGAAATTTCAGCGGAATTAGCAGCTTTCCTGGAATTCGCGGGCGCGGATCTGGCAGGCAGCCAGGGGGAGTTTGACAGCGCTTATGTCAGACAGCTTCAGACGTCCATCAGGAACATCAAAAACAGCAGGGAAATGAGGGAACGTTATATGATTTTTGAAGAACTTTTAAAAGAAGAACGAAGTGAAGGCAGAATTGAGGCCAAGGCCGAAGCCATTCTGGAACTGCTGGAAGTGCTCGGGCCTGTCCCAGGACACTTGTCAGCAAAAATCCGTTCTGAGACGGACCTGGAGCTGCTGAAAAAATGGCTCCGCCTGGCGGCCAGATCAACCTCTGTTCAGCAGTTTATTAACAATATGTAAATTCATCAAAATCTATTACCTATTTTCAATTCTATCTAAACGGCAGGCATTGGGGACTCCCTCCCCTTTTGCCTGTCATCAGTGGAATCTAATTTCATTGCCTAATCAGGCGTCACTCACTTAACATTCACTTAAAAGTCAGAGGAATACTATTTAACTTGCACCTTTCACATACCATCAATAAAACCATTTGTCTGAAATCTGCTGATCCAATACGTAAATAATGCGATCGCTGATGATTCGAAGCTCTTCGAATTCTTTTGCTATAAATAAAAACGAGGCCCCCTCCCGCTTAAGCTCTGACATTTTATTATAAAGGATTTTCTGGGATTGGAAATCGACGTGGGACATAATGTTGTCCAAGATATAAATGCGCGTACCGATGGCGATGCTGTTGGCAAATGCCAGCTTCTGTCTAGCACCGGCGCTCAGGCATGCGACATCCATGTGCAGTTCCTCTTCCGTCAGTCCGCATTCTGCGGCCAGCTCGGCCGCCGCCAGTTTTTCCATCGTCAAATTCCTGGTGCCATGATGGGCGGCTTTTTTCATGGAAAAGAATGCAATATTGTCTAATACTGTATCCTTATATAACAGCATCTGATTCAATTCTTCTCCTAAAATCACACAGATTCCATGGTCGGCAAGCCTTTCCGGGGAAAATTTTTTCATTCTTTTTCCCCATACATTTATCTCTCCCCCCATTGGTTTTTCCTGGCCGCACAGGGCGCCGATCAGCCCGTCGGTTACCAGCGTGTCATTGATATAGATCCCCAACACCTCTCCTTCGTATAAAGAGAAGGTAGCTTCTGCGCATTTTCTAGTCCGCAGCCTCTCAACGGTCAATACTTTCTTTCCGGTCAGAAGGCTTTCTTCCTGCTGCAGCATGTCATCTCCCCTCCGCAGCATAGCGAACAGGGAGCTGAGATAAATATCGTCACCGGCCACAATTTGCACGATCTGGGAATCCTGCATGATCGCAATGCGGTCACAGAGATCCATCACCAGATCCAGATTCTGTGACACAATGAGAACCGCAGTCCCCTTTTGCTTAGCCGCATTAATTTGCTCGGCGAACCACGACCGGTATTCCACGCCCAGAGATGAAAAAATTTCATCTAAAATCAGTAATTTAGGATTTTTCAGGATTACCTTGAGTAATTCCACCTGTTTTTTCTGGATCAGCGACAGTTCTCCCACAAGCGTCCCGGGAGAGATCTTCAGGCCGAATTGTTCCAAATGGTTTCTGGCGATGGCGTTCATTTTTCTTTTGGTCATAAAGATGATTTTTGAAAAATGCTGAACACAGGTCAGGTTTTCAGCCACCGTCATATCATCAAGCAGCATGCTTTTATGAGAGATCCGGTATATTCCTCCTTTTTGCGCTTCAAGAATATCCCCCGGTTCAAATCTCCGGTCCTCAAAAAATAGATCTCCCTGGTCTTTCTTCAGTTCCCCTGCTATGATCCGGATCAGGACGCTTTTCCCGGAACCATTTTCTCCTATGATACCCATAACCTCGCCTCTGACCACATCCAGGTTGATATCATCCAGAGCAATCCCATAGGAAAAACTTTTTCTGACATGTCTGATATTCAGTATCTCATCTATCATCGCTTAATCCTCTGTGTGCGCCCTCCCTGTTGAACGCGGTGTTGGGCAGAACGTCCATATCATCAACAATGGGAAGGGAAATGATTACCTCTGTCCCAATTTTCTCCTTGCTGTAGATGGAAATTCCATATTCCCTTCCAAAATACAGGCGGATTCTCTGATTCACATTTTTTAAGGCAATTCCATACTTGCTGCGGTCTATGGACTCAACGTGATCATTTTTCAATATCTCTTCGTTCAGCTTGTGCAGGTTTTCTGGTGAAATCCCCATTCCGTTGTCTTTGATCACAATTCTTAAATGCTTTGTGGTCAGGTAAATACGTATCGTAATGGCCCCTTTCCCTATCATTGGCTCAAGTCCGTGAAAGATAGCATTCTCAACGACCGGCTGCAGCATCATTTTGATTACTCTGCAATTCATATAGGGGGCGGATGTGTCGAATTCTCTGTTGTACACGAATTTGTTCTGAAAACGGTAGTTTTGGATCGTCAGATAATCTTCTATATTTTTCAATTCTTCCTGAACAGTTACTATCGTATCCTTTTTGCTGATTGTGTAACGGAAAAAATCCGCCAGAGCCTTTACCATCTTGGGCGCTTCCGCCGCACCTTCCAGCGTGGCCATCGCGCGTATGGACTCCAGCGTGTTATACATAAAATGAGGGTTAATCTGACTCTGGAGCATAATCAGCTCAGCCTGTTCCTTTAATAAACGTTCTTTGTATTCATTCTCTTTTATCAGAAGAATCTTCCGCTTCATTTCATTGACAATATCAACGACCGGCGAATAAATGGCCGAAGATTCCGAAGCGTCGGAAAAGAGCGTCTCATCCTGGATCTCTCTGTTTAACGCTTCGCTGATCGCAATCACCGGACGGCATATAAAACGGTAAAAAACCCAGCCCACCCCGCTTACGGCACACAGAAATACTATATAAAGCGGAAGCTTTTCTTTCAGATCCTGAACCAGAAAAGACTGAAAGGATGCGATTGGAATACTGTTAAACAGATATACGTCAACTTTCTCACATTTTACATATGAAACCAGCCGGTCGGACGTATCATTCCCGAAGATCAGGGAGCCCAGCTCCTTTCCCTTCTTCAATTCCCTGACCACCTCTGTCATATTTACAAAAGAAGGCCTGGAGGGCGCCAGCGAGTCCAGAATAATATCATATAAAAAATAACCATTTCTCAGTGAATTATCGGTATAGTCAGACCAGTAATAGGTGTCTTCTATCTGATACACAAACAGCAAATCAGCCCCGCCGGTCTCAACCTGATGCACCAGAACAATTGCGTTTTTTGAATTGCTGAAATTATGGGCAAAAAAATGGATGTTCCCGGTCAGGGTGTTCTGCTCCAGGAACTCATCCATCGTCTTTTTAAAGGAATAATAGGAGACAACCCTTGGGTAATATCCGGTAATCACTCCGTCTTGTCTCTCCAGAACACCATAATAAGTGCTCTCAATATTCTCAGCCCGCCCGCCGGCATCCTCCAGCTTCTGATCCCCAGCAGTATATTTCTCAGCGGTTTCATAGTCCAGCCGTATGATCTCTTCGACCTGACGGACAAAGGAGCGTTCGGCATTCTTGATTCCTATTTCAGAATCATTGATTTCCATTGACTTAATTTCCTCATAGCTGTTTTTGGTCGCCGAAAACTCCAGCACGGCGGTCAGGGCACAGACGATGCCGCAGAACAGCGCCAGGATCACAGCAATTCTTCTCTTCATCTGCAAAAACCGGCAGGGAGTTTTCTTCTTCATGGTCTTCCTTTCAGATATGGCTATTGTCTATAGAATTTCTTATATTCAGCGGGAGATACCCCCAGCGTCTTTTTAAAAGACTTGCTGAAATGTTTAGGGTCCAGATACCCCACCTTCTCTGCTACCTGATCCAGGCTGTACTCACCGGACCGGATGAGCTGCTGTGCGATAGCCATCCTGTATTGCCTTAAATAATCATTAAAGCCGATGCCTACATCCTTTTTAAAAACAGAAGAAAAATAATCTGCATTCACAAACAGTTCATTGGCCAGATCCTTCAGCACGATTTTTTCAGCATAGTGCTCCTCCACATACTGTTTGGCCTTAATGACCGGCCACCTCTCCTTCAGCTCCACCTTTCCTATGCATTCATGATAGATCTCCATCGTTATTTTAACCAGCTTCCCGTACAGATCCGGTATGGACCTGCTGTGTACACAGGCGTCATCAATCATCCTCGAATACTTCCTCTCATCAAACACCTCGTGAAACAGGCGCTTTGCCTCCTGCTGGAACAGTGAAGTACAGATCTTAAAAGCCTGCAGATAGATATTAGGATCCACATGGCCTTTTTTTGAAATTTCCTGCTGTATGTTCTCCAGCAGCTGCTTTAATTCGTTCTCATTTCCCACGTCTATCAGGTTGAGGTAATGGTTCTCCCACTCTAAATTCAGGATTTCGTATACATTAAATTTAATATAAGAGATCTCACCGTCCACAATCACACACCGGTTATCCACATAACGGCACCCCAGGGCATGGATGGCCTCTCTGTACAGCTGCGGATAGTCTTTTCCTCTGCCGCTGCCCAAACCGATCGTTATTCTGGCACTCATCAGCTCCATATTTCTCTGCAGCTTTTCGATCACATGATTTATCTCTGCCTCCACCTGATGTTCCACAGCCGGTTCATAATTCAGCAGGAACAGGAGCTGTTCCTGGCCGACCACTGCCTGGCATTCGCAGCACAGCGGCATGATATGCTGCCGGAATTGCTCTTCTATCCTGGCGTACACATTTACAGAGATTGTATTCATCTCTCTGCCTTCATCCAATATGGAAAGATTAGAGACCGCAACATTAAAAGCAGCTTCCTCGTTAAAGCAACAGCCATAAAGCCTGTTGATCTTATCCAGTGACAGGGCATTTTCATTTTCTGTAATCAGCCTGCACAGAATATCCTGCTTTGCATAATTAATGGTGTGAATCTGTGACTCCTGCTGCTCTTCCAGCTGCCTGGCCCACTGTCCGCCGTCCTGCCGTTCCTCTATGCTTCTGCACACCTTGAGAAGCGTGTTCTCCAGTTCCAGTTCATCTATGGGTTTTAGTATGTAATTGATAGCGCCTCGCGTAAATGCTGTTTTCACATATTCAAAATCCGGATAGCCGCTGATGATGATAAAGCTGCAGTCAATCTCAGCCTGACCGCACTTTTCTATCAATTCCAGACCTGACAGGCCGGGCATCCGGACATCTGCTATCACAATGTCCGGCGACAACTGCTGAATTAACCGAAATGCTTCAATTCCATTGGAAGCTTCGCCGGCGCACTCCAGCTTCATTCTCTTCCAGTCTATAATTTTTTTAAGGAATTGACATACAAGATACTCATCGTCCGCGATAATCACTTTCAGCATACTGTTTGCCTCCACCCTGTTTGTATAAAGCGGGCAATCCCACTTCAGCTCCCCATTCTCTCATTCATGAGGGATTTGCAGAACCTTTCTATGCACATAATGAACGCGGAATGCCTGACGGCATCCCGCATTTATTATACATTAATCAGACCCTGACAGCAATATTCCCTCCGCCATGGAACTAAGGAGAATCTTGCAGGATGTGGCGCCTGCGTCCGGAACACCTCTGGATCTCTCGCCGAGGCGGCTGGAACGGCCATATTTCGCAGCCAGATCTTTTGTACTCCTGCAGCCCTCATTTGCGGCTGACACCATACCGGCCAATGCCGTCCTGAAGTCACAATGCTTTTCTGCAGCTTCTTTCAGAACTTTTACAGCCGGAGACAGTGTATCAATCAATGTTTTATCTCCGACCCTGGCATCTACAAGGCCATACAAGCCCTTCAGCCCCGCTTCCAGCATATCTGCCAGACCCTTTACGGATATTGATTCGGAGTCAGCGCCGGCATCCGCCATTTCCAGAAACAGTGTTCCGTAGATCGGGCCCATGGAGCCTCCGATTTCATTCATTAATACCGTTCCCAGCTTTTCCAGGCCATCTGTAAAAGAATAGTCCTCTGCCGCAAACCGTGCCTCAAATACCGTGAAGCCCTTATTCATATTCATTCCATGGTCGCCGTCGCCGATCAGCCCGTCTACCTCTGCCAGATAATCCTTATTTTCCTGAATGCCCTTTACCATTTGAAGCAATACAGGTTTTCCATCTTTATTCAGAAACGAATTCATAAATACTCCTTATCTCTGTTTGAAGCCCATGCTGTATGCAGGCATATCAATCAGCTCTTTCAGCTCCCCGTCCAGCTTCATGACGGTTAAGGTAGCGCCGCCCATATTGAGAGAAGTAAAGTAATTGCCCACATAGGCCCTGTGGATTTTAATGCCTTCTTGGGAGAGGAGCTTCTCGATTTCATTATAAAGCACATATAATTCCATGACCGGCGTCGCGCCGAGCCCGGAAACCAGCACCGCCACCTCGTCACCGGACACGAACGGGTAATCTGGCAGCACTATGTTCACCATGCGTTTTGCCATCTGGGCGGCAGTCTCCAATGGGACAACCTCAATGCCCGGCTCGCCGTGATGTCCAATCCCGACTTCCATAGTGCCGTCTTCGATCTCAAAATTGGGATGGCCCACTGCAGGCAGTGTACACGGTGTTAAACCGATCCCCACTGACCGGGTATTGTCGATCGCTTTTTGAGCTGCCTCTATTACTTCCTCCAGGCTGGCTCCCTGGGCTGCTTTCGCGCCTCCGGCCTTCCACATCAGGATCTCTCCCGCAACGCCTCTCCGCTTATCTCTCTGATCCTTTGGAGCGGATGCGACGTCATCGTTGGCTATCACAGTTTTGATTTCAATGCCCTCTTTCCGGGCCATCCGCACGGCCATTTTCACATTCATATTATCTCCGGAATAGTTTCCATAGAGACAGGCTACCCCTCTTCCCTGATCTGCCGTTCTGGCAGCGTTCAGAAAAGCTTTGGCAGTCGGGGAGGAGCAGATCTCCCCCACCGCTGCAGCATCGCATAGATTTTTTCCCACATACCCTATAAATGCGGGCTTATGGCCGGAGCCGCCCCCGGTAATGACTCCGACTTTTCCCTCCGGAATCTGCTTCGCCCTGACAACTCTCCCATCCTCTGTCGCTTCCACAATATCCGGATGAGCCTTCAAAAAACCCTGCAGCATTTCGTCCACTACATCATCGGGATTATTCAGAATTCTCTGCATATAGATTCTCCTTTGAAAACTGTGTTTTACACTATTCCATTCATGGAATTAACGCTACCTTTAACGCCCCGTCCGCTCCTGTATGAGCCAGGTCAAAGCCTTTTTTCCACTCCTTCAGGGGGAACTTGTGGCTGACCACCCCATCGGCGGGCAGCTTGCCGTTTCCGATCCATTCTATTACATCCTCATAACAGAAAGCGCTCAGATGAGATCCCAGAAGGTTCAGCTCCTTCCGGTCGCTGATGATGCTCCAGTCAACGCTGACCGGATCTTTAAACACGGAAAATTCAACAAATGTCCCCATTTTCCTGATGGCATCCAGACCCTGCTGTACGCTGGACGGATGGCCGGTCGCCTCAATATAGATATCGCAGCCATATCCGCCTGTCATCTCTTTGATCCGCGCAACCACATCTTCTCTGGCAGGGTTCATCACCAGATCCGCACCGAATTCTTTCGCCTTTTCCAGCCGCTCATCCTTCACATCCAGGACAATCAGGCGTTTCGGATTGGCCTGCCGTATCGCTCCCACCATGCCAAGGCCCAGAGTGCCCGCGCCTGACAGGACGACTGTGTCACAGGTGCCGATATTCGCCCTGTCCACACAGTGGAAGGAACAGGAATAAGGTTCAATCAGAAGAGCTTTCTCGACCGGCAGCTCCTCAGGCACAGCATGTACCACCGCTTCCTTCGTCAGCCTGATATACTCAGCCATGCCGCCGTTCACGTTGTTCTGGAAGCCCCAGAGATCATGTTTTTCGCACATCCATCTTCTGCCGGTCCTGCAGAACAGGCACTCGCCGCAGGGGACGATCTGTTCAGGGATCACCCGGTCTCCGATCTTCCAGCCGCCCTTCACATTTGGCCCCAGCTCTACGATATGGCCTACAAATTCATGGCCGGGAATCATAGGCGCTTTTATGTATGCCGGCTGGTTCTCATCGCCCCAGAAAGACGGAGCGCCGCCGAACGCTTTAACGTCTCCCGCGCAAATACCACAGGCTTCTACCTTCAGAATCATTTCGCCTTCTCCCGCACGGGGCCTCTCTCTCTCCTCAAGGCGGTAATCCCCAGGCGCATAAGCAACAAGTGCTTTCATAATCGTTTCCTCCTTTTCCCTTTTAACCCTCTTTTTTCTCACCGGTTTGAACCTGCAGTATGATTGCTGCCAGTATAATCACGCCCTGGATGACCTGCTGCCAATATGCAGACACATTCATCAGGTTCATGATATTACCGATCATACCTATGATAAAAATACCCGCCAATGTTTTCAGGGCATCCCTTTTTCCTCCTGAGAGACTCGCACCGCCGATTACGACCATAGAAATGGCATCCATCTCATACCCTTCGCCGAGAAGCGGCCCCGCTGAGCCGATGCGGGCGACAGAACAGACACCTGCCAGTCCACAGAGAAACCCCGTGATGATGTATATGCTGAAGCGATATCTGTTTACCCGGATTCCGGCCAGACGGACCGCCTGTGCGTTTGAGCCGATGGCTTTAATAATACGCCCGTAAGGCACAAATCTGAGAACGATGAACATAATCACAAAGATAATCACGAAAAACCACACATAGGGAGGTAAGCCGAGAAGTTCATTTTGCTTGATCGCTACTAATACCGGGTCGCTGACAGAGATCGGACGGCCGCCTGACCAAAGATAGGCAAAGCCCCTCGCAATCGTCATCATTGCCAGCGTCACAATAAAGGCGGGTAGCTTTCTGTACACAATAAAGAATCCATTTACCGCGCCCATGGCGACACTCATAGCAATCGCCAGGAAGATTGATATACCCGCGTTCATAGACCAGTCTACCAGCGCCACGGCCACCAGTATGTTGGACGCGCCCGCAATTGAACCTACGCTCAGATCTATATCGCCAGTCATGATAATCAGGAGCATTCCTATGGCCAGCATTCCTTTTATTGAATTTTGTTTAATCAGGTTTCCCAGGTTCTGGCCAGTCAGAAAGTTGCTGGATATGATCGCGCTCACAATAATCATGACCAGAAGGATCAGATATGTATTATTATCCTTCAGCCATTGGATGGCCGCCTGCTTTTTTGACATGTTTTTTTCATTCATAATTATTTACCCCGCTTCTGACGCTGAACCGGACAATTCCAGTATTCGCTGCTTTGTAATTTCATCTTTTTTCAGTTCCCCGCGAACCTTTCCGGCTCCCATCACGACTACCCGGTCGCACATGCCCACGATCTCTTCGATCTCCGAGGACACAAAAATAACCGCCATACCCGCCGTTACCAACTCGTTAATAATGTTGTACACCTCTACCTTGGCACCCACGTCGATCCCGCGGGTCGGTTCGTCCAGAATCAGGACTTTTGTTGGGACAAAAAGTGATTTGGCAATACTTACCTTCTGCTGATTTCCTCCGCTCAGCGATGAAACAGCGTCCTTTACATTTCCACATTTTACAGTAAATTTTTTAACCAGTTCTTTCACTGCATTTAGCTCTTTTTTTCTGTTTATAAATATTCCCCTCTGGATGGCTCTCATATTTGAAATTGTTATATTTTCAACGATTGGTAAATCCAGTAAAATCCCATCGTCCTTGCGGCTCTCTGAGAGATAATTAATACCCAGCTTCTGCGCCGCATAAGGACTGTTAATTTTACAGGGCTTTCCATCCACATAGATTCCGGCGTATTTTCCATGGTCGGCGCCATAGGCGATTCTGACGGATTCAGTCTTTCCGCTGCCCAGCAATCCGGCAATTCCCAGCACTTCCCCGGCCCGGACACTGAATGACACCGCCTGGACCTGAAAGCCGCGGTTAAGGCCTTCTACCCTGAGCACCTCTTTTCCAACCGTCACATTTTTCCGTTCCGGATAAAAGGCGCCGGGGTCCCGTCCCATCATCATGGTGACCAGCTCGCTGATGCCTATCTCACCTTTTCTGTATTCCGCCACATTCTCACCGTCTCTGAGCACAGTGATACGGTCTGACAATTCCAGCACATCCTCCAGCCTGTGAGATATGTAGATGATTGTCATGCCCTTTGCCCTGAGATCTCTTAATATTTCAAAGAGCTTTTCCGTCTCATAGGGTGACAGCACTGCTGTCAGCTCATCCAGAACCAATATATCAACATCTGCGCTCAGAGCTTTGGCAATTTCGACGATCTGCTGGTATGCTACACTTAAATTGCCGACCATCTCTCTGGGGTTGATATTAAAGCCAATATTTTTAATAAGATTTTCCGCTCGTTTATTCAGCTGTTTCCAATTTATAAAACGCCTGTCCTGTCCGGCGAGATGATTCATATAGATATTTTCGGCCACCGTACAGTCCGGCGCCAGGGCAAATTCCTGATAGATGACATCAACGCCCTTTTTCTTCATTTCAAAAACGCTTTTCGCCTCCACCGTCTTCCCATGAATGAGCAGTTCTCCGGAATCCTTCACATACATGCCAGACAAGATCTTAATGAGAGTAGATTTTCCTGCTCCGTTTTCACCGACCAGAGAATGTATTTCTCCTGAGCAGAAACGAACACTGACGTCCTTTAAAGCGTGGACACCGCCAAATTTCTTGTCGATATTCCGCATCTCTACACTATATTTTTCACTCATTCCATACTCACTTTCTTATTGATAAGATACGGCCGGGTTTTGACACACCGGCCGCATGTACAGATTCTAGCGCATCTGCCCGAAGCGTCAGGACTCAAGCAGCACGCCAGAGTTAATATATTCTGCCGCGTTTTCTTTTGTGATACATCCTCCTTCTACGAATGTCTCACTCATGAACTTGGTTTCTCCGTTGAAATAAGCCTGTGCCGTCTCAATCGCCAGATTGCCCTGACGAACAAAGCTGTTCAATCCCGTACAATAGGTGTCACAATCCTGAATCAGTTCAACCGCCCGTACCTCTGCGTCAGCAGTTGAGCAGACGATCACTTTATCCTGAAGGCCGTTATCTACCAGCAGCTGATAGGCCGGCAGCCCCATCACATCAGCTTCCGTAATAATCAGGTTGAAGTCGATGCCGCGAGCGAGGAAATCCTCCAGCTGGCTGACTGTTTCGTCCTCAAACCAATCCGTATACATCTGGTAAACGATATTGAAATCACAGGCACCGTCACTGATCAGTTTCGCTTCTGTGATACCTTCAATCACACCCTGTCTTCTATCCTGGCAAATCTGCTCGCCCTTAACGCCCGAAATGATAATCGCGTTAATTTCTGTCCCCTGGATCTTAGACGCCGCCCATTCACCGCAGAGCCTTCCGTTCTCTCTGTTGTCCGGAATAATTGTAGTCAGCAGCGACTGTGTATTGATCTTGTTATCAAGCGCGATCACGGGGATTCCCTGGGCGACCACACTGTCCACCGTCGAACAGATAGCCTCCGGGTCCGCGCAGTTTACAAAGATAAAATCCAGATTCTGAGCGGCCATATCCTCAATATCCGCAACCATCTGCGTCACATCGCCATTGGCGTCTGTAGAATAATAATTCCAGCCGAGGTCTTTACAATTCTGCGCAACGGTTGCTTCCAGTTGTGTCCAGGAATCATATACCAGAGAATAACTGGCAAAACCGACAGAATATGTATCCCCATTCTTTGGCGCAATGACGCCCCCCTCTGATGGTTTTGTCCCGGAAGAATCCTCAGTTTTCTGCTCAGTTTTCTCCGAGCTTTTCGCTGCGGATCCTGTTGTGGAAGACTCTTTTCCCCCACAAGCAGTCAGGCTCAGCGCCATAATCCCGGCCAGCATCACCGCTGCCAAACACCTTGTCCTTTTTTTCATTTCTAAACCCTCCTTTATATTATATTGTGGAACTACATAAGCTGTTTCCCCCGCCCTTATAGGGCATAGGAGCGACTCTATCCTACAGGCGCGATTTACAGCTGTCTGTATTCTCTGACTGCCTGTACCAGGGCCTCAAAGTTTTCAAAGCTTGTATCACGCATGATATTAATAGGCGCAAGCACCATATTCCCATACTTTGCCAGATGCTCTACAACATACTTTACATTGGCCCTGACATCCTCAGGACTGCCCAGCTTCAGCGTCTGCTGGCAGTCGATCGCGCCATAGAACACCAGATTATTCCCATACCGCCTGCCCAGCGCTTCAATGTCCATGGCGGCAGATTGCACCGGGTGGATTCCATCCAGCCCGATTTCGATCATGTCATCCAGGAAAAGCGAACAATCTCCACAGGAATGGTGAACGACTGCAAGACCTGCGTCTTTATATACCTTCCAGATTTTTTCGAGGCGGGGCTTATAAAATTCTCTCCACATATCCAGAGACATCATCGGCCCGCGCTGGGTTCCGTAATCATCACCGCTGTGCCCGAACGCTATATCATATTGAACCAGCCTCTCAGACACGCCGATGCGGTAGTTCATGATCTTATCCAGCAATTCCTCCACCTCATCCGGATATTCATAATGCGACATCAGCCCTTTTTCAAAGCCCTGCATCAGCCAGCATTTTTCAAACATCCCGTAATACTGTCCGACCGCTACCGCATAGCCCTTCGAGTTATAGTAATCAAGATATTTCTCCACCTCATAGAACTGGCCCTCTTTATTGGGGTCCGGGGCCACCAGCTCAGATACTTTTGTAATATCTGGGATCACAACGTTCTCTACAGGCCGCTCACCGTCGTGGTCAGTTCTCCATCCGATCCCCCAGCGGTCATACACTATATGGGGATCATTTTCATCCTGCCTTGCAAATCCATGCGTCAACACAAAGTTCATCAGATCCGGATCGTATACGAATTTCTGAACCTCATCCATCACGTTGCAGTACATGATATCGCAGCCGGTATACTCCAGCAGTTCCTCCGATGTCATACCATAATGATCCGCAAATCGCTGCATCGTCCGGTAATCCTCATACATAAAATCAACCGGAAGCATGTCCGCCTTTTCATGACGTAACGTTGTCTGCACTCTTTCCTTCTTCGTCATAGCTGTTTTCCACTCACCTTTCTCTGTAAATTTAAGCTTTCATGATACATTTTCCAACTTTATCCATATTTTAACAATAAGAAATGAAAATTACACCTTATTGCCCTTAGACAAAGGTGCAAAAAACTTTTATCTATTCCGGTCGAACTCCCTGAGAGCATCCACCTTAGCCTGGGAAGAACACCCCGGCTCAAACTCATTCGTCAAAAAGGCGTCCACCAATTCTTCCCTCAGCTTACTTCCAACAGTAAAGGCTCCCAGGCAGGCAATATTAGCATCATTACTTAAACGCGCCCTTTTCGCCGAATAAATATCAGACAGGAGTGCCGCATAAGCGCCTCTCACCTTATTGGCGGCCAGTGATACCCCGATACCCGTGCCGCAGATCAGGATTCCCCGGTCATATTCTCCTGCCGCAACCGCTTCTGCCACTCTGACAGCAACTTTCGTATAGATAACATCATCACTGCCAAAATCAGTCACCTCCCCGTACCCCTTTTGGTTCATGTAACAGATCATCTCTTCCTTCGCCTGCCGCGCGTTCGGATCACATCCAATGGCTATTTTCATATTTCGTATCCTCCCTGTTATTCATCTTTTTAAACCACCCTCTGACCTATATTCTAACGGCAAGCCCTATGATTGATCACCTTTACAGCTTTGTAAAAGGTGTGTAAAACCGGTTACTTTATGCAAATAAAAAAATTTGACCGGTAGCCCTGCGCTTTATTACAGAACTATCGGTCAGCATAATCCATTATTAATTTTGGTTTTGTGGCAAGGGATTGGATATCCAAATCGCCTCCTCTCTCACCGTCCGCTTGGAAGCAAAACTGAGATTTCCCTTCCCAGTGTCACTGAGTAAATTAACATTTCCTTTACCTCTCTCCCCGTAACCTGTTCCAGTGCCCGGCGGTAGTACAGTAGCTGGCGGCCGTATTTTCTGGCCAGATCGCTGCCGTCGGCTGTGTAAACACGGTCTGTCTTGTAGTCAACGATCACATAGCTGCCCTCTTCCTCAAAATAAGCATCGATCACCCCCTGCACAAGGACAGTTTCATCCCCCTGCCAGGACGGATTCGCTTCACTGGCAGGTATCTCCAGTGTAAAAGGCTGCTCCCGCTGAAGGCGTCCTGCCAGGGCAGCCGCTTTCATCCGTTTACCCAAAGGTGATTCCAGGAATATTAAAAAGTCATTTATGTCCAGGCACTCTATATCTGCTACCGACAGTTTACCCATTCTGACCATATCGCCGATCTGGTCCTGAATGGATTTCTCTGCTTCTCCCCCGCCGCCTTCACTTCTTACCACCTGACCGTAGTCCAGACATTCCAGCACTCTGTGGTAGATCGTCCCCCGGGCAGCGCCTTCCGCCTCTTCCCGGACCTGCTTCATAAATTGGGGGATATAGGGAATGATATCAGGTTCCGCATACAATTGAAGCCCCGGCTCGTCTGCGCCTGCTTTTTTCAGCTCTGAGACGGTCATCTTCGCAGGAATTCCGGCAAGATATTCATAGGGATAACGGTAGGCCTTCTGCCTCTCCAGAAAGTTTCGCACCTCCGGCTCGTAAACCTGCCCATCGTCTTCACGGATCAGGTTTTCACGGATCAGTTCCTGCTGTACCCGGACTTCCATCTGGGCTACCGTCATCTGGGAGGGAGTCAGCACTTCCAGCCTGATGCAGGCTTCCTCCTCCATTCCTGCTGCTTCCTCTCCATTTACCAGTTGGTACAGTGGCTGGAAGCTGCTGCTTCTGGACAGGGCGGGCAGCAGCCAGTCCATATAGCCTGCCGCTTTTGACAAAAGGCCATAGCTAAGGCTGTCTTTCCATAAATTCCGCTGTATTCCACAGGCCTGCACTCTCTTTTCCAGGTTATCCACAATTCCCGTCAGAATCAGCTTTTCCTTCGCCCGGGTCACCGCCACATAGAGCACACGCAGCTCTTCTCCCAGCAGATCCCGCTTCATGGCCTGCCGGATCGTCTGTTTCATGAGCGTAGACTTTCTGGCCCGTTTCTTCACGTCCACAGCGTCCATGCCGATTCCCAGGCCGGCATGAAGTACCACCTGGCTGTTCAGATCCATCTGGTTAAACCTGCCGCCCATTCCGGATACAAATACCACCGGGAATTCCAGGCCTTTACTCTTATGAATCGTCATAATCCGCACGGTATCCGCCGTTTCTCCATAGAGGTTTACTTCACCGAAATCCACCTGGTATTTCTCCAGCTCTTCAATATAGCGCACAAAATGAAACAGCCCGTGATAGCTGGAAGCCTCAAAATCTACTGCCTTTTCCACAAGCATGTCCAGATTGGCTTCTCTCTGCTCTCCGCCGGGCATGGCCGCCGCATAAGAGCGGTAACCCGTCATGGAAAAAATTTTCTGAATTACCCGATGCACGGGCGTATGCGAAACGATGCTCTGGATGTCCCGGAGCTGCCTGCTGAAGGCTCCCAGTTTTTCTCTTAAAGCTGCTTCTTCTCCTCCGGCCTCGTAAGCAGCAGAAGCCTCATATATGGGCAATTCTGGTGAATGGCAGCGAATCAGTGCCAGCTCCCGGTCTGTACAGCCCACAATAGGCGAGCGAAGCACGGCCGCGTAGGGGATCTCCTGTCTGGGATTGTCGCAGATACGCAGATAATTCAATACCGTAACTACTTCCACCGCTGAAAAATACCCGGATTTTGAGGTTGAATAGGCCGGGATGCCCTCGCTCTGCAAAACCCTGACAAAAGTTTCTGCCCATCCGCTGACAGAACGGAGCAGGATCACGCAGTCCCGGTACTGAAGGGGCCTGTAGAGCCCCGTATCGCGGTCTGCCACCTGCATGCTCCCCATGAGGCCACGGATCTTCTGGGCCACCGCCAGGGCCTCAGCCTCCATCATGGCTGTCCGGCTCCGGTCATCTTCAAACTCAGGTGATTTCCTGTCTATTAACAGCAATTCCGTCTCCAGCAAAGAAGCGTCCCCGCCTTCCGGAAAGGCCGCCCCCCCATGAAGAGCCGCCGCGTCATCATAAGCCAGCCCTCCCAGCTCCGGCCTCATAAGCCTTCGGAAGAAATAATTGACCGTATCCAGAACCTGCGGCCGGCTCCGGAAATTCTGATGCAGGTCAATTCTCTGACTGCTGCTGGCTTCAGAAGTATAGGTTTGGTATTTCTCCAGAAACAGCTCCGGACGGGCCATCCGGAAGCCATAAATGGCCTGTTTCATATCCCCGACCATAAACCGGTTAAGGTTCCCCTCTTCCGTCCCGGATACCGCTTCCAGCAGGTATTCCTGGATATAGTTGCTGTCCTGATACTCGTCAATCATGATCTCAGCGAACTGCTCCGACAATTCCCGGGCCGCGTCTGTGCGCACCCAGCCGTCTTCCGTCCTTTCCAGCAGGATATCCAGGGCAAAATGTTCAAGGTCTGAAAAATCCATGAGATTCTTTGCCCGTTTCCGCTCCGAAAATTCTCTCATAAACTTCACAGCCAGGCGGCAGAGCACCTCCATGGAGGGCCTGCACAGGGCGAGCTCCTTTAGGACTTCCTCCGGACTCCCGGTAAAATACTGCTTCTGAATCCCTTCCAGCAGCTTTTTCAGCTCTGCCCTGCTCTCCTTGACCTGCTCACGCAGCCCGGGGTCTCCATCGGGATCTTTTTTTCTCGAAAGCGGCGCAAAAGACAGGTTCTGAAATCCTTCGCAGAATTTTCCGTAGCTCTCACACCCCATAAGTCCCTCGATCAGTTCAAGGTCCGATGCAAGCTGCGGCAGATATACGGAAGGGCCTCCGGGCCGCTCCGCGAGGGCCGCGTTCTGCGACGCCGCTTCCCGGCAGCTGGACAGAAGCCGCTTCACTTCATCCAGTGCCGCGCGGACCCAGGCAGATTTCTCAAGCTCTTCCTCCGTCTCTATGACGCACGCCTTCCGGCAGCTTTCCAGCCAGCCCTCCGGCCAGGGATCACTGACAGCGAACTCATAGACGCGGAGAATCAATTCATCAATCTTTTTATCACTCTTGCCTGGTGCAAAGGCCTCCGCAAATTCCAGGAAGTCCCTGTCTCCCCAGGCATACTCTTCTTCCAGCAGGTCTGAGAGAACCTCCCCCTTCAGAAGCTTCAGTTCCCCTTCATCCGCAATCCGGTATCCCGGGTCCAGATCAATCCGGTGAAAATAATTCTGAATCACATACGTACAAAAACCATGGATGGTGCTGATCTGCGCGTGATGCAAAAGAATCCCCTGCCGCTGGAGATGTTCGTTCTCCGGGTCCTCTCTGAGCTTCTCCTCCAGCGCCCTGCCAATCCTCTCCTTCATCTCTCCGGCCGCCGCCCTGGTAAATGTCACTACAAGCAGCCTGTCGATATCCACCGGCCGGACAGGATCTGTCACCCTGGAAATGATGCGTTCCACCAGCACGGCAGTCTTCCCGGAGCCGGCCGCCGCGCTGACCAGAAGATTCCTGTCTCTAAGACGGATCACCTGCTCCTGTTCCCGTGTCCACTTCACTCCCATGGATTACTCCCCTCCTTTCCGTCTGATCCTCCATCACCTGCGCTCAATTCTTCCCGCATGAGTTTCATAATCTCCTCCTGAGACAGTTTACTCAGCCTCCGGTAGGAAAAACCAGGAATTCTCTCATCAAAGCCACAGATTCCGTGGTAGGGACAATAGGCGCAGCTATCCCTTTTCTCCGTCAGGCACGGGGAAACAGCTGTCTCTCCAGCCAGCATCCTGCGCCCGATCTCACGGATCTTTCTGTCTGTGTACCTCTGGATCACTTCGAAATCTTCCTTTTCCGCCACCTTGGAATACCAGGCCAGGCTTCCGTTCTTGTTATATCCCACGGGTATAACGCTGGAACGGCCGCCCGGAGGCACCGTGCGGTCCAGAAGGGACAGGATTTCCCCCTCATTGCGGGAAAGCCCGTCCATCTTGAGCGCCTTCAGGATTTCCTCCTGATCCTTTTCATCCTCTACAGACCCTGCAGTTACGAAGGGATCCTGTATATGATAATAATAAATCCCGGCCGGCTCCACCTCTTTTTCAGGATGCTTCTTCTGCTCCAGCTCAACCGCAGCGTTGAGATACACCGCCAACTGCAACTGCAGCCCATGATAGAGGGCCAGCAGGTCAAGCGTAGTATTTCCTGTCTTATAATCTATAATTTTCACATATATTTTATCAGCCGTCTCACAACGGTCCATACGGTCAATGCGCCCCCGCAGCTTCAGCTTTTCATCCTCGGACAGATCAATATTGATGGAATCCAGATGATCCTCCGCAGCAAAGGATATCTCAAATCCGCCCGGCTCAAATGCCCCCTTACGGATCTGTTCCTGAAGCGCCCACACCGTACACCGCATCATATTCTGAACTCTGGTAATCAGGTACGTATTCCTGCTGCTGCTGTGAAGGATTGTATTCCCATAGTCATGTACGATCTCTTCCAGCGACTCATCTACCAGCGAGTCCCTCTGCTCCTCTGTCAGCTCCGCCCACCGGTATCCTCTCCCGGCCAGCTTCTCTGAGAACTTCTCCAAGGTTTCATGCATCACAGTTCCCATGTCAGCGGCGCTGAACTCATATTTTTCACGTTCCCGGAGCTTCAGCCCATACTGAAGAAAATGTGCGAAGGCACAGGCCGCAAACTGCTCCAACCTGGTGGCCGAATTCTCCAGCACTCCTCCATACAGGGCCTTTGCCACGGCGCGGCCGATCCCCGTCTGGGGATTCTCATAAAATGCAGCCTGCAGCAGACATTCCAGCTGCTTTTTCCTCTGCCCGTCCTTTTGGTACCAGCGGTACAGCTCCAAAAACCCCACGTCTGTCCTTCCCTTCCGGATATTCTGAATCCCTTCGAGAAACAGTTCCATAGCGCCCTCAGACGTCTCCAGCCGGTCTGTCACATTCCGTTCCAACGCCAGCTTCGATATTCTGATCCCCGGGAACAGACGTGTAATCACACCAATGAGATAAGAAGGCATCAGCGCACTCCCCTTGGCATCCGCTTTGCAGTATGAGAGATACAACCGCTCAGAGGGCTTCGTCAGGTTCAGGTACAGATAAAACCGCTGGCGGTACATCTCTTCCCGGGCAGTGGGCGCCAGCTCCACAGAGCGGCTTCTCAGATACTCCCTGTCTACCTCCGACAGAATGCCTGCTTTCGACACAGGCTTTGGTATAATCCCCTCATTGATGCCCGCGAGAAACAGAACTTTGACATTTTTCAGGCGGGTGCGTTCGATATCCCCCACCAGCACCTGGTCGCCTCCCGGTGGGATCAGGCCGATCTGTGTCTCCTGGAACCCTGCCTCCAGAATCTGTTGATAGGCATTAATCCCCATGCGCTCCCTGCCCAGCACCTCCACCAGCTTATCCAGCAGGTTCATG
This sequence comes from Wansuia hejianensis, assembly GCF_014337215.1. NCBI lineage: Bacteria > Bacillati > Bacillota > Clostridia > Lachnospirales > Lachnospiraceae > Wansuia > Wansuia hejianensis. The sequence continues at coordinate 3,357,942 of NZ_CP060635.1, read as the reverse complement.
ACAATGCCGTAAATCTGCGCATACTCTTTTTCCATGGCCGCCTCGCCCAACGCATGAAAACTTTCTTCCTGCAGCTTTAGCTTCTTTTGTACCTCATTCCGGACAATGAGCTGGTAGAGCACTTCTGTCTTCCGGGACGCCGTCGATTTCCTCTCCCTCATTCCCGTGACAAATTCCTCCAGGCCAGAGCTGAACCGTTCCCGCAGACCGTTGAGACTGCCGATCTCCTCTGGTTTCATATTCCTGTACATCCGGACCCAGCGTTCCCCATACTGCTTCCAGCCCCGGATTCCCAGGGCCAGCACGTAATTTTCCAGCCTGTCTGTCTCCTCCCTGGTAAAGTCCGTAAGGCCACAGCGGAGATAACGGAACACACTCTCATACGAAAAATTCTGCACCACCATGTCAACCGCCGACCGGATGAATTCTACCAGAGGGTTCATCAGCACCGGATGCTTCTGATCCAGAAAGAACGGGATATCCGCTGCCTCGAAGACAGCTTCTGCCACTCTGCCGTAAGAGGGCAGGTCTCCCGTCACCAGAGCAAAGTCCCGGTAACAATATCCCTCTTCCCGGATCAGGCGGAGGATGGTTCCCGCCACATAGGACAGCTCTCCGGCCGGGTCCTCTGCCTCCCACACAGAGATGGCTTCCTGCTCCTCTCTAAATTCGTGCTTATCATAACGGAACAGATGCTGTTCCAGAAAATGCATAGGCCGGTTTCCGGCAAACCGCCCGTTCATACCTGGCACCACCCAATCCACCGGAAGCACCTCTGTCCCCGTCTCTCTGGCCATATCCACCAGCTTTCGCGTCATCTGGCGGCTCATGTGGAACAGCCTGTGCGGTCCGTCATTCCGACAGGGCTCTTCCCGTCTGTCCAGTGTCACGACCACATAGATCCGGCTGCACAGCCCGTACAACTCCCTTATTACCTGGTTCTGCACTGGCGTAAACCCGGTAAACCCATCCAGCACCACCGTGCTGCCCTTCAGAATCCGGGATTTCCCGATCACGCCGCAGAGCACCTCCGGAACCTCTTCAGCCGTCAGATACCGTTCCGACAGATAATCCGCAAATCCTCTGTAAACGGTTTTCACATCCTCCAGCTTCCAGGCCAGCAGCCGGCAGCCTTCCTGCTCCGGCACCCACTCCTCCAGATCCTCCGGCGCCACCTTATATTGCAGAAGCTCAGAAACCAGCGATTTCATCTGGGCTATAGACCCTGATTTTCTCAACGTCCCTCCCAGTACCTTCAGTTCCTTCTGCCGGTCCCAGACCACCTTCTGCAGCACCAGGCTCTTTCCCGTCTCCTCCAGAACCGGACGGGTGTTCCCCCCCACTTCTTCAAAAACGCGGTAAGCCAGCCTGTTAAAGCTCAGAACATCGATATTCAGGATCCCCTTTCTGGGATGAAGCGAAACCAGTTCTTTCTCCGTCTGCATAGTGAACTGCTCCGGAACAATCATCAGATAATTCCGCTCCGGATGCTCCACAGACTCCCGTATAATTTTCTCATAGATATAGTGTGATTTCCCGGAACCACTGTTCCCGGCTATTAATTGCAGCGACAAATTAATTCTCCTGCCTTCCCAAAAACTGTTCACAATTACTCTTCCATTGTACCATAAACAGGCAGGCAGAAAAACCGTTTTCCCATCCATATGCTGAAAAACCGGCAAGACTTCCTTCCAAAACTCTTTTTGCAAAATGGTCATACTTTCTGTATCTGACTCATATCATATATAGAAAACGCGAAAAGGAGTCTACCGCCCATGAGTTCCAAAACCAAAATTGTCGTTTTACATATGAAAGAAGTTGTCTATACTGCTATCTTTCTTGTGCTTGCCATATTAATGATCATCCTGGTCTTTGTCATGTTCAGCGGAAAGGATAAAAAGGATACTGCTGCCAAACCGGCCGAAGAGACCCTGTACATACCCGGCGTATATACATCCACGATTCAGCTGAACGACAACTCCTTTGATGTCCAGGTCACTGTAGATGCGAATCATATCAATTCCATCGAACTGGTGAACTTAAGTGAGACTGCTACCGTTATGTATCCTCTGATGGAGCCTACTCTCGAAGATATCGCAGAGCAGATTTATCTCTCCCAGTCTACAGACAACATAACCTATTCTGACGAGAACAAATATACCTCCATGCTACTTCTGGAAGCGATTCAGTCAGCAATTGCCAAAGCCGATGCCGGCACAGGCGCAGAATAAAGAAGAGTCTGCCAGAAGGGAAGCTCTCAAGCTTCCTCCCTGGCGGACTCTTTCATCTTTTTCTGAAACCAGACCTGGACACTTCTTCTGCCCTTCCGAAAACAGGAACAGTTTACATACAGTGCGCCCCGCCGTTATCATTGCTCAACTCAGCCTGAGGCGGAAGTACCACATCCGGCAGTTTCCCATGTACACCAATCATTTTTTCCATCCATATCATGTCATACCATCGTCCAAATTTATATCCGCACCGGCTGAATCTTCCGACAGTACGGAATCCCAGGCACTCATGAAAGCTTTTACTTGCGTTTGTCAGATACTCATCTTCCTGATCCGTAAAAGCGAGGCAGGCGTACATATTCAGGTAATGCTGTTTCTGAAGAATTCTTTCCAGTTCCCGATACAGCCGTTTCCCGTGGCCGTACCCGTGAAATCCCTGCTTAACATAGATCGACGTCTCCACCGACCAGCCATATGCTTCCCTCTCATGAAACGGCGACGCATATGCATACCCAATTATATTTTTATCTTCTTCCACCACCAGGAACGGGTATTTTTGCACAATCTTACCCATCCTTTTCTGGAATTCCTCTGCACCCGGAACTTTATATTCAAAAGAAATAGCGGTATTCCGAACGTATGGCCCATATATCCCCAGCAGAGTTTCCGCGTCATTCAGACGGGCCGGGCGTATGACAGCCGCGCATGAACCTTTCGCCTCTTCCCTTGCAAGCCTGGTATATTTTCTCACAAAATCCGTTTTCCCTTCCGTATAGCTGTCCCTGTCATACTCATACCGCCTCCACAGCGTGAGCTTCAGCTTCTCATAATCCCTGGCAGCCTCCGGATGCTTTCTCAGATAATCACGGAAAAAGATCTCATCGTGATCCCCTTCCCGCCGCAGGTGAAGGTGGTATACCTTTTCTGCAAACCCATTCTCCGTATAGCCTTTATTAAAGGAAAACCTGTCCCCCGAACGGGACATGCACAAATACCCGTGACTGACCAGCATATCTTCAATTTGGCTGAAATCACAGTCCGGCACGACCTCCAGAAGGATGTCCACAATCGGCTTTGCCCGGATCGTATCCACGGATGTACTTCCGACATGGCTGATATTCTTCACCAGCTGCGGCGGCAATATCCTTTCCAGATACGCATGCTCTTCCTCATACCAGTCCTTCCACTCCTTCCGATGCTCCGTCAGAAAGATCGGGAACAGTTGCCACAGCTCTTCATTGCTCATTTCACTCAGCTTTTTCATCATTCCGCCTCCCATCTGGTCATAATAACATTATGTTTTCGATCATTCTCCAAACGCCGAGTTACCGGATCATTGAGACTACCGTTCAGGCGCCATATCTTCCACGGCAATCTTCATGATACCCCCTTCCCCTATTTTTCTCTTTTGTCATATACCCCTGCATGGTATACTGATTTTATATCCCTTTTCCCCCAGCGCCCTGATTGCACGGTCAAAGTTTTCTCCCTTCGTAAAAATATAATCTGTATTATAAGTCGACACTGCAAATATCCCTATCCCGGCCGAGGCCAGTATTGCAGAAACCTTCGCCAGTATTCCTGTCAGCGTGAAATCCAGCGGCCCCATCATGCGGAGGCATCTCCAGCCGTCTTCCCGCTCCGTTATGTTCGGAGGCACCTTACTGCTCTCACAGACGACAGAATATTCTTCATCTGTACGGGCGGTAAAGCAATATTCCCCACTCAGGTCCAATTGTGAAAAATCTTCTGCTTTACAAACCGTGAACCGCTCCTCCAGAACCTGCAGCGTTAAAGCCGCATCTGTTCCATATCCCAACTTATTCAGATAATGCTGCAGCTTCTCCGCCAGCTTGCCCACATGAAGCCCGTCCACAAAGGAATGATGGGCCTGTACCGAGAATGGGAGAAGAATCCGTCCCTCTCTTTCAAAATACTTCCCCCAGTCAAACAGAGGAGTTGCATTGTCTTTTTTTCCGGAATTCGTATGCGAAATGTGTGTGTAAGTCACCCATGGCATCGGCGAAAACTGAAACACATCATTTCCCAGCGGACCCGTAAAATATTCTGTCTGTTCCTCAGCCGCTTTTGCCGCCGCTGCAGCATATGCTTCCATTGTTTTCTCCATCGGCACATGAACAACCTTAAACAGCTCTGATTCTTTATCCAGATAGGTAAACGCCGTATCGATCCGGTCGAACAGCACAGGCTGTCCATCTACAAAACGGCAGCGGAATTCTTCTATTTCATTCGCACATTTGGATACCGCTAATATCATAGCCATGGTAAAAGATATTTTGTCCCGCTTCACTGCTTCAAGGAAATGCGTGATATCCAGTTCAAAAGTCACACAGAATGCCGGTTCCACGCTGTTTCTGAATACCTTGCAATGCATGGCACGCTTCCAGTTCCTTTCATCGATTATTTTATATTGGTTTGACATAGAAGGAATCTCCCTTTTTGTTATTATCTGTTTGCTATTAAAATAAGGATATACTAAAACCTTTCATTTGAAAAGAAATTATAAAAAAATCAAAAGGTAAATTGACAACAGCCCAGAAAAAAAGTATGATTTTATAGAATATAAATATTACTTTAACTTTAAGTAAAGTTAAAGTTAAATCTCAATCGGTCCCTTAGGTAATTTCTTGGGACGAGAGGAGCATGTATGGATTTTTTTAATGTTTTATCCTGTATCGGGGGAATTGCACTTTTTCTGTTCGGTATGACTTATATGGGAGAAGCCCTGAAAAAATGTGCCGGCAATCAGATGAAGAATTTTCTTACCCGCATGACAGCCAATCCCATGCGCGGATTTATGGTTGGCCTTCTGGTCACAATGGTCATCCAGTCTTCTACCGCAACCAACGTCATGGCAGTCAGCTTCGTTAACTCCGGCATGATGGCCCTCGGCCAGGCAGTTCCTCTGATGATAGGCTCCAATCTGGGCACCACAGTCACGGCGTGGCTGATCAGCCTCACCAGCATTGACGGCGCCAGTTTCCTGATTCAGTTATTAAAACCTGCTTCTTTCACAGCAATTCTGGCATTCATAGGAATCATTTTATACCGATTTCAGTCAAAAGAACATAAAAGAGACGTGGGAGCCATTTTACTCGGCTTCTCTATCCTGATGTTTGGCATGACTACCATGTCCGGCTCCATGTCCGGCCTCAGCCAGATCCCGGAATTCATGCGCCTGTTTGACCTTCTGACCAATCCCTTCCTGGGATTGGCTGTCGGAATCCTGATGGCAGGAATTATGCAGAGCTCCTCCGCTTCCGTAGGTGTTCTTCAGGCACTGGCGCTGGCGGGCGGAATCACCTTCGAGAGTGTGATCCCCTTAATTCTGGGCATCAATATCGGTCAGGTATTACCAGTGCTGATTTCTTCCATGGGTACTTCCAAGAACGCTAAAAGGACTGCAGTGGTAGATCTTTATATCAACGTGATCGGTGCTTTCATCGCCCTTCCCGTCTACATGATCCTCAGATCCGCAGGAGCGCTCCCCTTTCTTTCTGCGATAGCGACCCCTGTCACAATCGCCATCTGCCACTCCGGATACAAGTTTGCATGCGCGGCCATTCTCCTGCCATGCTCCAGGCTTCTGGAAAAACTGGCGAGAATCACTGTCCGCGAAAGTACAGTTCAGGAAGAAACCCTTCTGGATACACGGCTTATGGCCACCCCCAGCCTGGCTCTGGCACAATGCCGCCAGCGGACTATAGAGTGCATACATGTTACCAATGAAGCCTTTACTGCCGCCGCCGGGCTGCTTGACCAGTGGAATGACAAATCCGCAAAGCTCATACATAAAGCTGAAGAACAGGTTGACTGGTATCAGGATGAGATTGAATCCTATCTCGCCAGGCTTTCCACACGAAGCCTGACAGAAGCGGAAAGTAAAGAGCTGTCACAGCTTCTGCATGTGATTTCCAACTATGAGAATATCAGCGACCATATATACCATATGGTGGTTTCCTTTAAGCGTCTGTGGGAAACCGGGCATTCCTTCTCGGGGGACGCCCGAAAGGAGCTTGAGGTGCTCAACGGGCGCATGGCCAAAATCCTGGAGCTGGCCGACGAATGCTTCCACACAGAGGACCCGAAGGTTGCTTTTAAGATTGTTTCCCTGGAGCATGAAATCATCCGTGAATGTGCCCACAGCCGCGAAGAACACCTGAACCGCCTGAAGCAGGGTCTTTGCTCTGTGTCTGAAGGCTGCGTTTTTACCGATATATTATTGGATTTTGAACGTATCGCGGATCACCTGTCCAAAGAAGCGCGTCTCACCCTGGTTCAGTCCTACAAGAGCCGCGGAACAGGCGCGACCCGTTTCCTGTCGGCTCTGCTCGACAAGAATCCAGAAGTGGAGGAACGCCTGAAGCGTTCCATATAGTGCTAAAAAATAAACGTAAAAAAGCTGCCATAAAATTTCACGGCAGCTTTTTTACGTTTATTTTTCCATTGTTGCTTCAAGCGCTTCCATCTGATCCATCCAGATTCTGACACATCCGTCGCTGGGCATCCGCAGATCCCCTCGCGGAGACACGGCCACAGAGCCTACTTTGGGCCCGTCCGGCAGGCAGGAACGTTTAAACTGCTGGGTAAAAAACCTCCGGTAGAAGTTTTTCATCCATTTCAAGACCGTTTCTGCATCGTATTCCCCCCGAAAAGCCAGCCGGGCTACCCGGTAGATCTTCGCCGGCGCATAGCCTGCACGCAGCATGTAGTACAAGAAAAAGTCATGGAGCTCATAAGGTCCTACCAGCTCCTCTGTCTTCTGGGATATCACACCGTCCTTCGGCGGCAGCAGCTCCGGACTCACCGGGGTATCCAGCACATCCAGGAGGATTTCCTCCAGCTCACCATCTCCGCAGGTATCCGCATAGTATCGAACCAGATGCCGCACCAGTGTCTTTGGCACAGAACAATTCACCGCATACATGGACATATGGTCGCCGTTATAGGTCGCCCAGCCCAGGGCCAGTTCAGAAAGGTCGCCGGTGCCGATCACCATTCCTCCCGTTTGATTGGCAATATCCATCAGAATCTGCGTGCGCTCCCTGGCCTGGGCATTCTCATAAGTCACATCATGCTTCTCCATATCCTGTCCGATATCCCGGAAATGCACCTGCACAGCCTCCCGTATATCAATCTCTCTCAACGTGGCTCCCAGGCACTGTGTCAGCCTGCAGGCATTCTGATAAGTTCTGTCGGTGGTGCCAAAACAAGGCATGGTAACCGCAGTGATATTTTCCCTGGGAATCTCCAGCAAGTCAAAAGCCCTGGCTGTCACCAGCAGAGCCAGCGTCGAATCCAGCCCGCCGGATATGCCGATCACTGCACTTTTACAGAGCGTATGCTCCAGACGCTTCTTAAGCCCCATCGCCTGAATGCTCAGAATCTCATCGCACCGTTTGTCCCTGTTCGCTCTGTCAGAAGGCACAAAGGGCCTGGGATCAAAATACCGGGTCAGTTCCGTCTCAACCATCTCCAGCTCAAAAGGAACTGTCACATAACGCTCCCTGTCCGCGGCCGGATAGGTAGTCATCCTGCGGCGTTCGCTGATCAGACGGTCCACATCCAGCTCACTGCAGATCATCTCATTGGCAAAACGTCTGGATTCCTTCATAACCGTTCCGTTTTCCGCAATCAGGTTCTGGCCTCCGAACACCAGATCTGTAGAAGACTCCCCCTCTCCGGCGCTCGCGTAAATATAGCCGCAGATCAGCCTGGCCGACTGTGATGCCACCAGATTCTTCCTGTAAGCATCCTTCCCCGTCATCTCGTCACTTGCCGACAGATTGGCAATCACCGTAGCTCCGGCCAGCGCATGCGCCACGCTCGGCGGAGCCGGCGCCCAAAGGTCTTCACAGATCTCCGCAGCCACAACCAGATGTGGCATCATGCTGCAGGCAAACAGTAAATTCATGCCGAAAGGAACCTTTTCGCCGTCCCACTCCATCCATTCCACGCGCTCTTCACCAGGCGTAAAATGGCGCAATTCATAAAATTCATTATAATTGGGAAGATATTTCTTCGGAATCACCCCCAGCAGACGGCCCCTGTTCAGAACAGCCGCAGCATTATAGAGCTTTCCCCCATGTTCCAGCGGCAGGCCTGTAAAAATAAGCGCATCCACCCCGCGGGTCTCCCTCAAAACCAGCCTGAGCCCTTCCCTGGCCTCATCTAAAAGCCGTCCCTGCCAGAACAGGTCGCTACAGGTATAACCGGACATGCACAGTTCGGGCAGCACCATGATCTTTGCACCCTGATTCTCCATCTTCCGGATCTCTTCCACAATTAATCCGGCATTTTCCACACAATCAGCCACGAGAATCTTAGGCGTGGCTGCTGCAACCTTTATAAATCCCTGTTTCATCTCAATCCTTCCTATCTGGCTGCCGCCGCTATTTTCCGTAATCCTACCGCTGCCAGCGGCTGCCGGAGCTATCTTTTTTATCTCTCAGGCTTCACTTCTCCGCCTGCAGCGTCGAGGAAATCCCTGATTTCAGGAATTAAAAATGTATGCGCGCTGCCACAGAAATGGCACTTCAACTCAATGGGTTCTCCCTCATCAATCAGCCGCTGCAATTCCTTGGCCCCTATGCTGATCAGTGCTCTGGCCATCCTGTCTCTGCTGCAGTTACAGTAAAACTCAGCCGGTATGGTATCCAGTATTTCCGGTTCCATCCCCTGCAGCAGCTGCTCCAGAAGCTGTTCCGGCGTGTATCCCGCCTCCAGCATCCGCGTTACAGAAGTGACCTGTGAGAGGTTCATCTCCAGCTTTTCAATCACTTCCTCTGAAGTCCCCGGCATTAACTGTACGATGAAGCCACCAGCCTGCTTCACGGTATTATTCTTCTCCATCAGAACTCCCAGGCCCACAGAAGAGGGTACCTGCTCGCTGACCGCGAAATAATAAGTCAGGTCATCCCCGATCTCCCCGGTCTGAAGCTCTATCTGTCCCGAATAAGGCTCCTTCAGCCCCAGATCCTTTATAACGGTCAGATAACCTGCACCAATGGCACCACTCACGTCCAGCTTTCCCAGCTCATTGGCATGGATCAGGACCTCCGGATTGTCTACAAATCCTTTCACCCGGCCTTTGGAATCTGCCGTCACTGTAATCCCATGCAGCGGCCCATTCCCTTTTATCTGCAAGGTCAGTATATCCTTGTCGCCTTTCATCATAACGCCCATCATGGCTCCGGCCGTCAAAAGCCTTCCCAGGGCTGCCGTCGCCACAGGACTGGTATTATGCAAAGCCCTGGCCTTCTCAGCCAACCCTCTCGCTGTTGCCGCAAAAGCCCGGATCTGTCCGCCTGCGGCCGTCGCTCTTACAATGTAATCCATCTGTCATTCTCCATTTCTCAACCTATACTCCAGAGTATCTTCAGGGTATTCTGCAGTACCTGACTATCATATATCAGTTTACCTTAATCTGAGCGATTTTGCAAATTTTTC